>NZ_JAZGLW010000003.1:300000-596307 GCF_036409155.1 Mycobacterium sp. 050128 | reverse complement strand
ATTCAATGAGAAACGTCGCGATCGAAATTCTCATCCAATCTGGGGCAATGCAGGTCAGACTAGTAAATGTGCCCCAGATTCAATGAGAACGGACAGGCGTGCTTGCATCGGTCGAGGCATGCCGGCCGAATCCGGGCCCGACTCGGTGGGGCTTATTGAAAATCATTAGCATTACGCTTACCGCTGCGATCCGTGAGACAGGAAGGACAATGTGCGAGCGATCCCTGTCATCTGCTTGACGGGCCATCTTGGCGCAGGCAAGACGAGTCTCCTCAACCATGTTCTACGTAGCCCGGGAGCGCGAGTCGGCGTCATCATCAATGACTTCGGTGAACTCAACGTCGATGCCATGCTGGTGACCGGGCAGGTCGACGAGCCTGCCTCCATCGCCGGCGGATGCATCTGCTGCCTGCCTGATGACGGCGGGATCGACGAGGCATTGACCAAGCTTGCCGACCCCCGGCTGAATCTGGACGCGGTCATCGTCGAGGCCAGCGGTCTAGCCGAACCCGTTTCGGTCGCGCGAATCATCGGCTTCAGCGAAGTCCCGGGCGTGCGCTTCGGCGGACTTGTCGATGTGATCGACGCCGCGGCCCACTTCGATACCGTCGACGTCGGCCATACCGCGCCCGCCCGCTATGGCGTAGCCTCTCTCGTCGTCGTCAACAAACTCGACCGAGTCCCCCGCGACGATCGCGCCGCGACGGTCAAGCGGGTGGAACGCCGCGTGCGAGAGCGCAATCCGCGCGCGACCGTCGTCGGTACAGTCGGCGGCCAAGTCGACCCCACACTGCTGTACGACGTAGCGGGAACGCCCGAGGAGACGGGCCAGCTCTCATTGCGCGACCTATTCGTCGATGCCACGACCGACCCGATCGCCCACCACCACGACAACTCACACGCCGATTCGGTCACCGCGACGAGCGAGGGCGAAATCGACCCGGGCGCGCTGATCGACTTACTCGAGGATCCGCCGGCCGGGGCATATCGGATCAAGGGCGCAGTCGCGATGCGTTACGGCGCGACCACACAGACCTATGCGGTCAATCTGGTCGGGACGGCAATTCACCTTGCGATCGCGCCCCCCGGGTTGTCGGCCAACTGCCTCGTTGCGATCGGGATCGGCCTCGACACCGATGCGGTACGCGCTCGACTTGATGCCGCATTGCGGCCGTTCGCGGGTCCGGCCACTCTGACCAATATTCACCGCCTCAGGCTGTATCGCCGACGCAGCCTCTGACAGTTAAAAGGCCTAGCGCCCCAACGTATTCCGTCACAGTGACATAATTCCCAAAGCAGGCGGGACGAACCCTCATCTCTATCTTTGATGGGTTGGATCAGAACCATTCATTGGACACGATGATCCTTGGTTGCTCTGATGAAGAGACACAACCGAGCTCAGAGATTACGAGGTTGATGATCATGTCGCGGTCCCCCGCAGGGCCCTCAGCTCGACGACCTCGCGATGCGGTTCGAACGCGACGTCATTCCGCTGCGGGATCAGCTATTCCGTGCGGCACGCAGGTACACCCAAAGCCACGCCGACGCCGAAGACCTCGTCCAGGAAACCATGATCAAGGCGTACGTCGGATTTGGGTCCTTCAGGGAAGGCACGAACCTGCGCGCGTGGCTCTTCACGATCATGAACCACACGCGGATCAATCACTACCGCACCGCCAATCGTCGGCCAACGGAATGGCTGGCCGGTGACATCAGCGACTTTCTGATTCCCGCGGGACCCTCACAGTCGACTGCGGGACGATTGTCGGCTGAGACCGTCGTGCTCGACTCGATCGGTGATCCCGAGGTACGCCAGGCACTTCAGCAGCTTCCCGAGTCGCAGCAGCTGGCTGTCTACTACGCCGACGTGGAAGGCTTCCAATACAAGGAAATCAGCGAAGTCCTGAACATACCACTGGGTTCAGTCATGTCTCGCATCCACCGTGGGCGCAAGAACATGCGAAAGCTGCTGATGGACTTCGCGATTGAGCAGCGATACATCCGCGCAGGCGACGACGCGGCAGTCGCAGCCTAAGAGCCGGTGGGAAAACCGCTTGCCCCCGACGCCCCACATCCCGGTTGCCCGTTCGCTTCAGGGAACACCCGGCTAGCCGACGAAGGGTACTCCGTCGAACCGGTCGCAGGTGGCGAACTCGGAGACCGGCCGGCGCCGCAACTTCGACAGTTGGCGCACCGGTTTGCCCAACGGCACCAGTGCGGCGATGGCATACGAGTCGGGAATGCCGAGAAGATCTTTCACCCGCGGCTCCTCGGCGACAACCATGGTTGTCAGCACTCCGCCAAAGCCTTCATTGCGCGCGGCCAGCAACACGTTCCACACGAACGGGTACACGGAAGCACCGGGTACCACCGCGATGCGATCGAGATCCTGATCAGTCGCGGCGACAACGCCGAGATTCACAAGGAACATCAACACGACCGGCGCCTCACGAAACGGCGCCCACATTTGTGCAGGCACCTGCGCCGCCTCGATCGCGGACGCATCTAAGCTGGTCGGCTGCAACGGGTTCCATGGCGCCTCGCCATTGGCGAGCTGCGCCGTATAGCGGCGAGCCGCGGTAAGCCCGAGATCGGCCAACGCAGATCGGGTGTCCTTGTCACGAAGCACGATGACGCGCACGCCCTGCCGGTTGCCGCCGGTCGGTGCGAAGCGCGCGTTATCGAGGATGCGCTCGAGAACGTCATCGGGTAGCGGGTCGTCGGTGAATTCGCGCACTGCCGCGGTAGAACGCATAGCGTCGTACAACTCCATGCCCACCATGGTGCCGCAACCGGCGACGGCTATGTTCAGGCCGCGTCGTGGAAGATCAGTCCCAGTGTGTAGCGCTGGCCGGAGCGGACGGCGGACACACCATGGCGTACCGGGGCCGCCGACCATCCTCGCGTCGATCGCACAGGCCGTTCCCGTGTCGTGAAGACGTAGCCGTGTCCGTGCGGCAGTGTCGTGGCTGTCCCTCGTGATTGAGCCCGGGCCCGTTGCTCGACGAGCAGGAACTCGCCTCCGGTGTGCGCGACGCCAGGCTCGTTGAGATTGATGACGACCTGCAGCGGAAAGATGAGGTCTCCGTAGAGGTCTCGGTGCAGCGCATTCCAATCGCCCGGGCCGTACTTGAGCATCAGCGCGGTGGGCTTGGTTTGGCCGGCGCGATGGCACGTGTCCAGCCATTCGTCGAGAGTGTCGGGCCACGGAGCCTGCCGCCCGAGCTTTGTCCACCAGTCTCGGGCGATCGGCAACAACCTCGGGTAGAGCGCCTGTTTCAGATCGTCTATCGGAGGCGGATAGGGCTGTTTGAAATAGCGATACTCGCCTTGTCCGTAGCGGTGTCGCCCCATGTCGACGATCGCGCGAAAACGACTGTCGTCAGAAAACAAATCGATGATTGAGGCGCACTCGGCAGGCGTGATCAGCTCCGGCAGCAGTGCACCGCCGACGTCGTCCATGTCGGCGGCTACCGCGTCCCAATCCGCGGCGTCGACGCGCGTGCGCCAGGTCGACACCATCAGAACAGCTTGCCAGCCACCGCGGGTGCCGGCGCCTCCAACTCCAACAAGTATCGTTTGCGCTTCAGGCCGCCCGCGTAACCGGTTAGCGCGCCGTCCTTTCCGACGACCCGATGGCACGGAACGACGATGCTCAGCGGATTGCGCCCGACCGCCTGGCCCACTTCGTACGCGGTCGTGCCGCCGGCCAGTTCCGCGGCCAGCTCGCCGTATGTCTTCGTCTGGCCGTAGCCGATTCCGACAAGCCGATCCCAGACCCGACGCCGAAGCGGGTCGCCCACCAACGCGATGGGAAGGTCGAATCGGGTGCGCTCTCCGTCGAGATACTCATTCAGCTGCTCGGTGGTGCGACGGAACAGGTCGTCGGCGGCCGGTTCGACGTACTCGCCGAGGGCAGCCGCGGCAGGCGGGCGCCAATGATGCGGGAAATACACACCCGTCAGAGCGTCGTCGCCGGCGACCAGGGTCAGCTCGCCCAACGGGCTATCGATCACCGTGTGTCGTGCTGTCATCGTTGAACCTCCTTTACCGGTAGACGATGACCGGTCCGGAAGCGTGAGATGGGGTGCGAATTGATTTCTCACATTTCACGTTCCGCCGACGTCTTCACATCAGGAGCAAGAGGAGATCCCATGATCAGTCACACCCATCGGTGACATCACGGTGAAGGCCGAACAGCAGGTGAAGATGCCGTTCGAGGCCGTCGTGGCACAGCACGGCGCGACGGTGTTGCGGGTGGTGCGCGCCGTGGTCGGCCACAGCGACGCAGACGACGCTTGGTCGGACACCTTCCTGGCCGCGTTGAAGGCCTACCCGCAACTGCCGGCCGACGCCAATGTCGAAGCGTGGCTGGTCACTATTGCTCACCGCAAAGCCATCGACATCACTCGCGCGGCGGCACGGCGGGCCATCCCGGTCGCCGATGCCCCCGACTCCCCCGCCGGGGAACGAGCCGATGGTCACGATCTCGACCTGGACGCGGCCGTAAGTGCACTACCGCCCAAGCAACGTCAGGCCGTGGCCTACCACTATCTGGCAGGCCTGCCCTACGCCGAGATCGCAACGATCCTCGACAGCAGCGTTAACGCCGCCCGCCGGGCCGCAGCGGATGGCATCGCCACCCTGCGGCGCACCTATCCCCTTATCGACACCACAAGGAATGAACATGACCTCGACTGACCTCGCCGACCTCTACCCCGTCGATACGGATCATCTGCAGCGCCTGCACACCCGTCTCGAACGGGATGCCCAGGCTGGCAATCTGCTCGACATCGCCTATCGCACAGTTGATTCCGCAGTCGGGCCGCTGCTGCTGGCCGCCACCCCGCTCGGACTGGTCAGGGTGGCGTTTGCGAACGAGGACCGAGACGGCGTGCTGCTAACGCTGTCGAAGCGGATCAGTCCGCGGATGCTCGAGGCGCCGACGCGGCTGGACCCGATCGTGCGACAGCTCGACGAATACTTCGCCGGTCGCCGGCACACCTTCGACGTCACGTTGGACTGGTCACTGTCGCAAGGGTTTCGGCGCACGGTGCTGGAGCACCTCAACAACGACGTCGGCTACGGCGCCACGGCCAGCTACGCCGCGCTGGCGCGACTCGCCGGCTCCCCCAAGGCGGTGCGCGCGGTGGGCACCGCGTGCGCGACCAATCCGATCCCGATCGTGGTGCCGTGTCATCGGGTGATCCGATCCGACGGAGCCGTGGGCGCCTACCGCGGCGGACCCGTCGCCAAACGCATGCTGCTCGACCTTGAGCGGGAGGGATGACGACGGCCGGGCCGGCGCGCAATCGCGTCTCACCACTGGGCGAGATCATCGCCGCCCCCGGCCGGGGCGCCTGGATGGGCAACCGCGGGCGCCTGCACGAGAGCCGCGCCGGTCGCGACGTCGTTCGCAACCATCAGGACACGACATGGATTACCTGTGTGCTGTCGTTCCGGGGCCGCCGAGTGGCGCAGTGGGAACCCAACCGCTACACGCCGCTGTTCTTCCTTGACGAGGCGGTCGCGCTGGCTGCCGGACATCGCCCGTGCGGCGAATGCCGACACCGCGCCTACCTGGCCTACCGATCGTTATGGATCGAAACGCACCGCGGGACAACAATTTACGCGAAAGAAATGGATGCCCAGCTACATCGGGAACGGCGCGGCAAGGCGGGCCACCGCGCCAATTGGACCAATCTGCCCGACGGCGTATTCGTCGCCACAGACTCCGGACCAGCCGTCGTCGTCGGCGGCCACCTCGCGGCCTGGGACCGAGACAACGCCTACCGGCACAAGCTGCTTCGGCCTGCAAGCGGGCAGGCCACGGTGCTCACCCCGCCGTCCACGGTGCGAATCTTGCGCGCCGGATACCCCGTTCAGATTGCTGACGCGGCCCGATAACCCCTCGTAGGAACGGTGTTATCGCTGTGTATGGTCAAAATGGCCTGCCGGCGTGAGGGAACAGAGAACACCCATGGCGAATGTCTTGCCCGAGAATGCCTTCACCGGACCACAAGCCGTGGATCCCGATCTGCGTAAGGTGGCGCGCTTTCTACCCCGGGGATACGCCCTGCATCGCGGCTACAAGTTCCAGCGAGCCATCATGGGAATCCTCGGCAACGCCGGCCGGCTCCGCGATGTACCAGTGGTCGCGGTCAACGAACACGTCAAAGTCCGCATGCACCGTACGGCGGGCCTCCCCGACCGGGCGCCCGCGCTGTTGTGGATCCATGGCGGCGGCACCATCATGGGAACCCCCGTGCAGGACGACAAGTTCTGCCGCAAACTATCTCGCCTCACCGGCGTCGCAGTGGCAGCCGTCAAATACCGCCTCGCACCCGAGCACCCGTACCCGACACCGGTCGACGACTGCTATGCGGCGCTGCTGTGGCTGGCCCGCCAGCCGTGGGTCAACCCCGATCGAATCGCCGTGGGCGGCGCAAGCGCCGGTGGGCATTTCGCCGCAGCACTGGCCCAACGCGCACACGACCGGAATGACGTCGAACTCGCTTACCAGATGCTGGTGTATCCCATGCTCGACGATCGCACCGGCGCAAATGGGGACGGGCGCAAGCGCATCATGTGGACCGAAGACGACAACCAACAGGCGTGGCGGTGGTACCTCGACGGAGCGGATCCCATCGTGGCGGCCCCGGGGCGTCGAGCGGATCTGTCCGGGCTCCCGCCGGCGTGGATCGGCGTCGGGACGTTGGACCTCTTCTATCAAGAGTGCCTCGATTACGCGCGCCGGCTGCGCGAGGCGGGCGTGCCCGTCCATCTGGAAATCGCCCCCGGCGCGTTTCACGCGTTCGACAACATCGTGGAAAAGGCGCCGATCTCGGCGAAATTCTTCGCCAGCCAGCGCGATCATCTCTGGGCTGCTTTGGCGTCGCCCGGGGAGGACCAGCCCGGGTAAGGGCGCCTCTACGAGCTAGTTGACTGCAAAATGTGCAGAACGTGCAACTATGGGGGTATGGCCAACCCGATGGGACTGCGTGAGCGGCGTCGGCGCGAGACCAGCGCAGACATCCGCGATGCCGCGGTGCGGCTGGCCCTTGAGCGCGGCTTCGACAAGGTGACCATCGAGGAAATCTGCGCCGAAGCCGGTATCTCGACGCGCACTTTCTTCAACTACTTCCCGAACAAAGAGTCCGCCATCGCCTACGGCCCATCGGACATTCCTGCCGAGCTGGTCGCGGATTTCGTCGCGGCCGGACCCGCCCCCTACTCGGTGGTGTTGGCAGAGCTGATCACGCTGGCAGCGCACCATCTGCGCGACGTGCCGCCCCTTCGCGAGCAGGCCGCCCACATGCTCGAACTCGCCAAGACCTCCCCCGCGGTGTTGGCCGCGTTCCTCGCGGACCTGGAGCGCTTTCAGCTTCAGCTGACCGACATCATCGTGCGCCGCCAGGACATGAAGCCGGACGACGAGATGGCCGCCCTGATTTCCGCGCTGGCCCTGACCGCGGTCCGTTCCGGCATCGAAAAGTGGGCAGGTAGCGAGCCGGTGGATCCCGACGACACGCCGATGCCGTATGTCGAGCGGGCCGCCGCGCTCGTGAACAGCATCTTCACAAAGTGATCTGAAACACCGCGGGCAAATCTTGCATGATGTGCAAGATATGCAGATCATGTAGTATGCGCTGGTGGCGGTGTTCGGGGACGCTTCCGCAAAGCGAGGCACGCGTCGGTGCTCGGGGACGACCGCCGGCGCGCGCCGTCAGCTTCATCCGCACGGAACGATCGGGCGCGCACGTCACGGCAAGGGCCGAAATCCGATGCTGAGTCATGCGGCTCGTGTGCACCCGAGCCCGCGAGTTGTGCGGGCGGTGGCCATGGTGACGAGAAAAGGACGCGCGTAGTTGCTGCTATCGAAGATTGTGCGGAACGCGTGGTTGCCGCTCTTGATCGTGGCGGTGGTGGTGGTCGGCGGCTTTGCCGTGGTGCGGGTCAAGTCCTTCTTCGGCCTCCACGACACCGGCGTCTTGACCAGTCCGCGACTCGATGACTCCAAGCCGTTCAAGCCCAAGGTCGTCAAGTACGAGGTCTTCGGCTCGGCAAGCCACGCCAACGTGAACTACTTGGACCTGTCCGCCGACCCGACACGGGTCGACGGCGCGCCGTTGCCATGGACACTCGTCCTCACCACAACCGCCCCGTCCGTCTTCCCGAACCTCTCGGCGCAAAGCGACGGCGACTACCTCGGTTGCCGAATCACCATCGATGACGAAGTCAAGGACGAGAAGATAACCACCGGCGTGCACGCCCTGACCTTCTGCCTGGTGAAATCCGCATGAGTACAACGTTTAACGACGCTCGCACCGACACGCTCCCCACGGCCGCAGAGCCGGTGCGCGAAAAGATCCCGCGTTTCATCCGGAAATTCGCCATCGTCATCATCCTGGGCTGGATTGGGCTCATCGCGGTGCTCAGCACCATCGTCCCCGACCTGGACACCGTCGGGAAGATGCGCTCGGTCTCGATGGCCCCCGACGATGCGCAATCGGTGGTCGCGACCAAACGCATGGGTGCGGTGTTCAACGAATACAAGTCCAACAGTTCGATCATGATCGTGCTCGAGGGCCAAAAACCGCTCGGCGCCGACGCTCACGCCTACTACGACACGATCGTCAAGAAGCTCGACGCCGACACCAAATACGTTGAGCACGTTCAAGACATGTGGAGCGACCCGCTGACCGGTGCGGGCGCGCAGAGCAATGACGGCAAGGCCGCCTACGTTCAGGTCTACCTCGCCGGTAATCAAGGCGAAGCGTTGGCCAACGACTCCGTCGAGTCCGTCCAAGACATCGTCAAAAGTGTGCCCCCGCCCAACGGGGTGAAGGCCTACGTCACCGGGCCTGCCGCGCTCTCAGCGGATCAGCACATGGCCGGTGACCGCAGCGTGCAACTCATCACGATGTGCACGTTCACCGTGATCATCGCCATGCTGTTATTGGTCTATCGGTCGATCGTCACGCTGTTGCTGACGCTGGTGATGGTGGTGTTGGAGCTGTCGGCCGCGCGCGGAATGGTCGCCTTTCTGGGCTATCACAACATCATTGGGCTCTCTACCTTCGCCACCAACCTGTTGGTCACGTTGGCGATCGCGGCCGCCACTGACTATGCGATCTTTTTGATCGGCCGGTATCAGGAGGCCCGGGGTAAAGGCAACTCCCGCGAAGATGCGTACTACGACATGTTCCACGGCACCGCGCATGTGGTGGCAGGCTCCGGCTTGACCATTGCCGGCGCCACGTTCTGCCTGCACTTCACCAACCTGCCCTACTTCCAAACGTTGGGCATCCCACTGGCCATCGGCATGGTAGTCGTGGTGGCAGCGGCACTGACGCTCGGTCCCGCCGTCGTCGCGGTGGCAACACGTTTCGGTAAGACACTGGAGCCCAAGCGCACGCAACGTATTCGCATGTGGCGCAAGGTCGGCGCCGTCGTGGTGAGGTGGCCCGGGCCGATCCTGGTCATGACGATCGGGGTCGCGCTCGTCGGCCTGCTGACGCTGCCGGGATACCGCACCAATTACAACGACCGCAACTATTTGCCTGCCGACCTGCCCGCGAACGAGGGTTACGAAGCCGCGGACCGACACTTCTCGCACGCGCGGATGAACCCCGAAGTGCTGATGATCGAAAGCGATCACGATCTGCGGAACTCCGCGGACTTCCTGGTCATCGACAAGATCGCCAAGACGATCTTCCGGGTGCCGGGAATCGGCCGCGTGCAGTCCATTACCAGGCCCGAGGGCACACCGATCGAGCACACCTCGATCCCATTCCAGATCAGCATGCAGGGCGTCAGCCAGCAGATGAACCAGAAGTATCAAGAAGACCAGATGGCCGACATGCTCAAGCAGGCCGACATGATGCAGACGACGATCGACAGCATGGAGAAGATGTCGAGCATCACCGTGCAGATGGCCAACGACATGCACCAGATGGTCAAAAAGATGCACGACATGACCATCGACATCAACGAATTACGCGACCACATGGCGGATTTCGAGGACTTCTTCCGCCCGGTCCGCAGCTACCTCTACTGGGAGAAGCACTGCTTCGACATCCCGATCTGCTGGTCGCTGCGCTCCGTCTTCGACGGCCTCGACGGCATCGACACGATGACCGACGACATCGAAAGCCTGTTGCCCATCATGGATCATCTCGACACCCTGATGCCCCAGATGGTGGCGCTGATGCCTTCCATGATCGAAAACATGAAGGCCATGAAAACCACGATGCTGACCATGTATTCGACGCAAAAGGGTCTGCAGGATCAGCAAAACGAGGCCCAGAAGAACTCGAACGCCATGGGTAAGGCGTTCGACGCGTCCAAGAACGACGACTCGTTCTACCTGCCGCCGGAGGTCTTCAACAACGCCGAATTCAAAAAGGGCATGAAGAACTTCATCTCCCCCGACGGCCACGCCGTGCGTTTCATCATCAGCCACGACGGCGATCCGATGTCTCAAGAAGGCATTTCGCACATCGCGGCGATCAAGAAGGCTGCCTACGAAGCACTCAAGGGCACGCCGCTGGAGGGCTCCAAGATCTACCTCGCGGGCACCGCGGCAATATACAAAGACCTCAGTGACGGCAACACCTATGACCTGCTGATCGCTGGAATTGCTTCGCTCTGCCTGATTTTCATCATCATGCTGATCATCACCCGAGGCGTGGTGGCCTCAGCGGTCATCGTGGGAACCGTGTTGCTCTCGCTGGGTGCGTCGTTCGGGCTGTCGGTGCTGATCTGGCAGCACATCATCGGCATTGAGCTGCACTGGATGGTGCTCGCGATGTCGGTGATCATCCTGCTTGCCGTGGGCGCTGACTACAACCTGTTGCTGGTGGCGCGGTTCAAGGAGGAGATCCACGCCGGCTTGAACACCGGAATCATCCGGTCGATGGGCGGTACCGGTTCGGTCGTCACCTCGGCGGGGTTGGTCTTCGCCTTCACGATGATGACCATGGCGGTCAGCGAGCTGACCGTCATCGGCCAAGTAGGTACCACCATCGGTCTGGGCCTGCTCTTCGACACGCTGATCGTGCGGTCGCTGATGACGCCATCGATTGCCGCGCTGTTGGGTAAGTGGTTCTGGTGGCCGCAACGAGTGCGGCAACGCCCGCTCCCCTCGCCATGGCCTGATCCAAATGGCAAGCCCGCCGCGGAACCCGAATCGGTAACTGCCGCTACGTAACCCACTCCGGTTGCGCATCGGTCTGCACGGCGGAAAAATCTTTGTGCCCCAAGCCGGCGGTGGTGCCGCCGTCGACCACGAACTCCGAACCCGTGGAATAGCTGGACTCGTCGCTGGCCAGATAGACCACCAGACTGGAGACCTCCTTGGGGTCGGCAGCCCGGCCGAGCGCGGTCTGGAAGAGGTCGTCGGGAACCCACTCGGTCATCGGGGTCTTGATCAGGCCGGGATGGATTGAGTTCACTCGGATTCCGCTGGGTCCGAGCTCCAGCGCCGCCGACTTTGTCAAACCCCGGACAGCGAATTTCGTTGCCGTGTAACCGTGGCAGGCGATCGTACCGGCAATACCTTCGATCGAAGAGATGTTGATGATCGAGCCGCGTCCGGCTTCCTTCATCGGTGCCACCACGGCGCGGATGCCGAGAAACACACCGGTCAAATTGATGTCGAGGATCCGCTGCCATTCCATGAGCGCGTAGTCCTCAAAGGTGCCGATGTTGATGATGCCGGCGTTGTTCACCAGCACGTCGACGCTGCCGAACTCGTGCAGCGCGGTGGCTACCGCGGCATCCCAGTCGTCGGGCTTCGTCACATCGAGATGCAGGTAACGAGCCGAGTCGCCGACCTCCGCCGCTACTGCCTTGCCTTCGTCGTCGAGGATGTCGCCGAACACGACCTTGGCTCCCTCATCCACCAGCATCCGCACGTGCGAGGCACCCATCCCCCGCGCACCCCCACTAATCAGCGCCACCTTGCCCGCCAGCCGTTCTGCCACTGCGTTCTCCTGTCATGTGGTGCGTCATCCGGGTCTGAATAGGCTAAGCCGAAACACGCTACTCCGGCCCAATCGTCACCATACATATATGTGTGCGTGTATGACGGAATACCCGTCAATCGCCGGGCGCCGCGAATGGCATTGCGACGTCGACGCCTTCACGCAACGGCGTGCAAGCTGTCAACGGCTCCCGGGAAGTCCGACATCCCCCTGGCCGACCGCACGCTGATGGGCGCCGAATGAGGGATGGCGGCGCATCGCTTCGCTACGCTCGCGCGCAAGCTGTTGAGCGGCAATCCAAACCGGGTGTGACTGGAGGACAATTACTTTCGCTCCTGCAACACGAGCCATAACTTCTATCCCAGCAATTCTCGAAAGCCCTTGAAAGGGACCGAAGTCGCTAGCGTGGAGGACCTTCGTCAGCTGTACCACAGCGGTTGTGCAACCCTTCGCTTGGTTACGAACGTGCTCTGCCTCGGTGCATGCCGCTGGCCTTGACGAGGTGTAAAACCCCATCCTCAATTCCTGCGGCCAGCGCGTCGATGTCGGGCGCAGTGTCGTAGTCCGCGGTGATGCCGAAAATGAACTGGTCGGCGTAGCTGAGCATCGCGACGGCGGTACGCACGTTGAGAGCGATCGGCGGGATCGGAAGGATCTCCAGCACCCGCCGGCCCATCAGCTTCTGCCCCTCCCGAGGACCGGGAACGTTGGTCGCCACCGCGACCACTGCCTTTTGCGGAAGTCGGGACAGCAACCGGATGGCCCATGCCGTGAACGCGAACGGGACATTCTTAGCTGCCGAGGTCAGCGCAGTGCCTCCTTCGCGTTGGCCGCTCGCCTTGGCCCGGGTGAGCCGACTGTGCACCACCTGCAGCTGGCTCACTGGGTCCGCCTCGTCGACCGGTAGCAACGGCAGCATTGCCGAGACCTGATTGTCGGCCATGTTGAAGTGATTCGCCGGGCGGACCGAAACCGGAACAAGCGTGCGCAGCGAGTTGTGGCCGGGCCGCTCACCGCGCGCCAGCAAAATCTTGCGGTAACTGTCGGTGATCGCCGCCAGCGCTACATCGTTGAGCGTCACGCCGAATGCCCGAGAAACCTCCTGCAGGTCAGCCAACCGAACCCGGGCCACACTGTAGCGGCGCAGCGACGTAACCGGTCCGTTCAGCGACGAATCGGGCGCCGCGCTCAGCACACCGGCCGTCAGCTCGGCCGCACCCATCGCCATGTGTTCGACCGCGGCCGCCGCGGCAAACGCGCTTCGTGCTATCCCGCTGACCCACTTCACCGGGTTCAAGCTGATCTTCGGCAGGCCCAGGCCATGGCGGACCGGCTCCCTGGCTGCACGAATCGCGGTCGCGAAGCTGTCGCCGCCGCCGCTATCGCTGAATTTTGCCAGGATCTGCGTTGTCGCGATCCCATCGGCGATGCAGTGATGGACTTTGGTCAAAACGGCCCACCGGTCCCCGCTCAGCCCCTCGAAGATCCAGCACTCCCAGAGTGGGCGCTCGCGATCGAGCCGTCGTTCCATTACAGACGCGACCATCTCGAATAACGCCGCGTCGTCGCCGGGGTGCGGCAGGGCGAGACGATGCAGGTGCCGCGAGACGTCGAAATGCGGGTCGTCAGCCCATTCGGGTGAGCCGAGATCTAGCGGGTGCGTCCGCAGGACCTGTCGGCAGCGCGGAATTTGCGGTGCCCGTTCGGCGAAGGTCGAAACGAACTCCTCGTAGCTCGGAGCAGGGCCTTCCATAATCGAGACACTGCCGATCGCCAAACTCACGTGCGGATCGGAGTCTTCAACCTCGAGGAAAGTGGCATCGAAAGCGCTCAAATGCTCCATCACGACACCGTCTTCTGTGGTGGTGGCTGGCGGTACAAGGCGGCGCCGGCCGTGACGCCCGCACCGGCAACCACGAGCAGTACTTGCGCGCCCGCCGGCAGCCGAGCAGCCTGTTGCTCGAAGGCAGCCGCCAGTGCGCCGGTATGCATCCGTTCATCGTCAGCCACACTGATCTTCTCGATCGGCACCCCAAGCCGGACGCTCAACGCGCTGCGGTAGCCGTGCCGCGCGGGTGCGGCGACGATCATGTCGATATCGGAAAGCCGCACCGATTGCGCATCCAGGCATGCTCGCGCCGCCTCGGTGGCCGCCGCGGCGAATCGCTCATCCATCGCGGCCGACTGATTGAACCTAAGAACGTTACGCGCGTCTGCGAATCCGACTGTTGCGGAGAATACTTCGTCGCCATCGACCGCGTCGTTCACCCAGGAGACGCCGCTGAGACCATAACTGTCGTCAGTCCATCCGCACAGCAGCACCGCACCGGCGGCCGAAAACGGAAAGTGCTCGCTCATGCCATGGCCCGGATCGGCATCACTGGCCACGACAAGGGCGCGGTGGATGCTGCGCGTTCGCAGAAATCCGTCGACGATCTGCAGCGCAGTCAATAGCCCGCAGGAGCCGTTGGCGACATCGAAAGAAAACGTGCCGTGTGCGTCGGCGTGCGGATCCTCGGTGTTGGCTCCGATGTCATCCTGAATGAGCGCGGCGAGCGCGGGCTCCCCCAGATTGCGATCGCGGTAAATCCCGGCGTTGACTACCAGATCCAACTCATTTGGCTCGCATCCGGCGTGCAGCAGACAGTCCTTGGCGACGCTGACCGCCAGACGCAGCGCGCTGTGCCGGTCACGCCACCGCGAGTGCGCGACGTCGGCTCGTTCAATGACTGTGCCCATAACGGCTCACCAAATCCTCATCCACGGTCAGCAAGACCACGCCGATCTCTAATCCCGAAGCCAACGCGAGCAGCGCGATCCTTTCTCCAGCCTCGATTCGTCCCGCCTCGAGTTCCTCGACGAGGGCCACCGTATGGGTCGTCGATGCCGTGTTGCCGTACCGGTCGACGGTGATCACGGCGTCGTGCCGGGGACTGTCGCCAAACGACTCCGACATTCGGGCCATCCCCTTGCGGATGGCACGTGCTGAAGTCTGATGCGTGATGACATGGTCGATGTCGTGAATCGAAATACCAACAGTGTCAAGTACTTCGTGTAGCAGCAGCGGAGTATTGGCGATCGCGGCCTTCTGAATGGCGCGGGAATTGGTGAACATCCGCGCGCCCGGATCGTGGCCTTTTGGATAAGCCAAACAGAGCCGGCTGTAGTCGGCGACCGTGGTGAACCCGGCGAGGCTGATTCCCGCTGAGCCGGCGGGCGCGCGCTCCAACAGAAGTGCCGCGCCGGCATCGCCGAGGGTCAGGCACGCCAGCTCTTTGCTCATAATGTTGCGGATATGGCGCGCCGCGTTGTGCCCGAGCTGGGAGATGTACTCTCCGCTGACCACCAGCCCGCGCTCGACAATGCCCTGCCGGATCCAATTGTTCAAAATCGTTACCCCGGTGAGCATCCCAGCACATGCATTCGACACATCGAACGTCATTGCCTGCGGCGCCCCAATCCCACGGGCTATCGCGCTGCTCATCGACGGCTCGAGCCATTGGGTCAGACCGCCACGAAGCTTGGTGATGCTACAGCTGATAACCACCTCAAGCGATGCCGGATCCTGTTGCGCGGCGGCAAGACAATTCAGTGCTGCCGAGGTGGCCAGGGTGTAGGAATCCTCGTCCCCCACCGAAACTCGCCGCTCGTGGATCCCGGTCAATCGTTCCAGATCGATGTGGGTACGGTGGCGTGTGGTCGCCATCAGTTCGTCTGTGGTCAGGTGGGTCTGGGGCAAATGCCGTCCGGCACCTGCCAGCCGGGCGACGAACGGTGCCGGAGGCCCGTCGCCGGATGCCTCCATCACCAACCAATGCCGAGCCATCTGCCTTACTCCTGCGGTGAACGTGTGCTCAGTTATTCACGGCCACACGCTGATTCCAGCGGCGACCGACCGACGCCAGATGGCATGTGCCTGTTGGATGGTTTGCTCGAACGGCTGAGATGTGTCCAACGCACTCGCGGTGTCCCAGCCGTTGTGTTCGCGCGCCAGCGCTGCCGCGATTTCCGGCGTCACCTCGGAGTTACCTGGTCGGCGGGTCAGTATTCTCGTGGCAGCGGTCTCGACGCCTGCTACACACATGAGTTCCGCGACAGCCGAGGACATCTCGGACGCGACCAAATAGGCGTAAGCACGTAGATGTGGATCCCGCCAGGTACCGTCGAGGATGACTGAGTAGCCATCGCCGAGAAGCGCGCGGGCCCGATCCAGAGCCACCTCGTAGACCCGCCTGACGTTCCTGGACCGGTACAAGCCCCCATTCAGTATGCCCGCGCCCCCGGTGATGACGCCCGAATCTACTAGCTCTCTACGTACGTCATCGGTCGAGATCAGGTGCGCTCCTACCGTTTCGGCGAGTGCATGCGCGACGGTCGACTTGCCGGTTCCTGGATTCCCACCGACCAGCGCCATGCGGACGCTACCGTGTTCTAGATGCCGAACGGCAATGGCCAGGTGCCGGCCCGCGTCTCTGGCGGCCTCGGCGTTGCCTTGTGACTGCCGAATGCAGTCCACCTTGGCTCTCACCACGGCGCGATACGCGATGTAGAAGTCCCACAACGATGTCGGCGCCCTGTCACCCGAGTGGACGATGTAGCGTTGGACGAAATAGTCACCAAGGTCTTTGCGGCCCATGAACTCCAGATCCATTGCCAAAAATGCCGCGTCGTCGATGCGGTCGATATGGCGCAGCTTGTCGTCGAATTCCAGGCAGTCGAGCAACGCCGGCTTGCCTTCAGCCCAAAATATGTCGTCGGCGAGCAGATCGCCATGGCCGTCGACGATGCATCCTTCTTCGACTCGACGGGCGAACAACGGGGCCCGACCCGAAACGAATTCAGCAGCAAGGCGCTGAACGCGCGCCAACGGCTTAAAGGATATCTCTGAAAACGGCTTGCCCACAGAGCTGTTCAGTTCCGATAAGTTCTGGCGCCAGCGCCCATCAACCGCGGACAACTTGCCCTCGGCGCTGATCTCGAGGCTCCGCTCGGCGCGGGCGTGGAATCGAGCCAGCACGTCAGCGATGGTGTCCAGCACGTCGCGGGCCGCGTCGTCGGGGCCGCGAGTTATCAAGGAGGTCAGCCGGTCCTCTTCGCGGTAGCGCCGCATGACGACGATCGGTTCGGCCGGTCCTCCGCAGGGATCAGTGAGATGCGCAATGCCAAGATAGCTTTCAGGCGACAGCCGGCCGTTGAGCTCGATCTCTCGCAGGCATGCACGTTCGCGCAGCTCGGTTGTGCGGAAATCCAGGAAGTGGGTCGCGATCGGCTTCTTTGCCTTGAAGGCGCGATCCCCGGCGAGCACCACCATGCCGGTGTGGGTTTCGCGGACATCGATGTAGGGCGATGCGACTGCCGCCGGCGCTTGGCTAGGCCGGTCAGCGGCAATCGTAACGTTCATGACTCTACATTCCTGTCGACGAGGATTCGTTGGGGCTCTAGGAGTGACGCGCCACAATCACCGGCGGGTGGATCGCGTGAACGACCAGGTTGCTCACCGAACTCAGCTTCGCTTCCGCCGACTTCGACTGCTCGATCAGCTGGCGGCCCGGCCGGTCTCTGACGACGATCCCGCAGCGCTTCTCGAATGCCGTCATTTCGCCCTCCATCCGTCATGGAAGACGCTATTGCCTGCGCGGTCGTCGATCATGAGGCTTTAGTCCTCATCTGGGTGGCCGATAGATGGCCGTGCGACGATCACCGGCATCCGGACCCCATGCAGGACCGCATTGCTGACCGAACCCAACAACGCGCCGGCCAAGCCACCTCGGCCGTGGCTGCCGACGACGACCAGCTGGGCAGACTCCGACTGCTCGATCAGCTGCCGAGCAGGTTGGTCGCACACGACAAGTCGATGCACCGTTACGTCGGGGTAGCGTTCTTGCCAACCGGCAAGGCGTTCGGCCAGGATCTCCTCGGCCTGAGCCCGCACCGCGGGCCACTCCGGCTTTGGAAGTTCGAACACTCCGACGTCGCTCCACGCATGCAAAGCCGTCAGTTCGACGCCGCGCCGGGACGCTTCGTCGAAAGCAATCGCCGTCGCCAGCTCCGACGCCGCAGAGCCGTCGACGCCCACCAGCACAGGTGCGTCAAGCGGGTTCGGCATCGACAGATCTTCGTCACGGATGACCGCGACCGGGCACCTCGCGCTGCGCACCACGCCCGAGCTGACCGAGCCCAGGAACGTCCGGGCCAGTGCTCCGCGCCCGTTACTGCCCACGACGACCATCTCTGCCTCGCCGGACAATTCGACCAGCGCAGCAACCGGCGACGTAAACATCAGCTCTGTAGCGATATCGATGCGGCCATGGATTTTTGAGGCATCTTCGGCGATCTTCTCCGCCTCTTCGAGGATGCGACGTCCATAGTCTTCCTGCCATATCGGAGTATCTGCGGTGAGAGGCATTGGCGGCCACACCGGCGCGGCCAGGTTCACCATGTGGACCAAGGTCAAACCGACACCACGCAACGTCGCGTCCCGCGCACCCCAGCAGACCGCGAAATCCGACGCGGGCGATCCGTCGACTCCGACGACGATTCCGTAACGCTTCGCGGACGCTGACATGGTTTCTCCTTCGCTTCATCGAGAACGATATGGTCCAAACACTGATCGGTCATGAGACTTTCGTCCCCAACTGCGTGGACGAGAGACCCTCAACCGGCGAATAAGCGTGACCCGGAACGGTTGCCGCAAAGTCATCGAACTGGTCCCCCACGTTGCCTGGGGACAATAGCGACAAAAACGGGCCGAAGGGCCCTGCCGAGAATCAGTTAAGGCTCATAACATCGCCGATGAAGCGGGGTTTCCCGCCAGCGTTGGTTCGATCGGAGAATGCAATGAATCGTCCGCAATCATCGCAGCGGGTCGTCGTGGGTATCGACGGCTCTGATGCCGCCATCAATGCGGCCAGATGGGCGGTGACCGAGGCGATCAGCCGAGACGTTCCGCTGCGTCTGGTTCATGCGATCCCCGAACGGGAGTCCGATGGCACCGCACGCGATGACAGCCTCGATATCGAATACGGCGAAACAGCGCTGCGCGCCGCCTGCGCCGCGGTCAATGCGCTGGGTAAGCAGGTCAAGGTCGAAACCGACCTGGTGCGCGGATCGATCGGGAACGCGTTGATCGACGAATCCGCCCACGCGGCAATGGTTTGCCTGGGCTCGATCGGGATCGGGCGGGTCGCCCGCAGAGTACTCGGCTCGACGGCTGCGACCGTCGCCGAGAATGCGCATTGCCCGGTGGCGATCATCCGTCACAACCGCGACGGCGAAGACGTCGGCTCGGGATGGGTTGCCGTCGTCGTCGACGACAAACCCGACAACGACGCTGTGCTCGAGCACGGTTTCCGGGAAGCGCGCCTACGCGACGCACCGGTGTTGGCGATGGGAGTCTGGCGTTGGGGGCTAGGTGAAATCCCGTATTCTCAATTGGATCAGCGCCTCAGCGCGTGGGTGTCTGAGTATCGTGAGGTGCACGTCCTTCCGGCTGCCGCGCGAAGCGGAGCCGCTGAATTCCTCGCCAGCACAACCGAACCCGTACAACTAGCGGTGGTGGACAGCTCGGACGCCGACAAGATCGCCAGTATGGTGGGTCCGGTCAACCCACATTTCGGACACGCCGGATGCTCGGTGCTCGTCGTGCGCCCGTGACAAGTCGATCGTCAGTGCGGGTCTAACCCGCCCTCACGTACGGGCATCGCAGCCACCAACGGTGTGTCCACACCGAGCGGACCAACGTTGGCAGCGCCGCCCGGGCAGCCAAGTGGCGCAGTATGACCCGGGAGCGGAAGGCTGAAGAAGAAGGCGTTGTCGTCCCGGTGCTGTGACTGGTCGGCGGGCAGATCTCCCTCCCAGTAAATCGCGTCCATGCGGCATGCCGGCTTGCACGCGCCGCAGTCCACGCATTCGTCGGGATTGATATACATCGCCCGGGCGCCCTCGTAAATGCAGTCGACGGGGCACTCCTGAACACAGGATTTATCCAGCACGTCAACGCAGTCGGCACCGATCACATACGTCATAGATCTACGCTAACGAGCCGGTAGCGCACTACGCACTCGACCGATGGCCTCGACATCGAGGACCAAAGACCCTCCCCGAACGCGTCTAGTTGCCCCGGACGACAATCACCGGAACGGTTGCCGATTGCGCGACATGGGAACTGACCGAGCCGAGCAGCATGCCGGCAAAGCCCCCACGCCCGTGGCTTCCGACCACCACCAGCTGCGCGTGCTTCGACTCCTCTAACAGCCATCGAGAGGGCAGATCACAGCAGATGACTCGCTTCACGTGCACATCCGGATACTGTTCTTGCCAACCGGCGAGGCGTTCGGCAAGTATTTCCTCCCCGTTGGCCTCGCTATCCCTCCAGTCCATGCCGAGCATCGGAAACACCCCGACGTCGCTCCACGCATGCAGCGCCACCAAACCAACCCCTCTACGCGAGGCCTCGTCAAAAGCCAACGCGGTCGCCGCTTCCGAGGCCGGTGAACCGTCGATGCCGACGAGGACGGGAGCGCTGCGATCAGGAGCCGGGTCACCATCGGAATGAATGACCGCGACCGGGCAATGGGCGTAGTGGACCAGCGACGTGGTGATCGAGCCCAGCAGTAGCCGCCCCAACGCGCCAAGGCCCTGGCTGCCCGCCACGATCATCCGGGCATCCTTGGATGCCTCAATCAGTGCGGGTGCGACGTTGGAATAGACCATCTCAGAACGTATTTCGGGTGGCTCGGATTTGCCCAGGCTGGCGCTGAGCGTTTTTTGGGCCTGATCGATGACGTGCTGTCCGGTTTCTTTCTGCCAGCCGGGCATTTCGTCGTACAGTCGGCCCACCGGGAAGCCGACAACGATCGGCGCAACGGCATGCATCAGCGTGATAGCGGTGTGGCGCATTCCCGCCTCGCGGGCCGCCCAGGCCACCGCAGCGTCGGATGCCTCCGATCCGTCGACGCAGACCAATATTCCGTGTTTCTTTGTGGTTTCCGACATTTCGTTCTCCTAGCTACGAGATCGCTTGCGCACCCGATGGCAACTCGTCGAGGTCATCTGGTAACTCGACTTCGACGTGGTGAATCGCTCCGTAATACGTTGGGTTACAACGCCAGCCAAGGCCGAACAGCACGGTGAGCATGAGATGATTCTCGCTCAAAATATCGGCTGTGAATCGTTTAATTCCGTGAGCACGCGCGACATGCGCGAGATGCTTGAGTAAGGCTGTTCCCACGCCGAGCGAGTGATCGTCGTGGGCGACTGCGATTGCGATTTCGGCAACTTCGGGATCATCGCGGACGGCGACGTAGTGTGCCACACCGATCAACCGGTCGATGTCGAATGCGCCGAGCGAGTATCGATCTTGGGAAGGCTCGGTAATAGTTTGGACGAGGTGCTCGAGATCGATCTGGTTCAGCGTGAAGAAACGGTAGTAGCGCTCGAACTCGGTGAGATGCTGATGAAGCGCCAATGTCGCATCGGCGTCTTGAGCGGTGAGGCGGCGCAGCGACACCAGCCGTCCGTCGAGCAGTCGAGCAGTGGCGGAGTATTCCGCCAACTGATGACTCATGAGCCCTCCTGAAGGCCGCCATGGACATGCGTGCCCGGCTTTGACACGACGTTATTTGCGGTCCGCTCCGTTCGGCAGGGCCGTTAGACTCCACTGTGGCGCCATTGGTCCACGAGTCCCTGGGCGTCAGGGACGTCGCCGGGTATTAGTGATCGGTCAAGGGGGCGGTCCAGCAGACTCGGGTACCGCCACCGGGCGCGTTGCTGATGTCGCAGCGACCGCCGACCTGCTCGGCGCGGTAGAGCATATTCGCCAGGCCGCTGCGGCGGGGATTGTCAACGGGTATGCCACAACCGTTGTCGACGATCTCAACCGTCAGCATGTCTCCGACATGGACCTCGATCGTGAGACGTGAAGCACCGGAGTGGCGAACCGCGTTGCTGATGGCTTCGGCGGTCACTGCCTCCGCGTGGTCGGCGAGATCGCCGCCGATCGCGGTCATCGGTCCGTGCATCCGCACCGTCGTGACGATGTCGCGGCCCTCGGTGAGGTCGGCAACCGCTCGTTGAATGCGATTTCGAAATCCACCGCCATTTCCGGACGGCGACTTCAGCTGGAAGATGGTCGTGCGGATCTCCTCGATGATCGTTTGGAGATCGTCGAGGGTGCGGTTCAGCCGGTCGGCAACCTCGGTTGAACGCACCCTGGCCACCGTGCCCTGTAGGTCCATCCCCGCGGCGAATAGCCGTTGGATGACATGGTCGTGCAAGTCGTGGGCAATGCGCTCTCGCTCGGCCACCAGCGTCAGTTGCCGCGTGTTCTCGCGACCCGCCGCCAGCATCAGCGCTATCGCGGCGTGTGTTGCGAAATCGCTTACCAGGTCCAGGTAGGTGTCATCGAACGGTTGTCGCTCCGAGCCGCGGGCGACGACAATCACCCCGGCGACCTGGTCCTGGGCGCGCAGCGGCATTAAGATTGCGCTTCGCTGTCCTACGTCGGTGAATGCCTGGATCGGGTAACTCAGGGCTTCGGTGATCAGTGGTTCACCGGAGCGGAACACCGCGCCGCTGGTGGAAGCATCCACCGGAATCCGTTGGCCGATAACCTCTGAGGCGTTCAATCCTACCGCTGCGGAGATGACCAGCGTGTCAATTTCGTCTATCGGCAAATCGTCATCGTCCGGAACAAGCACGATCGCCTGTTCGGCTTCGGTTAGCGCATAAGCCTTTTCGGCGATTATTTGCAGCGGAGTCCGGCTGGGTCCGACGGTAGACAGAAGCGCGGTGGTGATTTCGCGGCTTGCCTCCATCCACTTCGCCGCCGTGCGCTCACGCTCAAAGAGTCGCGCATTGTCGATGGCGACCGCAGCCGCGAATGCCAGTGCGCGAGCTGCCATTTCGTCGGATTCGGAGAATAGGCAACCCGGCTCGTCGTGGGTGAGATAGAGGTTGCCGAATATTTTTCCGCGGATGGTGATCGGCACGCCAAGGAAGGCTTGCATCGCAGGATGGTGCTCGGGGAACCCAACCGCGGCCGGGTGCCGTGTCAGGTCATCCAAACGCAGAGCCGGCGTGTCGAACAGCGACAGGCTGAGAACTCCCTTGCCAACCGGCAGATGGCCGATTCGTCGCGCATGGTCGACATCGATTCCTTCGTGAACAAACGAGATCAACATTCCATCGCGGTCACGTATCGCCAGGGCGCCGTACGGCGCAGAGGTCAGCTTCCGAGCCGCGACGACGATGCGACGCAGGGTTGCATCGAGATCGTCGAGATCGGAGCCGATCTCGACGATCACCTCAAGCAGCCGCTCCATCTGATCGCGCGATGCCAGCAACTCGTCGAGTTGCTGGTGCATCCTGCTGAGCAGCCCACGCTGGCCGAGTCCGGCAAACGCCGAGCCACCATCGTCGCTGGCCATTCGCCTGACACCTCCGGCAATTCAGCCCCCCCGGGCAGCCACGTGTTGTCCAAAGAGCCAACACAACGCGAGCAACACGAAGAGGCCGTGGCCCAGCTTAGTCGTATCGGGATGGCAACCCAACAAGTCGACGCTGCCTCACCCGTGCGGGCCAGTCTAGCTGCGGTAACGCGCCTGCAGGTTACGTACTCGTGGTCGGCCGCGTGGGTCGTTGGTCCAGCCTCGAGGCGAATACTGCTGCCTGGGTCCGCCGCTCCATGCCGAGCTTGGCCAGCAGCCGGGATACGTAGTTCTTCACCGTCTTCTCGGCCAGGAACATTCGCGCGGCGATCTGCCGGTTGGTCAATCCCTCGCTGAGCAGCCCGAGCAGGGTTCGCTCGCGGTCGGTCAATCCCGACAGCGGATCCTTCTGCTCGGCGTTGCCCCTCAGCTTCGCCATCAAGGCGGCGGCCGCCCGGTTGTCGAGCAGTGACTTCCCGGCGCCGACGTCCTTGATTGCCTGCGCCAATTCCATGCCCCTGATGTCTTTGACGACATAACCGCTGGCGCCGGCCAGGATCGCCTCGAGCATCGCCTCGTCAGAGGTGAACGAAGTCAACATCAGGCAGCGCAACTCAGGAAGGTCAGACAGCAGGTCGCGGCACAATTCGATGCCGTTGCCGTCCGGAAGGCGCACGTCGAGCACCGCGACGTCGGGTTGCAACGCGGGTATGCGGACCAGCGCTTCTGACACGGAGCCCGCATCGCCGATGACCTCGAGCTCGGGGTCCGCTGCCAACAGGTCGGCAAGTCCGCGACGAACGACTTCGTGGTCGTCGACCAGGAATACCTTTACCATTGCGAGTCCTTCCTGCCCCTGCCCTCAATATCGCACATGATCGATAATCGCCAAGGTTCACGCGCAGTTCAAATGCCAGGGTATTGAGCTGGCATTCTTTGCGGAGGGGCCTTTAGACCCCTGGTAAGGCAGCCATTCGTCCCGGGCGAGGCTCATGCCTCAGTCGCAGAGCGTGACATCGCAAGGCTCGGGCGAGAGCGCAAACAGCTTCTCGATATCCGCTCGATCACAGACAGCCGTGCCGGGCGTCATCAGCATCGCCGCGACCATCGCGTCTCCCGCCCCGACGCCACTTCCACCACGCATAGGAATCGCCGAAAACCGTTGATTCGCAGAGGGTGTCACAAGAAGCGCGCCATGCGATCCCAATGACATCAATACGACCATATCCGTTGACTCATCGTTACAACCCGGACGGGTATGTTTCCGGTGTTTCGCCGGCGATCCACAGACTCGTCGGCTCCAGCGGTTCGAGTGCCCGAGTCCGGTCGATATGGATCATCGCGTCGAACTGGTCCGCGGGCCGGACATGGAAGTAATGACTTTGCCGCTCCGTTTCCGGCCGATAGATCACCCCGATGGCGCGGCCCAACCGAACGACGCTGAGCGGATCGGCGGCTTCCGGGCGCAGGTCTGCCGACACCAGGAAGGAGCTTCGACCCGTCTCGTGTAGCAGTTCTTCGATGCTGCCGTTCAGCGCGGGCCGCACAGCTTTGCGTTCCGCGATTCCGCCCCAATCGCTCGCGGCGGTCACGGTGCCTGCGTACGTACTGAATCCGATCAGGCGTGACTCATCGCCATATCGCTGCCGGACCAGTTGCCCCAGCGTGAGTTGTCCTTCAGAGAACACCTCGGTGGCCCGCGCGTCGCCCACATGAGAGTTGTGCGCCCACACCACTATTCGACCAGGTGGAGCGCCGTCGTGACGGTCCAGGTGCCTCAACAGCGCGTCGAGCGTCTCGGCCATGTGCTTGTCGCGCAGGTTCCACGAGTTCACCCGACCGCTGAACATCGCACGGTAGTACTCCTCGGCGTTGCGTACCGTGTGTGCATTTTGCTGGGCGTAGAAAAGCTCGTCCTCGGCAAGCAGTCCGCCCCGGCGCGCATAGGACAAGGCGTTGCGCTGAATGTCAACCAGCTGTTCGACCGCTTCGCTTTCGCACGACGGACCGGCCCCGAACGCCGCCGCGAAGCCGTAGGCCTGACCATCATCCGCCGAAGCATGATCGAAGCATGCGTAACGATTTCGGGCTCGCATCGCCGCCTTCGGGTCGACTCTATCCAGGTAGGTCACCACTTCCTGGATGGACCGATGCAGGCTGTAGAGGTCAAGTCCGTAAAAGCCGGCTTGCCGCTGACGCCCTGACTCGCACTGCTGGTTGCGTACGCGCAGCCAATCGACGAAGTCACGAACGACCGTGTTGCGCCACATCCAGGCCGGAAATCGTTCGAACCCGAGCAACGCTGCGTCGGCCGTCTCGTCCACGCCGAGACCCCGCACGTACCGATTCACCCGATAGGCATCGGGCCAGTCGGCCTCGGCGGCTACGGCACAGAATCCCTTCTCCTCGATCAGCCATTTCGTGATGGTTGCCCGAGCCTCGTAAAACTCGTGCGTCCCATGCGAACTCTCGCCGATCAACACGATTCGAGCGTCACCTATCAACTCCTCCAGCGTCGCGCGCGGCGGAACACCCGATGGAGCATCGATGGCCACGCTGCTGAGCACCTCGGCGGCCGTCAGCACCTGTGCCGACGTTGTCGTTTGATCCGTCGTCGCAGTGGCGAGCAGCTGGTGAACCTCGTCGTCCGTGACCTGCCGAAAATCCCAGAACGACTCCCCCACCGCGAGGAATGGGGTGGGCATACTCGCGCAGACCACATCGTCGACCAGGCCCGCGAATTCCCGGCAGGTAGATTCCGGGGCCGCCGGCACCGCGATTACGAGCTGAGCGGGCTCAGATTCGCGGAGCGCTTGTACCGCCGCGAACATGCTTGCGCCGGTGGCTAACCCGTCGTCGACGAGGATGACCGTCTTGCCGGTCACGTCGAGGGGCGGGCGTCCGCCGCGATATGCGGCCTCACGGCGGACCAGCTCGCGGCCTTCACGCTCGGCGACGGCACGCAATTGTCCCGGCGAGATCTGCAAGGCCCGAATCACGTCGTCGTTGACCACTACTCGGCCACCGCTTGCCAACGCCCCGACCGCGAATTCTTCATGCCCGGGAGCGCCGAGCTTTCGCACGATAAAGGCGTCCAACGGTGCGTGCAGCGCTGCCGCCACCTCCCATGCCACCGGCAGCCCGCCCCTGGCCAGCCCCAGGACGACGACGTTGGGTTGGTCGCGGTAGGCGCTCAAGAGGTTTGCCAGCACCCGGCCTGCCTCGCGACGGTCGCGGAACACCCGGCGCGGCGAGCGCCGGGTGATATCAGCTGCTCTAGTCATCACACCGGTGTCAGTTCGCGGATTGCACCGTGACGCGGCGTTCGGTTGCCTTCGGCTCCAAAACCGCCATCGAAACCGTCAAGATGCCCTTGTCGTAGGTGGCTTGGATGTTGTCTTCGTCAGCGCCCGCCGGCAACGACACGGTCCGAACGAACGACCCGTAAGAGAACTCCGAGCGTCCATCAAAATCCTTCTTCTCGGTGCGCTCGGCCTTGATGCTCAATTGGCCCTCGCGCACTGTGATGTCGATGTCCTTGGCCGGGTCGACCCCCGGCAGCTCCGCGCGCACGATGTAGCGGCCGTCCTTCATCTCGTCCTCCAGCCGCATCACGCGGGTGTCGAAGGCGGGGCGCAATCCGGCCATCGTGGGAAGGCCTGCGAACAGTTCTGATAGGTCAGGGAAGATCGACGCGGGGTGGCGCCGAACGGCAAGAGTGTTCATCGCTGTCTCCTAGATTGCGAGGATTACTGGTGATGTCTATCCGACCAGTCGGCCGAAATGCGGGAAAGAGGCTGAAGTCCCAAAGGTCGTAGGTCGTTTGTCAGCGCTCCTGCTGGAGGCGTTCGCTGCGACGAGCGTGCTTAGCGGCCAGGCCGCTGGAAACCGACCACAAGCAAGGACAAGTCGCTTTCCCGCAGAGCTTCAGCGCCGGGAGTGCCGAGCAATTGCTCGACTGCCGGGGTCGGGGCGGCGCCGACTACGACCAACTGAATGGCTTCGGCATGCGCAGCAAGGTAGTCGACGAGGGACACTTGCAGAACAACCGTGTCGATGTCGACCTCGGGGTAGTTGTCCGTACAACGCTTCAGATGCGAGTCACCGGATCGCGGCGGCGTTGCTACCAGCACCCGCAGTGGGACGCCGCGATGTCGGGCCTCGTGAATCGCCAGCTCCAGAACATCTGTGCCTTCCGGCGATTCGTCTACGTACGCCACGATCAAGCGGGCGCCGGTGTCGCGAGGATCTCCCCGGACGATAGCCACCGAACAGTGGCTCGATTGTGCGAGTTCTTTCGCAGTCGAACCCAGCCAGACGTTCGGGCGCATCGAGGCCCCGGTGTCTCCGACACACAGCAACGTCGTGGATCGCGAAGCAGCGATGAGTGCCGCCACCGGCCCGCCGTCGACGATCTCCGTTTCGACCTTGACCGGCTTGCCGATCTGTTCAACCGCGTCGTATGCGTCGCGGACGACCTGCTCCGCCGCGGCCACGGCCAGTCGCGCTTGCCGCGGACTGGCATTGTCGTCGCTCTTGGTGTAGAGCAGACGCAGCGGAATGTCGGTCCCGGCGACTTCATCGACCGCCCACCGAGCGGCCCGGATCGCGGCTGCCGAACCGTCCACCCCAACGACGACGGACTTCGGTGGGTACCGATCAAACATGAGAACTCCTGGCGACCAATAGCGTTTCGAGATGCTATTCAGGACGCTACGGCGTCGTGACCTGGCAGATCAGAGGCGTTGGTCCTCATCTGTGGATCCGTTCGGCGGACGAGGGTTGACGCAACTCTTGGGACTTCGGGCCCTACCCGCGGACGCAGCGAGCTGATCGGATTGCGCCATTGCGATGTCCGCTCTCACTCGGGCACGCCAGCACATGGACGGTGCGGAGACGATATGGAGATGGTTATGCAAGTTACTGCGCCACAGCACTATTCGCTCTCATATCGCGGGAAGGATTAACAGAGATGGTGACGATCCTCGACCACGTCCGGGTCTTCAACAAGCGTCTACTCAATCCACTGATGCTGCATCTGGCCGGGCGAAAGCACTAGTATGCGTCGGTGATTGAGCACACCGGCCGGCGTTCCGGCGCGCACTATGCGACTCCGGTAGCCACGGAACGGGTGTCGGACGGGTTCATCGTTCCGCTGCCCTATGGGGTCGACGTCGATTGGCTCCGGAATGTCCTTGCCGCCGGGCACGCGACCATCCGGGCTGATGGGCAAAGCTATCGAGTGGTCGAACCCGAAATCATCTCCGCCGCATCGGCAACCCCCCAGCTTCGGCCCGAGCGGCGACGCACCTACGACCTGTTCAGAATACAGAATTACCTCAAGGTGAAGTCCGAACAGACCTAAACCCGCTACACGCCAAGACTTTTCCGATGCGAGGTCATCCCCTAGCCACGAATCTCCAACACCTCGTGTACCGGTTTGCGCGGCGTCGGTTCGGGAGCCAGCTCGCCTTCCGGTTCGATGCCGACTCTGATCAACACCTGCGGTACCGCGGCGAGACCGGTCGCGAGGTCGCGGATCATGTCCCGGCTGGCTTCCAGCTCCGTGACGTGGGTGACGGGACAGGTGGCCAGTCCGGCCATCGTGCACTCCAGCAGGATCGCCGAAAGCGCCTCGCCACAGTTGAGGGCATCGACACGAGTGTCGCCAAGCGTGGACAACATGAGAATCTTCGCTAGGTCGTAAGTGCCCGCTGAGCTCCGCTCGTTCGACGGATCAACCGGGAACCGGCGGTTCACGTCGACCCTCCGATCGTCGGACTCCGACGGCAGCGCACTTTCCGGTATTCCTTCCGATCCTTCCGCCAGCCCTGTCCACCAACGCAACTCGGCGTGATACAGGTCGTCATAACGACGTAAGGCTTCGGTGAGTCGGGCCGCCTCGGCGAGGCGCGGTCGCACCTCCGCGGGCAGTACGTCCAGACTGACCAAGTCATTGTTGAACGAGCTGCGCAGCACGGGCTCGAACGACGCCCAGTGCTTGGGCGGACCAAACGGTAATCGGTTGGTCCGGCGACGCAGTATCGCGTTCGCGCGGTCACGCCGCGACTGTGCTACGTAGTCGACCGGCGCAAAATCGACGGTTGCCAAGTGGTCGAGATCGCTCGGGTTGGGGAACTGATCGACCTTCGTCGCCCACCCGCCGGCGGCCATCGCAGTGCGAAAGTGATCGAGCGCAGCGCCGCAGCTGATAATCGCTTCGCGACCGGAACTGTCGGCTGCACGTACTTTTTGCTCGGGATCAACGAACAGATCGACACTGTTGCGGTGGGCAATCCAGTGCCAAGGCTGGCTGTTGTGCAGCGAGGGTGCATGGCAGGCCAGCTCGACTGCCGTCGTGATCACCTTCGTATCGGCCAGCGTTTCCGCCATCGTCGCCGCCCTTCGTCCGTTATGGCTAAGACTCGTGCCCGCCGACGCCTGACGCCAGAGTCCTTGGTCCCCGACGGTGGGTCATCCGACCTTCGTGAGACCGGTGGCGCGCGCTCGCCCGTCGACCCCCTCCCTTCGACCCGACGACAAAAGCGCGTACTGACTGGTGACCTTCGTCTCTATTGCGTGGATGCGCGCGCGGAAAACGATGAAGACGCCCAACCAAGGGAAAGAGGCGGTCATGACCGCGGATGTCATTCGTAAAACGCCCCGCGACCACCTTGTCGAGCCCAACTTGTTGGACTACGAGCAGGCACGCGCAAAATTCCGCTGGGCCGACGTTCCCAACCTGTGCGGCGAAATGGGGCCGGGCGGCTGCAACATCGCTTATGCCGCCGTCGACCGACACGCGGCGGGCCCGGCCGCCAGTCGGACGGCGCTGCGCTTCATCACCGACAAAGGCCGGGACGGTGCGATCGCCACCCGAGATCTCAGCTACGCCGAACTCGACCGCCTCGCCAGGCGCTTCACGGGGGTGTTGCGGGCGCTCGGTATCAACAAAGGCAACCGGGTGTTCACGATCATGGGCCGCGTCCCCGAGCTCTACATCACGATGCTTGGTGCACTGCGTAACGGCAGCGTCGTTTCGCCGCTGTTTTCAGCGTTCGGCCCCGAACCGATCGCCACCAGAGTGAATATCGGACAAGCCGATGTGTTGGTCACGACCAAGGCGATTTATCAGCGCAAGATCGCCAAGATTCGCGAAAGTATGCCCTCCGTTCGGCACATCCTCGTAGTCGACGACGAGGGAGCCGGCGAACAAATACCCGGAACGCTCAACTTCTGGGAGTGGATGCATGCCGCCAGCGAAACGACACCGATCGAACCGACGACCGCCGAGGATCCAGCGCTGCTGCACTTCACCAGCGGCACCACCGGGACGCCCAAGGGCGCCATGCACGTGCACGGGGCCGTCGCGATGCACTACATCACCGGTCTGTACGCGCTGGACCTCCATTCCGACGACATCTATTGGTGCACTGCCGATCCCGGTTGGGTCACGGGAACGTCCTACGGCATTATCAGTCCGCTGCTGCATGGCGTCACCTCCATCGTCGACGAAGCGGAGTTCGACGCTGAGCGATGGTATCGAATACTGCAGGATCAGGGCGTCTCGGTGTGGTACACGGCACCGACCGCAATAAGGATGCTGATCAAGGCCGGGCCGGAAATGCCGGCAAAATACCACTTTCCGCGGCTGCGATTCATCGCCAGCGTGGGTGAGCCGCTCAACCCCGAAGCAGTCTGGTGGGGAAAGCGGGTGCTGGGCTTGCCGATTCACGACAACTGGTGGCAAACCGAAACGGGCGGCATCATGATCGCCAACACCCCCGCATTCGACATCAAGCCCGGTTCGATGGGGCGACCGCTGCCGGGTGTGGACGCATACATACTGCGCCACAACGACGATGGTACGACTTCGGTCGTCGTTGAACCGGGGGTCGAGGGCGAACTCGCGCTCAAACCGGGATGGCCGTCGATGTTCCGCGGCTATCTGCACGCCGAAGAGCGATACCGAAAGTCCTTTGCGGGCGGTCTTTACCTGACCGGAGATCTCGCCAAGAAAGACGCCGACGGCTATTTCTGGTTCGTCGGACGCAAAGACGACGTAATCAAGTCCGCGGGACATCTCATCGGTCCGTTCGAGGTTGAAAGCGCGCTCACCGACCACCCGGCGGTTGCCGAGGCCGCTGTCATCGGCAAGCCCGACCCGACAGTCGGTGAAACCGTGAAAGCCTTCGTCACTCTGAAGAATGGCATGGTAGGTGACGAAGGCTTGCGCCTGGAATTGCTCGGCCACGCACGCAAGCGGCTCGGGGCCGCGGTGGCACCCAAAGAGATCGAGTTCGCAGATGCGTTGCCGCACACGAGCAGCGGCAAAATTATGCGTCGCCTGCTCAAGGCTCGCGAACTGGGCCTGCCCGAGGGCGATACCTCGACCATCGAGCGTCAAGCTGACCGCCGCGCCGAGGGAGTGCCGTCATGACCGATACAAAGCTGGCCCATGAACTCCTGTCGGACATGATTCGCGTGCGCCGAATGGAAGAGAAGTGCGCGGAGCTCTACAGCGCGGCCAAAATTCGTGGATTTCTGCATCTCTATGTCGGGGAAGAGGCCGTCGCCGCCGGGTCACTGCGCGCACTGGCCGACGACGACGCGGTCGTCGCTACCTACCGCGAGCATGCACACGCACTGCTGCGCGGCATCCCGATGACCTCGATCATGGCCGAGATGTTCGGCAAGCAGGAGGGCTGCTCACGCGGACGCGGAGGGTCGATGCACCTTTTCGATGCGTCCAAGCGGTTCTACGGCGGTAATGCGATCGTCGCCGGTGGACTACCGCTCGCGGTCGGTATCGCTCTGGCCGACACCATGTTGCAGCGGAAGCGGGTAACCGCCTGCTACTTCGGCGACGGCGCGGTGGCCGAGGGCGCATTTCACGAGTCGCTCAACATGGCCGCGCTATGGAACCTGCCGGTGTTGTTCTGTTGCGAGAACAATCTTTACGCCATGGGAACCGCCTTGGAGCGCGCACAGTCGCAGACCGATCTCACCGTCAAGGCGGCGTCGTACCAAGTTCCCACGCTGGCCGTCGACGGCATGGATGTGCAGGCGTGCCACGCGGCCGCCCAGCAGGGTGTCGATCACGTCCGCGACACCGGCGGGCCGTTTTTCATCGAGTTCCGCACCTATCGGTTCCGCGCGCATTCGATGTTCGATCCAGAACTGTATCGGGATAAGGCCGAGGTCGCGCAGTGGCGCGAACGTGACCCGATCCGGTCGTTTACCGAGCAATGCGTGCGCGATGGCGCGCTCACCGACGCCGACGTGCAGGAGATCGAAGATGCCGCCGCGGCCGAGATCGAGGCGGCGGTGGCATTCGCCGAGGCCGGAACGTGGGAAGATGTTGCGGATCTCGGGCGCGACGTGCTGACTGTGGAGTGCTCGCGATGAAGACCAGCTACCGAACCGCTGTGCACGACGCCCTTCGCGATGCCCTGCGCGACGATCCGCGTGTTGTGGTGATGGGCGAAGACATCGGACGTTACGGCGGAACCTACGCGGCCTCCAAAGGGCTACTGGAAGAATTCGGTCCCGACCGAGTGCGCGACACACCGCTTTCGGAATTGGGGTTCGTCGGTATCGGAATCGGCGCGGCAATCAACGGCCTACGCCCAATCGTCGAAATCATGACGGTCAACTTCAGCCTGCTGGCGCTCGACCAGATCGTCAACACCGCTGCGGCCCTTCGCCACATGTCCGGCGGACAGTTCTCGGTACCGCTCGTCGTCCGAATGGCGACCGGGGCGGGGCGTCAGCTCGCAGCCCAGCACTCGCACAGCCTCGAGCCGTGGTACGCCCACATCCCGGGCATCAAAGTGTTGGCACCGGCCACCGTCGAAGATGCCTACGGCATGCTCGCCCCAGCCCTGGCAGACCCAGATCCGGTGGTGATCTTCGAACACGTCCAGCTTTACAACACCTCATCCGATATCGATGTTCTTGCTACCACCGACATCTCGCGAGCGGCCATCCGCCGCAAGGGCACCGACGTCACGCTGATCGCTTACGGCGGCTGTCTTCCTAAGGCGCTCGACGCCGCCAACGAGTTGTCGCTGGCCGGAATCGACTGCGAGGTCATCGATTTGCGGGTCTTACGGCCGCTTGACGATGACGCATTTCTCGATTCTGTGCGCAAGACACATCGGGCGGTCGTGATCGACGAAGCTTGGCGCAGTGGCAGTCTGGCGGCCGAGATCACGGCGCGGATCATGGAAGAAGCGTTCTACGACCTCGATGCCCCGGTTGCTCGCGTGTGCAGCGCCGAGGTTCCCATGCCATACGCGAAGCACCTCGAGCAGGCTGCCTTACCCCAGCCTCAAAAAATCGTCACGGCCGTGCAGAACCTGTTCGGCGACCGGCAATGATCGAGTTCAAAATGCCGGCACTTGGGGCCGACATGGACGAGGGCACCCTGGATGAGTGGTTGGTCAAGCCCGGCGACAAGGTAACCCGAGGCCAAATCGTGGCGGTCGTCGACACCACCAAAGCCGCAGTCGAAATCGAATGCTGGCAGGAAGGCACGGTTAACGAATTGCTCGTACCTGTCGGCGAAACCGTGGAAGTGGGAACGGTATTGGCGACCCTGTTGGAACGTGATGAGACCGCGGTGAAGGCGTCGCCGCGCCAGCGGCGGCATCCGAGGAAAGCAACGGCCGAACCGGCGGCGCCGGCCGACACGGCGACCGGCGTGATCACTGCGCCGTCCGTCTTGCAACGACGTCGTTGGGTATCACCTGCGGCCCGACGGCTGGCCCAAACTCTCACCGTCGATCTCGACACCGTTAGCGGCACCGGTCCGCAGGGCGCGGTCACCATACGCGACGTCGAGCACGCCGCCGCGCCAAAAGAGCCGGCACAACCGATAAGCAAGCCGACATCCAAGCCAACAGCCGCCGACCGTGCCGCACAGATGCGAAAGTCGATCGCGGCCGCCATGAGCCGTGCGAAGCGCGAGATTCCGCACTACTACCTCGCCGACGAAATCCTGTTGGACAGCTCGATGACCTGGCTGACGACGCGAAATGCGCAGCGTTCGATCGACGAACGCGTACTGCCGGCCGCGTTACTGCTCAAGGCGGTTGGCGTCGCCGCGCAGCGGTTCGGCGAGTTCAACGGGTTCTGGCGCGACGACGGATTCCAGCCCGCGACCGGAGTTCATGTTGGCGTCGGAATCTCGCTGCGCGGCGGCGGTCTCGTCGCGCCGGCGATTCATGATGTTCCGGACAAGAAGCTTGACGAATTGATGCATAATCTCGCCGACCTCGTGGCACGGGCGCGCTCCTTCTCACTGCGAAGCTCAGAGATGTCCGACCCGACCATCACCGTCACCAACCTGGGCGACAAGGGCGTCGACACGGTCTTCGGCGTGATCTACCCACCGCAGGTAGCGATCGTCGGTTTCGGCAGGCCAACTCAACGAGTCGCGGTCATTGACGGTGGCATCCGGGTCGTCACCGCGGTCCAAGCGACGCTTGCAGCCGACCATCGCGCGAGTGACGGTCACCGAGGAGCATTGTTCCTCAGCGCAATCAATGACCTGCTGCAGCAGCCCGACCTCCTGGAGAAGTGATGAGCCATGACTAACGAGGACACCCGCGGCACGATTCTGTCGGTGCTGACCACCATCGCTCCGGAAATCGACCCGGACGACCTTCGCGACGACGTCCTACTCCGTGACCAAGTCGATCTTGACTCTATGGACTGGCTGAACTTTCTCCGCGGCATCCATCAGCGGTTGCGCGTGGATATCCCCGAATCCGACTATGCATCGCTGCGGACGTTGTCCGACGTGGTCAGCTACGTTGAAAAGAGCCGGCAGAGCAGTCCAACGGCCTAGTCCCGCAGGGACATACGACCCTAGGCGTTAAGCCCGACGACACCCTAACGTCGATGTCGAGTCGCAACTATGGACGAGGGGTTGACGTCATGCATCCGACGCTGGATACCCAGGTCTTGAAAAGAGCGGTGCAATTGGCGTGCCGGGCTCCGTCCGTGCATAACAGCCAGCCTTGGCGGTGGGTGGCGCAAGGCGCGGCGCTGCACTTATTCATCGATCGTAATCGCACAGTCCCCGGCACGGACAGCTTGGACCGCGACGCGATCATCAGTTGCGGCGCAGTCCTCGATCACCTTCGTATCGCCATGCTGGCCGAAGGTTGGCAAGCGGACATCACGCGGTTCCCCGACAAAACGGATCCCGATGAGCTCGCGTCGATGAAATTCAGCCCCGCACTGGTCACCGGCGCTCAGCGTGAGCGCACCCTGGCGATTCTGCAGCGCAGAACCGATCGGCTTCCACTGCGACAACCGGCATATTGGGATTTCTTCGAACGCGCACTGTACGACGCCGTCGATGACCGTGTAGTGCACCTGCATGTGCTCGGCGATGACTCGCGACCACAGCTGGCCGAAGCGGCGAAACTCACCGAAGACATCCGTAACGGCGATTGGCTCTACCTCGCCGAATTAGATTGGTGGACAACACCTTATGCGGTCAGCGAGGGCATCCCTCCCAGCGCTCTCGCATCCGACAAAGAACACCAGCGCGTAGACGTCGGACGGGAATTCCCCGTCAGGATCCATACCGATCGGCGCCCAGAGCTCGAGGCCGACTGGTCCAAAATACTCGTACTCTGCACCGATGAGGACGACAGAGCGGACTGGTTGAGATCCGGCGAAGCGTTGTCGACTGTATTGCTGGAATGCACCATGGCCGGCATGGCAACCTGCCCCCTGACGCACCTCATCGAGCTGGACGAAAGCCGCGACATCGTTCGCGACCTGATCGGCCAGGCCGGCGAGCCCCAGGTCCTGATCAGAGTCGGTATAGCACCGTCGATGGATCGTCCTGCGGCCCCCACGCCGCGGCGCCCGCTCCACGACGTCTTGAAGGTTCGCCAGGTGCACCAGCAAGGGTCGACCAACTTTGGTCCCGACGGGGCAGGACCTTCGGCAGGCGAGATCGACGGTTTTCGTCAATAAGGTCATCCCCATGACGAATCAAACCCGAACCGATGACGGCGCGATCATCTTGCCCGCGCACGAGTGTTGGGACCTGCTCTCAGGTGTCACGCTGGGACGGCTGGTCACGAGCGTGGATGGCCATCCACAGATCTTTCCGGTCAACTATGCCGTCCAGCGGCGAACGATCCTGTTTCGCACCGCGGTGGGCACGAAGCTGGTCAGTACCGCGATAAACAACGAGGTGGTATTCGAGGTCGACGACCATAACGTCGCCGGGGGCTGGAGTGTGATCGTGCGCGGCACCGCGCGCTCTCTTCGTAGTGATGAGGAGATCGAGGATGCGGAGCGTGCCCAGGTGTTGCCGTGGACGACTTCTGAGAAGTCGCACTATGTACGGGTGATTCCGGAGATGGTGACGGGCCGCCGGTTCCAATTCGGTTCGCCGCCAATGGAACAGTCCATTCACATCTGACCGAGCACCCCGGCTGCCCTAGGCGTGCACCACTGCGGTCCGAACCGGCCGCTGGTGGTGCGGCCGTGGCGTGAACTCCAGCGACAGCAATACCAGCAGCGCCGCCGGGATCTGACGGGCATGTAGCACGACATATCGGCGCCCACCCAGCGCGTGGTATTTGCGGAGATAGCGATACAAGGATTCAAGCCTGATAAACGGGTCCAGCAAATGAATCAACCGATACGCGACACGCTGCATCGGGCCGTGATGAGCGGCTTGGAAGATTTCCGGGAACGCTGCGAATGCGAGCGAAAGCCGGTTTGCACTCTGGGTTTTCGCCGCGGCAATCATGTCAATGGTGAGCCGCTCGTCAACACCGTTGGGCGCGTCTGGTCGGCGATACGGCACATCGAGTGTCACGTCGGTTCCGTGCCCGGCAGTAGCGTATCGGTGGAACGCCACGACCCTCCCGCCGCCGTCGCGAGCGATGGCCAACTTGACCCCCGGGAATCGGCCCTGCAAGGCTCCGTCCAGACTCATACAAAAACCGCGCTCGGTACCGGCCGCATGATGCGCGGCGTACAGGACCTCGGTCAGTTCGCCGATCAGCCGACCGCAAATCTCCTGCTCGTCAACGATTTCGGTGGTAATCCCGCAGTTGTGGGTGCGCTGCACACCTTGGCGCAGGTTGCGAAAGCGTCTCCCCTTCAGGGTGAAGTGACGAACGTCAACGACGACATCGCGCCCGATCGGGACCTCGAGCTTGCGCCGTCCACCCGTCTTGCTGCGCCATAGTTTCAGATGCCTTTCACCACAAGCCAACACGAGAATCCGCCAGCCCCGACTGCGGCACATGTGGGTGAAATCATCAACCAAAGCTTGGAATTGGGTATCGTCACCGACCGGGTCGCCGCTGACTACGGCGAACCCAAGCCGGGTGCGATAGGCGATAGCCGCGGTCCTGTCGACGTTGAAGTAATAGCTCTTGGTCGAGTGCATGGCGAATGGGGCCAATGGATCCCCGTGCGTGACGTCGACGAGAGCCCACACCTGCTGCAGTAGCTCGGGCTGAGGTCGCGCCGTCGTGGGCCACATCAGAGCGAGTCCACTGCCACCCAGCAGAATGTTGCCCAGGGCTCCGAATGACAAGAAATGCGCGCCAAGCCCTAAACACACGCTCGCAGCCGCGGCCATCGCATGCCTACTCGTCACCGGGCGGCCGAGAAAAACCCCTCGCGCGATCAATGCCACCGCGGCAAGTAGCGCGAGCGACCAACCGAATCGGCCGGGGGCAACCGGGTGGTAGCCGAAGTGGTCGCTGACGACCAGCGCCGCCGTCCACGCCGCCACGCACAACATCGTCACCCCGCAGACGAAGCGGCCCAGCGGAACATCGCTTCTGACCAGCACCCGCCCGCCGGCATTCGCCATTGCAGCTTCACCACTTCGGTGCTTGATCTTCACGGAGGGCCCACTTACTCGCGAACGACGAGAACTGAACATTGGGGGTGGTGGAAGAGCGGATGCCCGGAAGGACCTACCAGTTGCGCGAGTTGAGCGGCCTCGGCGGCGCCGATCACAGCGAGTTGCACTCGCTCCACGTTGACGCGCAGGAAGCTGGCGATCGCGTACTTGGTGGTAATCGGGTATACGCGCACCTCGGGATGACGGCGCCGCCAATCCTGCACTCGCTGTTCGAAACCGCCGTCGGCTTGCTCGGTAAGGTCTTCGGGCCGACCGCCGAGGACCAACATGGGCGCCCTGCGCAACTTCGCCTCCCACGCAGCATATTTGACGACGGAGTCATTGTCGGGCGCATCGGTCATCCGCACCACGACCCAGTTCACGTCGGGTGGCGGTTGATCCGGATCCGTCCGCAACACCGCAACCGAGCAGTGCGCCTTTTCGGCGAGTTCCGTTGCCGTGGAGCCCAAGAGCGCGCGGGCGTAGCGCCCGATGCCTATCGAGCCGACGCAGACCAGCTCGGCATCGCGTGACGCCGCCACCATGACCGATCCAGCCGGCCCACGCGGAATGTCGGTTTCGATTTTGACAAGCTTTCCGCTCCCCTCGACCGCGGATCGTGCCTCGCGAAGCGAGCTCTCGGCGTGCTCGAGATCGCGAGCGTAGTCATCCGGCGACGCGTGCGTCTGTTTGATGGCCGAGATCAGGCGGAGCGGGACACCGCGCCCAATGGCTTCATCGACCCCCCAGATCGCGGCTGCGATCGCGGCCTGTGAGCCGTCGATACCCACGACGATAGGTTTCATGGTCCGTACTCCTTCCCCAGCCATCAATGCCGACTCACCCGGTACCCGAATAGCTGTCCGTATCGTGACGATCCGCGACTCCGTCCGAAGCGGGTCGGGCTAGCCGATACACCTCGATGAGGCGCGCCACATCGCTTGGCGTGACGATGCCGACGACCGTGCCCCCGTCCACCACCAGGGCGCGACTGCGAGGACCGACGGGCGTCATCCGACGCAACAAATCTTGAAGCGGCTCTTGCGGTGCCCCAGTCGGCACGCTCTGCAGCGGCAGGGCGATCTCGCCAACGCTCGTGGTGGTGCGCTGATGGGATGCAAGTTCGCGTAACTGCCGCAACGTGACCAACCCGGTGATCGACCCGTCCGGGTCGGCAACCGGGTACGCCGAGTGCCGATCACCGAGCACATAACGCTGGATGAAATCCTCGACCGTGATCCAGCCAGGAGCGGTATGCGGCTGCGGGGTCATCGCGTCGGCCACCCGCACGCCCGCGAAGATCTGCTGACTGGTCGCCTGCGCTTCTTCCTCGCGGGCGGCGACGAAGATGAACCAGCCGATGAACGCCAACCACACGCCACCGATCAGACCACCAGCCAGAAACTCCGCCAGCCCCAACACAATCAGAATGATTGCGACCACCCGGCCGGCGTGCGCGGCACCGATCGCCGCTCGCACACTGTCGCCATGGCGATGCCATAAGTAGGCGCGCACCAGCCGCCCACCGTCCAATGGGGCACCTGGCAACAGATTGAACAGTGCGAGCAGCAAGTTGACGCTGGCCAGCCACCACGCGACGCCGCCGACGATGGTCGGGGTGTGCAGGGTAGTCAGTGCCACCGCGACTGCGCCGAACATCGCAGATAGGACCAGACTGGTGGCCGGGCCCGCAAATGCGATACGAAAGGCGGCCTTCGGACTCTTCGCCTCTCCTTGCAGGCTCGTCACACCGCCGAAGAGCCATAGTGTTACGTCGTCGACGGGTACCCCTGATCGACGGGCCACCACCGCATGGGCGAGTTCGTGGGCCAACAGCGAAGCCAGCAGTACCACTGCGCCACACGCTCCGGCCACCCAGTAAGCCGGCCGCGAATATCCCGCAACGGTGTGCGGCAATGTGGTCGCCAGACTCCACGTGAAAAGCCACAGGATCACAATCACGCTCCAGTGGACCTTCACCGCGAAACCCGCAAATCGTCCCAACGGAATTGCCTCAGACACCTTGGAACCTCCGAAAGCGTGTGCGCTGCATGACTCGAAGGTCAGCCGGCAACCTCCGAACTTCATCCGATCGTCTTCCCGTGCTTTTGGAAAGGGACTGAAGTCCCATAGGGCCGAACAAGGGACTTAGTGCCCTAACACCTCGTGACTTTCAGCGACAGGTAATCGGCCTTCCGGCGCTAGAGCGACACCGGCGCAGTGGCCATTGTGGACGCATGGGCACCCCTCATGTCGGCTACGCGGACAGAACCAATGGGTCGGATCTTGGCGACGATGCCCATCTAGTCTCTGCCCGATCGCTGCAGGACGTCGCGAGCGCGCCGCTGATCGACGTGATGCGCTCGTTGCGTACCTCTGAAGACGGACTGTCGACCCTCGAGGCGGACGCCAGGCTGACAACGATCGGTCCGAATTCGATTCGGACACATCGGGTCAGCGCTTTGGCAGTGCTTGTGCGCCAGCTCAACAACGCCGTGTTGGCACTATTGGCGGTTACCGCCGTACTGTCCTTCTTTCTGGGCGACGGAACGCAAGCCACAATCATCGGCGCCATCTTGCTGATCAGCGTCGGCCTTTCGTTTTTCAACGAATACCGCGCAGAACGGGCCGCGGCCGCTCTGCACGACCGGGTGCGTCATACGGCGGTGGTCCGTCGCGACGGTCAGTTCGCTCGCGTTGATGTCACCGCGATGGTTCCCGGAGACGTGATCCGATTACAGCTCGGTGAAGTGGTACCGGCTGACGTGCGACTGATCACGGTGAACGGATTGGAGTGCAACGAAAGCATTCTCACCGGCGAGTCGACCCCATCGGAGAAGTCCGCGGAACCCGCCGCACCCGGTGCAACCATCACCGATGCATCCAGTTTGGCATTCATGGGCACCGTGGTCAGTGCGGGCGAGGCGGTTGGGGTGATCTATGCGACGGGTCCCACCGCCGAATTCGGCCGCATCGCTGTCGGGCTCGGCGAGCGCCAACCCGAAACCGACTTCCAGCGAGGACTGCGGCGCTTCTCCTATCTGCTTCTGAAAGTAGCGCTGACACTTACCGTCGTCATCATCGTCACCAATCTTCTACTGCAACGTCCGCTCATCGATTCGGCGCTGTTCGGGTTGGCCATCGCGGTCGGCATCACGCCCCAACTGCTTCCGGCTGTCGTCAGTACAAGCCTGGCCTCGGGTTCACGACGGCTGGCTCGCCGCAAGGTACTGGTGAAGCGCCTTGTGTGCATCGAGGACCTTGGCGATATCGACATCTTGATGACCGACAAGACCGGCACGCTGACCGATGGCCGGCTTGAGTTGCTCGACGCCGTCGACGTCGCCGGCGTGCACGCAGACTCGGTGCTGGGCTCCGGATTGCTTGCCACCGACGTCGACCCTTCGGCAGGCGGGGTGAGCGCGAACGACCTCGACGCCGCGCTATGGCGCAATCAAGTTCCGGTTTCCGGGGTCACGCGCCTGGCGACGCTGCCCTTCGACCACACCCGTCGGGCCACCTCGGCGCTCATCGATCGTGCCGGCACTAGGCGCATCATCGTCAAGGGCGCACCCGAACAGGTGATGGCGCGCTGCGAAGCCATTCCCGAGGCCGCCAATCCAACGTTGACGCGGTTGTTTGCCGACGGTCGTCGTGTCGTCGCGGTAGCCAGCAAGGCGTCCCCCGGCCAGGAAACGTTGCTGGCCGCCGACGAGGCGCGTCTGACGCTTGAGGGCTTCCTGGTCTTCGCGGACAATCCGAAAGCCGACGTGCACGATTCATTGGATCGGCTCAGGGCCCTGGGCATCGAGGTCAAGGTGGCAACCGGCGACAATCCCCGAGTCGCCGAAAAAGTCTGCACCGACGTCGGATTAACCTCAAAGGGCACCATCACCGGCGCCGAGTTGCAACAGCTCAATGACGAAGAACTCACCACGGCAGCCCGCAACCACACTATCTTCGCGCGCATTTCGCCGGAGCAGAAAGCTCGCGTCATTTCCTCGTTGCGGCAATCCCACCGCTCGGTCGGATTCCTCGGAGACGGGGTGAACGACGCGCTGGCCCTCCATTCGGCCGACGTCGGCATCTCGGTCGACACAGCCACCGATGTCGCCAAGGACGCCGCTGACGTCGTCCTTCTGGAAAAGGACCTCAGCGTATTGGCCGAAGGCGTCGCCGAAGGCCGGCGCATCTTCGCTAACACCATCAAATACGTATTGATGGGCACTTCAAGCAATTTCGGCAATATGTTCAGTGCCGCAGCGGCGTCGGCCGTTCTATCATTCCTCCCGATGCTGCCCAGCCAAATCTTGCTCAACAACCTGCTTTACGACAGCTCGCAGCTCGCGATTCCCACCGACCGGGTGGACGACGAGCAGCTACAGGCACCCGCACACTGGAACATTGCATTCATTCGCCGGTTCATGCTGTCGTTCGGCCCGATCAGTTCGTTGTTCGACTTCCTCACCTTCGGCCTGATGCTTGGTGTCCTGCACGCGGGGCCGATCGAGTTTCGCACCGGTTGGTTCGTCGAATCCCTTGCTACCCAAACGCTCATCATCTTCGCGATCCGAACCAAGCGGGTGCCGTTCCTACGCAGCAGACCGGGCGCACTACTCACCGCAGCCACGCTGTCGATCGTCGCGCTCGGAGTGATCCTGACGGTGTCGCCACTCGCCGCCAACCTTGGATTCCGCCCGCTGCCGTGGCAATTCTTCGCCGCGCTCGTCGGACTCACCCTCTGCTACATGGTGTTGGTGGAGATCACCAAGAAATGGTTCTACTCGCAACCAATGCACGTCGCGGATCGACTACGCCGAACCCGGGGACAGGTGCACCGCATTCACCGGCGAGCGTCCCGCTTCAGCCACTCCGGCCCTCTTCCAACACCGATTGCCTGAGCGGGGGCTGCGAGTTTTCGCTCGCCGTGCGGAATGTGACGTCTTGGGACTTTCGCCCCTACCACAGCCATGGTGCATAAGGATCGAATAACTGCCATGAGCGTTGCGCTATCGACCCACCTGGATATGGACTTTGACCGCGCGGTCAAATGTACCCGAGAAGCCCTTGCGCAACACGGGTTTGGCGTGCTAACCGAAATCGACATTAAAGCGACGCTGAAGACGAAGCTCGGTGTGGACCTGGAGGACTATTTGATACTTGGTGCGTGCAACCCGGCGTTGGCATACCAAGCGATCAATATCGATCGAGAGATTGGATTGCTGCTCCCCTGCAATATCTTGCTGCGCGCCGACCCGAACAATCGTGGCACGACAATCGTCGAGGCGATGAATCCGAGCCTATTGGTGGAGGTAACCGGCGAGCCGGGGCTGATCGCGATCGCCGATGAGGTCACCGCCAAGCTGGGCGCCGCGATCGCCTCGCTCAACGCTAGTTGCGGTTGATAGCACCACTGCCATATCGACCACGTGCCCAACGGCGCGTGCGACCGGGAATCGCCAGCAGCGACATGACGAACACGATCAATGTGAGCTTCCTTGCGGTCGGATCGGCGAAGCAGGGCGTTGCGACCGAAAAATGGGAGCGATCGACCGGCAGCGTGGGTCAAGCGTAAACGTCTTCATCTCAAATCCCTTGCACACCAGAGCGTTTCGTGTTTGGCGCCTACTCGCCGACATCTGCAAAGTCCGACATCCACCCGACGAAATCGGCGAGTTCGCGCCGCGGTGTCGATGGCAACGGATCCGCGTTGATCGGCGCCCAACCCACTCGCAGCAGCATCTGCGGATAACTGGCGCTCCCGAAAATCTCGGAGCGCACCGCCTCGCGTGTTTCCGGGATCTCGAGGGGTTCGGTAACCGGACAACTGGCCAAGCCCGTCGACGTAGCGGTGAGCAGAACAGTACTGGTGGCCTCGCCGGCGCGCAGCCGCGCCAACCGGTCGTCGGCACGCGTTCCGAGGGCGAGAACCACGGCGTTGTCTTCGGCGGATGACGAGCCGGGCGGCTCGGCGAGTACCGGACCGGCGAAGTACCGGCCAGGAATCGTGGCATCACGATCGGACTTTGGCGTGTTGCGAGCCGGAACGCCGGCGAGAGAGCCGTAGCGGCCGCTCCACTCCGTGAGCTCGGCGAGATAGTCATGGTTCATGTGATCCCACACGGACTGCGCCACGATCTTATGCAGCTTGTCGGTGTCTTCGACCTGGCAAAGTGTCACACCATGGCGCGCCGATCGCGCCGCCATCAGCGCGATGTCGCCGACGGGTACCTGCCAGGAGCTATAGTGCCGGCGGTCGGTTCGCCGCCGTGGTATCGCCGCGGCGAGCGCAATGTCTGAGGCGTCCGCCTTGTGCTGTGAAAGTTCGATTGCGGCAAGGTGATTCGTATCCGCAGGGTTGGGTAAGCGGGACACTTTGGCGTGCCATCCGACCGCTGCGAATGCGACGACGCAGTGATTCAGCGCCGCGCCGCAACTCAAGATCAAGTCCCGCCCGTCCGGATCGGTGTTGGGTAGTTGTCGGGTTGCGTCGGAGTAGAGATGCAGGCTCTGCTCGCCGACCAGCCATCGCCACGGTTGGGTGTTGTGGACGGAGGGGGCTCGAGATGCCAGAGCCAGGACGGTGCGGATCGTGCCCGCATCGGGAAAGCGCGCGTTCATCGCAGTTCGCCCTTTCTAGAAATTCTGATGTCGACGATTCCGGGTTTGCCGCCACCGGACGAGGGGACGACGACCTTAACTCCGGGGACTTTGGGCCACGTCCCGGCGCGAAAGACACGCTGTCCGGGGCGCAGGCGCTAGGCATCCGAGGCAAGGGTCACTTCAACGGACAACAGGTTGCCTACGGCGTAAGCCATAGACCAGTCGCCGACGCACGCCGCGCGCGCGAGGTCCTCAACCAGCGGGCTGTAGGCACCCAGCTCCCACAGCCACGTCGTGACGATGGATGCGATCTCGTCGCCGTGCACTTGAACTGTGCGGCCACCGTGCAGGCGATCGGTAACGCAATACATCCGCCCAATATGCGTTGTGTGCTTTGCGAACCTCATCGCAGCCTCCTCGACCGGCCTTGAGACCAGTCGACCAGTTGGCCGATTCGGCCGATAGAGGCGAACGAATCCAGCGAGGGGTGCTTCGGTCGTCTCGACGGCTACGCCGAAGTCCCGACCTCGGGGGCCTTTGGTCCCCGAACCCGGGGGTCCAAGGACCTTCGACGACCGCAATCAACGGCCCTGTGTTCGGCAGCGAGCCGTGAGATGGCCATGGATCAGCTTGCCGGACAGTGCTTTTCGTGGCGGTCGGTCTCATCTTCGGCTAGAACGAAGTAGTTCTCTTCTTCTTGCACGAAGTGCAGCCGCAGCAGCGTGTACAGACCGTAGAGGCACGCGAGCAAGTCATCGACTTGGTCGGGCTGAATCCGCCCTTGCGCTTGCGCGATGGCTAGGTGCGTTCCGATGCGGTCGGAGAGCCTCCGGATCTCGGCATGCGTCCGGCTCATTGTCGGGGTGGCTTCGCTGCCCAAGGGCTTGGCCAGCGCCGGGTAAAGCTGCGTTTCCTCGGCCAGTTCATGGGGCAGCACCCGGTCGATCAGTACGGCGTGTGCCGCGGCAAGCGAATCCAACGCGACGGCATCGGAACCTGCAACAAGCCGATCCGCGCTGTCGCGCAGCAGCCCGATGGCGTCGCGGAGTTCGTCGTGCTCGGCGGAGAAGCGCTGCAGCAACTCTTCGGTGCCGGTGGTCAATGGCACCTCGGTGGCCCGATTGCCTCGCAGAGCCCGCAACGCATTGATGATCACCGCGACATCAATGCCTTCCTGCAGCAGGGCCCCCGCTGCCGGCGGGAGCCAGCCCAGTGCGGCAATCCCCATGGCGAGCACCGACAAAGTCATACCAATGACCGCACTTTGCACCGCGATCCGGCGAGACCAGCGGGCAATGTCCATCGCATCAGCGAGGCGATCGATGCGATCGGTGGTCAACACCACGTCGGCGGCTTCCGAGGAGGCGGTGGCGCCGCGGGCACCCATTGCCACACCGACGGTGGCGGCGGCCAACGCGGGAGCGTCATTTACTCCGTCGCCGACCATCACCGTCGGTGCCCGTTCACTTTCGGCGCGCACCGCGGCGTACTTGTCGGCCGGTGTCTGTTCGGCAAAGACCTCATCCAGTCCCAAGACAGCAGCGATGTCGCGGGTGGGCTCGAATCGGTCGCCGGTCAACATGATCAACCGATTCAGTCCCGCCTCTCGCAGTCGCCGCACGGTGCGCGGCGCCTCTCGGCGCAGCGGATCTCGCAAGAAAACGGCACCCACCGCCTGATTCTCGGTGCAGACCCACGCGATGGCTGAGCTGTCCAGGCGAGCACGATTGAGCACCGTTCGTGTCCAGGGGGCGGTCATCGCGTCCGCGGGCAGTTGGCCGACGGAAACCCGACATCCGTCGACGGTTGCGGTAACTCCGCTGCCCGGCTGCTCGAGCACATCGGCGGGCAGCGACAGCCGCAGGCCGCGGCTGAGCGCTTCGGTGACGATGGCCTCAGCCATTACGTGCGGAGAGAACTGGTCGACCGAAGCGGCCAGTCGCAGCAGCGATGTCGCGTCGCAACCAGGAGCGGCTACCACGTCGACCACCGTGGGCCGTCCCACCGTCAGGGTGCCGGTCTTGTCCATCACCAACGTCGTCGCACGGCCGAGGTTTTCCAGGACCCCGCCGCCGCGGATGACCACGCCGTCACGAGATGCCCGGGACAACCCGGAAACAATTGCGACCGGAGCTGCCAGCAACAACGGACATGGGGTCGCCACCACCAGCACCGCCACGGCGCGCACGGCCGACCCACTCGCTAACCACGCCGCGGCGGCGAGTATCAACGCCGCAGGAAGAAACCATGTCGCGTAACGGTCCGCCAGCCGCACCACCGGCGCGGTGTCCGCGCCTGCCTGCTGCGCCAATCGCACAATGCCCGCATATGTGCTCTGGTCAGCCGTTGCGGTCGCATCCAGTTCGAAAGGGCTGCCCGCGTTGATCACGCCGCTGCGGACGGGCTCGCCGATGCGGCGCTCGACGTGCATCGATTCGCCCGTCAGCGCGGACTCGTCGAGCACCGCCACAGCGTCGGCAATCCGCCCGTCCACAGGCACCACCTCGCCGGGGCCGACGACCAGCAAGTCGCCGACACGCACGTCCGCCAAAGGTATGGTCGTGACTTGCGTGCCCGTCCGTCGCCGCGCGAATCGGGGGGCGCGCTCGAGCAGGGCACGCAAATCGTGTGCCGCGCGACGTTCGGCCGCCGAATCCAGCGCACGGCCACTGGCCAGCATCACTGCGATCAGCGCGCCGGCCAGATACTCGCCGACCAACAGACTTCCGACCAGCGACAACACCGCGATAATGTCAACGCCACCGCGCTTGCGCCGCAACCCTGATACCACCCACACCGATGCCGGCGCGATCGCGACTGCGGTACCGGCGATCCAGCAGCCGTCGGCCACCTCCCGCCAACTGGCCAGCCAGGCGACGCCCCCGGCCGCCAAGGCGGCGAACGTGAATACCGCCAAGATTGGTTCGACCCACGAGCGCGCCCGATGGAAAAGGCGGCCAGCTGGACCGCTGCCCATGACGGATCCCTTCGGCAACAACTACTTTCGTGATCAAATTCGAACAGTTCGCCGATTTCCCTGGCAAGTGCCGTAATACCCGTTAGTCGGGGGACCTTGGACCGTAGCGGCCCGTTACCCGCGTTTGTCGTTCGGTACTGTGCCATCCGCGCCGGTAGCTCGCTGTCCGCGTGCCGCCAAAGCGCCGGCGATCGAGGTGGCCGCAACCGTCAGCAAGGCACCGAGCATCAGCGCCGAACCTTCGCCCGGCGCGAGCAGGTTTTCCTCGTTCCCGATCGTGGCCGCGGCCACCGGCACACCGAGCTGGGCGGCCGAGAGCACGGCCAGGGTTATCGGCTGGCCGAGCAGCCTGCCCACGCAGTGCGCCAACACGGCGCCCAGCCCTAGCGCGACGCCCAACAGAATCAATTTCGGGTGCGCACCCAGCTCGCGCACGTGCAGCGAGGCGCCCAGCCAGATGAAGAACAGTGGACCGAAGAATCCCTCGGTGATCCCGAACAGTTGGCGTGCAAGCCGTCGCGGTTCGCCCACCGACGCGATCACCAAACCCAATGCGAAGCCGGCCAACATGATCGACACGTGGGTGCTCAGCGCGAGTGCCGCTAATGCGAACAGCACCAGCAGATTCGTGCGCAACTCCAGCGCGAATTTATGATCTTCGGAAAAGTTGTGCGCGCGTTGGCGCCAGCCCCGGCGATCGACCGCGAGCAGAACCAGGTATACCAGTCCCGCGCACGCCGCGATCGCGAGCGCACCGAGGGCTGCCGTTGGCGCCCTGCTCAGGTCGATCACCAAGGGCAGCAACACGATACATGCCGTATCGGCGATCGCGATCTGCGCCGTGAGCGAGAGCACGGGCGGCCCCTGCAGGCGCAGCGAGCCGATCACCGGTAGTGCCAGCGCCGCCGACGACGACGTCATCAGCACCGCGTACAGGGCCGCATGGCCGGTACCGAAATACCACGCCAACGCCACACCGAGGGCCGTTGCGACGACGCCGCACAGCACCGCTCGCGCCAGCGCCCGCGGCAGCGCCCCGCGCACCTCAGGATTTCGCACCGGCACATGCGTGCCCGCGACAAACATCACCAGCGCGAAGCCGATGTTCGCGAATAACTGGAACGTGGGGTTCGACTCGTCGAGCACGCCGAAACCGGTCTTGCCGAGCAGAAGTCCCGCGAGCAGCTCACCGACGATCAGCGGAATCCGCAGGCGCGGCAGCGAAGCCACCAGCGGGCCGGCGAAGCCTACCGCGGCCAGCAGTGCCAGCGTGTCGAAGCCGAAGCCCGACATCTCAGCAGCCCTGCGGCGCGGTCAGCCGACCACCTCGAAGATCGCCGCGGCCGATGTAACCGCCTTGTCCGCGTTGCCTTCGTCGTGCAGCAGCATGCGCACGCCGATACGTCCGGGACCACCGGCGTGGGCGGTGCCCTCCACCCGGAACGGCCCGACCTTCCCGCGGGACATGAACATGACGTGCCAGCTGACGACCTGCACCTGGCGGGTGCCGGCGAGATCGGCGGCCAGGTCGATCGCCGCGGTCTCCAGTACGACGTGCTGGGGCCCGATGTGCAGCGCCGCGTCCGGCGAGGCGAGTTCGAGGCTGAGGGCGGGCAGTATCCAGTGCCCGTCGTCGCGTCTGGAGGCACCGAACGCGGCCCACAGCGGCGGCAGGTCGGGCGAGTCCTCGACAACCAGCTCGGTGCCCGAAACATCCATCCTGTCAAGCCCTTCCGGCGGGATCCCGATGATCGCGCCCTGGCCCTCGTTGAACGCGATCACCCGGTCCGGGTTGTCGGCGTCGACGATCTTGCACCGCCCGTACCCCATGGTCCGGCCTTGGTGCACAATGCCGGAGCCGACGATCTCGACGTGAGAGACGTCGTAGCCGGGGTCGATGATCTGCACTGACGCGATGACCGGATTAGGCACCGCGACCATGTCGGTCTGACACCCCTCGGGCGACGAGATGGCCAGCGGCGCAACCATAATGCCGCCTGCCTCGTTGCGCATGTCGCGGCGGATCACGACGGTGTCGTCGACGTCGCCGATGTCCATCGACGAGTGCCTGCGACCGATGTAGCGGTAACTGAGCAGACCCGTCCAGCGGCGGTACAGCTCATCGCGATAGGCATCGGCGTCGCCGGCCAACTCTCGGATGTCTCGCAGTTGGTCGCTCACTTTCGGCCACCTCTCTCCCGGACTTCGCGTCCCGTCATGACAGTCTGTTTCGCCGCACTTGGTTGAACGGCACGCCGCGGTCGGCGGCGTACTCGCGGGGGAAGTTCAACACCCGCTCGCCGATCACGTTGCGCGCCATTTCGGTGGTGCCGCCGCCGATGCTGGCGATCTGGCGGCCCAGGTACCGGATGCCGATATCGAGTAGCTCCGCGTCGTCCTCGACGACGGCGGACGTCCCCGTCACGGCAATCGCGGTATCGATTTCGACGTCGTGGACCGCGGCCATCTGCAACCGAATGATCGATCCCGCGGTCGGCGGCAGCGCGCCGCCGGCCACGGCGTGGAAGACGTGCTCGCTGAGTTGACGCGCCACCGTTCGGTGGACCAGGGCACGTCCGATCATTTCACCGATGCGTTCGTTGTCCAGCTGGTCAGTCTTTTCCGCCAGCGCCAGCAGGTCGATCGAAACATCTTCGGCCTCAGAGATTCCCGGGCCGCTGGTGTACTCCGAACCGTCGCCCATGCTGCGGCGTTCATGGTAGAGCTGTCGCGAGGCGACTTCCCACCCCTTGCCCGGTTCACCGACGACGGCGTCATCGCCCACCTCGACGTCATCGAAGAACTCCTCGCAGAATTCGATGGAGCCGTTGATCTGCTGGATGCGGTTGATCGTTATTCCGGGCTGGTTAAGCGGCACCAGGAACATCGTCAGCCCCTCGTGTTTTGGTGCGTCCCAATCGGTCCGGGCGAGGCACAGCCCGTAATCCGCAGCGAACGCCCAGGTGCTCCATGTCTTGGCGCCGTTGATGATCCACCGCCCGTCCCGGCGGTCGGCACGGGTGATGACGCCCGCGAGGTCCGATCCCCCGCTCGGCTCGGACAGCAACTGGACCAGCACTTCGTCGCCACGCAGCGCCGCCTGGATGTGGGTGCGCTTCTGCTCCTCGCTCCCCATGTCGAGGATGGTGGCGCAGCAGATGGCGAAGGACGGCACGTTGAGCAGCAACGGCGTTTCATAGCCTTGCGCCTCGGCGTCGAAGGCCTTCTTGTACTCGTAGCCCAGCCCGAGACCGCCGTACTCCCGGGGAAAACAGATACCGGCGAAACCGCCGTCGTACAACTTCTTTTGCAGTTCGCGCGCCCGGTGCCAGGACGCCTCCGCATCGCGCTCGAGCAGCGCTGCTTCCGCGGGGCCCTGCCGCGGCATGTTCTCGGCCAACCAGGCCCTGGCCCGGCCGCGAAACTCCGCTACGGTCTCGTGGGTCACCAGGAGTGCCGAATTCGTCTGTGCGTCATCGTCGCTGACCTCCCGACGCCGTTGTCGTGTCCAAACCTCGAGCTGGTGCTGGGCGACCGTACAGCGCCCGGCTAATGACTGTACACATCGACGGCGCGGGGCCGCAGGTCAACGAGTGCGCGTCCTGGCCGATTATGTCTCCGGAGCTGGTACGTTTACGGAATCGGCGCTATTCTAACCGGCGATCGGAGGATCGGCGCATGGGTGCTGCCGCAACGGGTTTCGACGTTCCCCGGTTTCGCGATTGGCTGGCCGAGGCAACAGGCGAGGCGGCGGATGTGTCGGTGATGCCCATTCGCGGAGGCGGCAGCTGCGAGATGTTCCGCGTCGACCGGCTGGGGCGGGCCTGGGTGGTGCGCCGGGCGCCACTGGCCACGGTCTCTGACACCGCTCACCAGGTGATCCGCGAGGCGCGCATCATGGAGACGCTGGGCGCGGCCGGCATACCGGTGCCCACGGTGCTGGCTCGCAGCGACGACCCCGCCATTCTGGGCGCCCCGTTTTTCGTGATGTCCTACGTCGACGGCGGGGTGATCCGCCGCGACGGACTTCCCGAAGCACTGCATCGGGCTCCGTCGTCACACAACTTGATCGGCGAACAGCTGATCGACACCCTGGTCGCTCTGCACTCCGTCGACTGGACGGGCACGGCGCTGGCCGAATTATCGCACCCGCAAGGGTTTCTGCCGCGCCAGGTCGATCGGTGGCTCGCGCAACTGCAGAGTTATCGGGCCCGCGAGTTGGACGGCGTGGACGAGCTCGCCGGCTGGCTGCGCGAGAATCTGCCCGCCGACGGCGATCTCACCGTCATGCACGGGGACTACAAGCTGGACAACGTCATCTGGGCGCCGGCGCCGCCACCGCGGATCGCCTGCGTGGTCGACTTCGAGATGACGACGGTGGGCGATCCCCTGATCGACCTGGCATGGGCGATGATCTTCTGGCCCGAGGCCGGAAATCCCATTGCGCTGGGGTCGCCGGACGCACCACATGGCATTGATCGCGACCACTGCCAGACACCGGATCAACTGATCGAGCGCTATGGCGAGGCCACCGGCCGCGACCTGTCACACTTCGGCTGGTATCAGGTGTTCAGTGCGTGGAAGCTGGCGATCGTCCTGGAGGCGTCCTACGCGAAGTTTCTGCGCGGTGAGTCCCGCAATCCGGTCCATGAGTTCTTCGGGGCGGTCATCGATGAACTGCTCAGCCGTGCAAGGAGGTTCGCGCAATGACCGACGAGCTGTTCGACGTGGCCGGCCGGGTCATTCTGGTCACCGGCGGCAGCCGCGGCCTGGGCGCCGCGATGAGTGTCGGGCTGGCCGCGCGCGGCGCACGAGTGGTGATCGCCAGCCGAAAAATCGAGTCGTGCGACGCATTGGCCGCCACGATCACCGACGCGGGCGGGCAGGCCCACCCGTTGGCATGCCATGTCGGCGATTGGGAGTCGTTGCCCGGCGTCGTCGAGGCCGCCGTTGCCCGGTGGGGCCGGTTGGACGGCTTGGTCAACAACGCCGGGATGAGCCCGCTTGCGCCCTCGCTGCTGGAAACCTCAGAAGTGTTGTTCGACAAGGTGATCGGCGTCAACCTGAAAGGCCCGACCCGGTTGACGGCGCTGGCTGCCACGGCAATGGCCGCGACCGGCGGTGGATCGATCATCAACATCAGTTCGCTGGCGTCGGTGAAACCCACGCCAGTCACCACGGTCTACGCGGCGGCCAAAGCCGGCCTGAACGCGCTGACCACCGCCTCGGCCATCGAATACGCCGGCGTCGGTGTGCGGGTCAACGGGATCATCTGCGGCACCTTCGATACCGACGCGGCGTCGGGATTCGTCCGCAACCCCGACCTGCTGCCGGAACTGGTGCGCCGCATCGCGCTCGGGCGGGTGGGCCGCCCCGGCGAGATCGTCGGGGCCGTCGTCTATTTGCTCTCCGACGCGTCGAGTTACACCACCGGGTCACTCATGACCATTGACGGCGGCGTCTCGGGCTGATCAGTGCGGCCGCTTCGCCGAGGGATCGACGCCCCCGGCCTCGGCCCGCACCCCGGAGATCACCCACTCGACCAGCCGGGGGAAATTCTGTTCGATCTTGGCCGTCTCGGAGTCCGAGCGCTTCGGTTCACGCAGCCCGCGCACCTCGACGATGGAATGGTTGATGGTCATGTGCGCCAGGCCGCGGCAGCACTCGGTAGCAAGCGGTCGTGGAATCCCTTCTTGCAGAGTGGCTTTGAGTAGGGCGTTGACATACTCGGCAACGGCGCTGCGGTCGTCGATGGTCATCAGTTCGGTCAGAAACGGATGCGCTCGAAGGGCGTTGTGCAATGCCTGACACCAGTGCAGTGCCGTCGACTCCCAGGTGTCGTATTCCTTGAAGTCGAGTTTCAGCTGCGCGAAGTGGCGTGCGACCAGCGCCCTGATCAATGCTTCGCGATTGCCGACCTGCTGATACAGCGTCCGCGGTGAGATCTTGAGTGCGGCCGATAGTCGACGAACGCTGAGAGCCTCGATGCCTTCGGAATCCAGCATGTCCAGCGCGTGCGTGAGGATGTCGTCGGCCGGGATCAGCGGCTTGGCCATCGCTGCATCGTACAAGCCCTGACCCTGCCGACATCGCAGGCTAAGCGCTGTCGCGGCGAATACCTTCGATCAGGTAGTCGATGTGCGCGGCGAACAACTCGTCGACTTCTTCGCGAGTCACGCCGGCGGGGTCGCTGCCGGCAAGGCGCCCCCGCCGGCGCGTCGCGTTGGTGCTGGGCGGATGGTCCATCGCGACGAAACCCACGGCCGCCCACGTCAACAGCCGGCAGGCCCGCACCGAGATATCGGTCGACATACCGTCGCGCCGCATGCTTTTCAGCAATGGGCGGGACGCTTTCAGATAGGCCGGGCGCTTCGCCTGCAGGAAGAGCCGGCTGTCGGCCGCGTCAGTCAGTCGTAGGCGGAGTTGGCGGGTCCAGCGGCGCGCGTAGTCCGGCCACGATTCGTCGCGTTTGAGCTCCGGAGCGAGATCGTCGAGCACATGCTCGGCGACCGCATCGATCAGTGCGTCCTTATTGCCGATTCGGGAGTAGACCGGTGGCGGCGTGACGCCCAACCGGTTAGCCACGCTGCGCATGCTGATCGCGTCCAGACCACTTTCCCGCATGATTTCCACTGCGGCAGCGACGATCTGGTCCGCGTCGAGCTCCAATTCGCTGGGCACGTCAGCACTCCTCGCACGCTAGCGGATAGTCAGGGCGATTTTGCCGATGTGTTCGTTCGCCCGCATCACCCGAAGCGCCTCGTCGAGCTGCTCCCAGTCGAGGACGTGGCTGATCTGCGGTTTGATGCCGGCCTTGGACACCGCCTCGCACATCTCGCGGTGAGCGCGCACGCTGCCCACCGTGATTCCGATGACGCGCAGATTGTTCAGCATCACCTCGGCGACCGCGATGGACGCCATGTCGAATCCGCTGAGCACACCGATCACCGCGATCGTGCCGCCCATGGCGGCAGCGTGGAGCGAATGCGGCAGCGTCGCGGGGCCGCCGAGGTCGACGACCAGATCGGCGCCGCGACCGGCGGTCAGTTCCTTGACCTGCGTCTCCCAGTCCGGGGCGGTTCGGTAGTTGATGAGATGCGTTGCCCCCAAATCCGATCCGACCTTCAGTTTGTCGTCGGACGACGAGGTCAGGATTACGGTGGCGCCGCGCGCCCGGGCTAGTTGGACGGCGAACAGCGATACCCCGCCGGTGCCCTGGGTCACCACCACGTCACCCTCGCCGATGTTGGCTTCCACCAACGCACTCCACGCCGTGACGCCCGCGCATGGGATCGTCGCGGCTTCGACATCGCTGAGGTGCGCAGGCGTGCGGACCAGGCCGGCGACATGTTCGACCCGGTATTGCTGCAGCCACCCGTCGCAGGTGTCGCCGGGCACTTCACGCTTGGCTTGCGGATTGGGCGGGCCGTCGTGCCAGCCCGGGTGAAACGCGCCCATGACGCGATCCCCGGGCCGCAACTCGTCGACTCCCGGCCCGATTGCCACCACTTCCCCGGCGCCATCGGTCAGCGGAACCCGCGGCCAGGGTCCGGGCAGCAAGCCCATCAGATTGACGTTGTCGTGGAAGTTGAGGCTCGAGGCGTGGACCTTGACCAGCACCTGCCCGGGACCGGGCTCGCCCACCGGCATTTCGTCGGTCCGCACGGGCTCGCCGGGCCCGGTCATGACGATGGCCCGCTGACGGTCCGGAATACTCATGCGACGCCTGCCTCCTGGCGTAGTGCCTGCCATTTCTGTTCCGCTGCCGGCCGCCGCGAAGGAAGGTGATCGGTCGGCCAACCTTCCACCGGAAGGTACTTCTTGAGCACGTGCCGGGCCAGCACCGACTTGTGCAGCTCGTCGGGACCGTCGCCGATCGATCCGAATCGCGTCATCCGATACCAGGATTCAACCGGCAGGTCACCGGAGTACCCCAGCGCCCCGCACACCTGGATGGTGCGATCGAGCACCGCGAGCACCACCTTCGATACGTGGGCCTTGATCATGCCCAGCTCGGCACGCACCTCCCCCGCGCCGAAACGGTCCATCTTCCAGGCGGTCTGGAAAGTCAGCAATCTTGCTGCCTGAATCTCGGTGTGCGACAGCGCGATATAGTCCTGCACCATCTGATGTTCGCCCAGCAGGCGACCGTGCGACCGGCGCGAGACCGCGCGTTCACCCATGATGTCCAGGGCGCGCTGCGCTTGCCCGAGCCAGCGCATCGAGTGGTGGATACGGCCGCCGCCGAGACGCTGTTGCGCCAGCACGAATCCGCCGCCACGCGGGCCGATCAGGTGATCCGCGGGAACCCGGCAGTCGGTGAACACCACCTCGGCATGGTTGCCACGCCGGCCGAACTCCGGGTCGGGATGCGCCATGGTCGGAATGTCCCGGACGATGTTGCACCCCGGCGTTGCGGCCGGTACCACGAATATCGACGCGTGCCGGTGTGGTCGGCCGGCCGGGTCCGTCTCCGCAACCACCAAGATGATGTCGGCACAGGACGCGTTGGTGGTAAACCACTTGTGGCCGTTGATGATCCAGTCCTCGCCGTCGAGCACGGCGGTGGTGGCGATGACGGTCGGGTCGGCGCCGGCCAGGAAAGGTTCGGTCAGCGCGAACGCGCTGGATATCTCCCCGTTGAGGTTGGGATACAACCAGCGCTGCTTCTGCGCGTCGGTCGCGCCGTGCGCCAGCAACTCCATGTTCCCGCTGTCGGGTGCCTGGACCCCGAACAGCTCCATTGACACCATGCACCGGCCGATGATCTCCGACATCAGTGCGAGCTTGAGCTGGCCCAGTCCCGCGCCGCCCAGGCTGGGATCGAGGAACAAACCCCACAACCCCTGCGCCTTGACCTTGTCCTGCAGGTAGCGCTTGACCGGCTGCCACTCGTCGGGCGAAATCTCGGCGAGGACGGGTTCCAACGGGATGACCTCGGAATCGATGAAATCGCGCATCCAGGAAAGCTTTTCAGCGAAATCCGGATCGGTCTCGAAATCCCATGCCATCGCGTTCCTCACCATCGGTCGCGCTCGCGGCGCCGGACTTCCTTACAGCGAGATCACAGTGTAATCATGGTGTCATGCTTCAACGCAACGCCCTGCTTCCGCGGCGCGGGCGTCCGTGGCCATGAGATAGCTTCACGCTGCCCCGCGTCGGCGGCAAATGTGATAACCCCGGTGTCCGGAGTTCGAGTCGCCGCGAAGTAGTCTGCCCCCAGCATGACGCCGACCCATCCTTTCGACAGGGCCCTCGAGCTCGATGTCCTCCACGCCGACACCAGACGCGGGCGGACGCATCCGGAGTGGGCCAACATGGTCGGCCCGTTCGGCGGTATCACCGCGGCAGTCCTGCTGCATGCCATCGAGACTCATCCCGGCTGCATCGGTGAGCCGTTGGCGGTGACCGTCAACTTCGCCGGTCCCGTCGCCGACGGCGACTTCGACATCTCGCTTCGAACTCCACGTACCAACCGCAGCAGTCAGCACTGGATTGCCGAACTCAGCCAGGACGGTGACGTCAAGACCACCGCGACCGCGGTATTCGGTATCCGGCGCGATACCTGGGCCGACACCGAAGCGCGGCCACCGAGCGCCCCTCCCCCGGAACAACTCACCCCCGGAGGCGGCCCGGAGATCGTCGTCGCCTGGGCCCGCCTGTACGACATGCGGTTCGCCGAGGGTGCGTTTCCCGGCCCCGGCGCCCAGCCCAGCCCGGCATCGGAGACCGCACTGTGGGTGCGCGACCGCGAGCAGCGCCCGGTCGACTACCCGGCGCTGGCCGCCCTGTGCGACGTGTTCTACCCGCGGGTGTTTCAGCGCCGCGGCGGCGTCGTCCCGGTCGGGACCATCTCGATGACGACCTACTTCCATGCCGATCGGCAGGAGCTGGACGCACTTGGCGGCGACTTCGTCCTGGCCTGCGCTCACGCCGATCGGTTCAGCCACGGATATTCCGATCAGAGCGCGCAAGTATGGAGTCGCGACGGCGCGCTGCTGGCCACCACGCATCAGATCGTCTACTTCAAGGCCTGACCGGCCCCACTGATGTGCGGCTGGCGCTTCAATGTCAGGCTGGGCGTGACTTCGAGAAACACCGGTGCACCAGAATCGAGCCGCAATGACTGAGCGCGCGAACGATGTGATCTCTGACGACCAGGCCGCCACCCTGCTGGCGATCGAGTCAATCAAGCAACTCAAGGCCCGTTACTGCCGGTACCTGGACACCAAGGACTGGGTCGCGTGGCGGACGATCTTCGCCGACGACTTCGTCAGCGACACCTCCGAGGCGGGCGGCAAGCTGATCGCCGGCGCCGACGACTTCGTCGCGTTCACCCGCAAGAGCATCGGACGCCCCGCACAGGCCACCGCACACCAGGTACACGCCCCCGAGATCGACCTCACCTCCGCGACGACGGCGCGCGGGGTGTGGGCGCTGCAAGACGTCGTGCGATTCGGGCCCGGCGTGAGCCTGGTGGGCTACGGTCACTACCACGAGACCTACGAAAACGTGACCGGGCGGTGGCTTATCAAGAGCTCCAAGCTGACTCGGCTGCGCGAGGACATCGTCACGCCGGTTTTCTCGTTGTACATCTCCAACCGGATTCGCAACACGGCCGCCAGGTTCGCCAACCGACTGCTGGAGAAATAGGAGACTTCATGACTGTCGACACCATCCTGGTCACCGGCGCGTTCGGACAGGTCGGCAAGCGATGCGCACAGATTCTGCTCGAGCGGGGCCGAACGGTCATCGCGACCGACCTTCGAAACGACAAAACCGTTGCGGTGCAAGAAGAATTGTCGGCCAACGCCAAACCTGAGGCGCTGATTCCCGCCTACGTCGACTTGACCGACGCCGACGCGGTGCGCGAGCTGATCATGACCCACCAGCCGGGAGCCATCATTCACCTGGCCGCGGTGGTCGCACCGCTGTCATACCGCAATCCCGCGTTGGCACGAAAGGTCAACGTCGGGGGCACCGAGAACCTGTTGGCGGCGGCCACCGCCCTGCCGCGGCCACCGCTGTTCCTGATGGCGTCCAGTGCCGCGGTCTACGGCTCGCGAAATCCGTACCGGCATCCGGAACGGATCACCCCCGATACCCCGGTGAACCCCATCGATCAGTATGGGCAGGACAAGGTGCTGGCGGAGGCCGCGATCCGGGCCAGCGGTCTCCCACACGCGCTGTACCGACTGGCCGGGGTCATCTCACCGGATACCCAATCGGGTGGTGTCGACGGCGACAACCTGGTGATCATGCGGTCGATGCCAGTCGACAACCGGCTGCACACGGTGGACGCACGAGATGCGGCTCTCGCATTTGCCAACGGCGTCGATCGCGGAGCCACGATTTCCGGCAAGGCACTGTTGATCGGCGGAAACGAAACGTGCGTCATGCTCGAGCACGAACTCGAGGGCGACCTGATGACCGCCGTCGGCCTGGGTCGCCTGGGTCCGTCGGCGGGTCTGACCGGCGATCCCGACGACGACCGAGGCTGGAGTTTCACCGGCTGGTACGACACCACGGAAGCGCAAGCGCTGCTTGACTTTCAAAAGCACGACTGGCAGCAGACCATGGACTGGGTAGCCGAATCCCAGGGCAAAATGCGCATCGTCTTAGGCGTGCTGGGTCCGATACTGCGGCCGGTGCTGCGCATCCTGATCAAGGTGCAGAACCGTGCCGAGGGCCGTGGTCCCTACGCCGACCCGTGGGCGATGATCGAAAACAAATACGGCCCAGCGGCGCTGGCCCATGCCGATAAGCAAGCGGACTAGTTGCGCGACGCGAAGAACACCGCGGCTTTGCGGATCGAGTCTTCGACCGGTTCCGGCGTCCATCCCAGTTCGCGTTCGGCCTTGCTGTGGTCCAGGGGCGACATCAGTTCGGCCATTCGCATTCCGGCATAGGCGAATGGAAGGTCGCGCCCCAGGCTCTAGCGGGCCTGCAGTTGCTGGATGCGTTCCGCGCGCGGCAGAACCGGACCGTCGTCGATCGGCTCGGTGATACCCAGCTCTGACAGCCCGACCTGGGTGAGCATCGACGTGCCATACGCGGCGAGCATCAGTTTTTGATCGTCACTGTGCCCACCGTCGACGAGCATGGCGCCGATCAGGCAGATGACGGCCATCTTGTACGCGTTGAACGCGCGATACCAGGATCGGTTCTGCAGGGTGATGCCGCTGGCCGCTTGGTAATGCTCGAGAAGTGCCTCGATGTCCAGCGCGTCAGGGTGACTGGTGATGCCGACGGGCTGCATCCATAGCAGTTCGAGCCAGCCGATGTCGGTCAGGGGGTCACCGACGGTGGTCATCTCCCAATCGAAGACCGCACTGACCTCGCCGCCGATGAATCCGAAGTTGCCTGGCTTGGCGTCCCCGTGCACCAGGGCGACTTTCGGGCACGGCTCCGGCTGGCTGTCACGCAGTGCCTGCAGGAGCCGTTCCAGCGCGGGCAGTGAATCCCGCTTGACCCGGTCCATTTCGGTTGCCCAATGGTCGAGTTCGCGGCGCAGGTGATTGCTGCCGTCGTCGAGGGCGTCGAGCCCGGTCTGCTCGAGGTCGACGGAATGGATGGCCGCAAGCTGTTCGGCCAGGCTTTGACACATCCGCACCACCATCGCGCCCGGCGCGTCGGTGGGTGCTTCCATTTCGTAGACGTCGCCGCCGACCCGCTCCATCACAAAGAACGGCCGTCCCAGGACCTCGCCGCTGTCCTCGAGCCACAGCGCGGGCGGAACACGAACGGCGCTGTCCTGCAACGCACGCAGGATCGAGAACTGACGTGCGAGGTCGTAGGGTTCCAGCAGCGCCGGCGGTTTCGGGCACAGCCGCAGTACGACATCGCGGCGGCTGTCCCCGGTGACGACCGTGAGCACCATCATCTCGGCGGAATGGCCGAAGTTCACCCGGTCGAGACCCTCGATGCGGACGTCCGCGGCGTCAAGTTGGGTGCGCAGCCAGGCGGTCAAGCGCCCAGCGACATCGGTGTCCGGTGTCACTGGCGTACTCCATCGTCGGCCAACCGTTCGACCAGAGTTCTGTCCTGGGTGAAGGCCGACATGTCCATCGCCGCCCAGTTCGGATAGCGGACGTAGCCCTGGCCGCCCATCAGCAACTCGAAGATGCCCCACCCCGTGTCGCCGTCGAGTTCGAAACGCATCAGCTGATCCAGCGCCATCGATTTGTCCTCGGTCTCGCCGAGTTGCGCGGGATCGTTGCTGTCCCATTGGAAGTGAATGAAGTACGCACCGCCGCCGAGGTCCTGATATTGGCAGTGCGCCATCGGCAGACCGTAGTAGGCGTTGACGTCTTGATGCGGGGTATCGGCAGTGACCCGGTAGGCATTGCCGTCCTCGTCGGTGAAAACCAGCACCGCGCGGGCGGGCCGCTTGCGGTCGCCGTCGAATTCGACGTCGTGCTCGATTTTGACGAACCGCTTCGACAGCGTGCCGTCACTGTGGGTGATACCGCCGTCCACGTAGTTGACTGTGCCATCGGATGATTCGATGATCCACGCTTCGATCGCACGGTCTTCGAAGCCGGCGTCGAGCCACAACCAGAAATCAATCTTGTCCGAGACACGTACCCCGAAGGTGCGATCCCGCCCGCCATGGAAGCCGTCGACACTGATCCGCTCGCCGTCGATCTGTACCCAGCCGGTCCAGCGCCCCGGCTCTTTCATGTGGTACATGTCGGCCAGCATCCGGCCGTCGGAGTCGTGCACCTTCATCGGCAACAACTCCCACATCGGCGCGGTGGGCTCGTAATAGAGCTCCCACGCGATGCCGGAGTCGTTGGGCTCCACGTCGAGACGCCACTTCTTCAGGGGCTCGACACAGGTCCAGCGCATCGGCCCGGCACTCAGATCGCCGCGATCGTCGCCGATGGGGCGGCCAGCCAGCAGATCCCAGTGCCGGCCGTCGGCGAGGCTGACCTTGACGTATCCCAACCCGGTGCCGGTGTTCGGGTTGTTGCCGTACCCGCTGGCCAGCAGCAGGGTGCCGTCGGGCGAGGCGGCGAAGAAGTAGCAGCGGTCCGACCATGTCGGATCGGGATCATGCACCTGATCGAATGTCGTTGGCAGCTGATGGGTGAATGACTCGTCGGCGGCGCTGTAACCCATGAATTGCCTTTCTGCCTGATAACGAAATCGACTGTCATCGAACGGTTTTAGCGATCACGCCAGATCGATGGAAATTTTTGACGAAACTCGCGCATCAGATACTCAATGGCACAACACATCCCCTACTATCGCTGCAATGGAGCCGAGCCGGTGGTGGGGCGACGACCGCGCGATCCTCGATGACGAGGAGGCGCGGCGGCGTCTGCTGGACGCTGCGGGCCGCTGCATCGTGCGTCGGGGCAACGCCCAGATCCGAATGGCCGAGGTGGCCGATGAGGCTGGGGTATCCCGTTCGACGGTGTATCGCTACTTCCCCAACCGCGACGAGGTCCTGCTGGGTTTGATGCTGGCGCGGGTCGACACGGCGTTGGGCGAGTTGGTCGGCTCGCTGCGGCACCCCGACGACCCGGTGCGCTCGTTACCCGAGATGGTGTTGGCGCGGGTGGAGTCGGTGGCGGGCAACCCGTTGAACGAGGCACTGTTCGCCGCGGAGAGCACCGCCGTACCCGCGGCTCTGCAGCTGGGGTCCGACCCGATGGTGGAGTTGATGTTGGCGCACTACGGCCCGCTGCTGCAGCGGTGGAAGGACGCGGGCAAGCTCTACACCGACCTCGACCCCCGCTCAATCGTGCAATGGCTGAGCACGACGACGTTGTTCCTGCTGGCGCCGGCGTGGCGACTCCGCCCGGTTGCTGACAAGCGCGAATTCGTCGAGCAATTCCTGGTACGGGCCCTGGTGCCACAGATCAGACATTAGTCTCACTTTGTCTGATGTCCAGACATTGAGCTATTTTTGTCTTGGCAACTCATACGCGCGCGCCACTCCCTGGATCCGGCGGCGGCGCACCCAGGGATGGAACAGTCATGACAAACACGGTTGAACAGGCCATTTCCGTCGTCGGGCTGGCCGCACACCTCGGCCGGGGAATCGGCCGGGTGACCGCCGACGCGGTCGTCGGCAGCCGAGCGGGACTGCCCCGCACGGTCAGCGACCTCAACACCGCGGCGCTTTCGCGCGTGGTGGGCCGCAATATCAGGTCGATCCGGGTGCTCAACAGCGATGCCGGCACATCATCGCGCGCCCGGCTGGTGCTGACCGGCGATGACGTCCCGGAGTCGGTCTTCGTCAAGATCACGGCGCAGACCGCCGCCACCCGGTTGATGGGTGAGCTGGGCCGGCTGGGCAATACCGAGGTGCGCTTCTACAGTCAGCTCGCCCCCGAACTCTCCGGCGTCCCGGCCGCCTATGGCGCGGCCTTCGACACCTGGACCGGTCGCTACCTACTGGTGCTGGAAGACCTGCCCGAGTCGTGCGTCTTTCCCGACACGTTGCACCCGCTGTCCACCGATCAGGCCGGCCTTATCGTCGAGTTGCTGGCGACCCTGCACGGAACCTTCTGGGACCGCATGCGCCCAACCGGGCGCGGGCCGCTGGGCTGGCTCTACACGCCGTCGGGCGACGTCACCTCGCTGTTGACCGGTTCACTGATGACCACCTCGATGAAGCGACTCAGCGGGCGGACCTCGATCCCGGTGGAGAACGGCCGCTTCATCGCCGAGAACTACCGCGCGGTCGCCGCGGTCATCGACACTGCACCGCATACCGTCATGCACGGCGACGCCCACCCGGGCAACATGTACTTCCGCGATGGCGAGGCCGGGCTACTGGATTGGCAGGCCGTGCGACGCGGCCATCCGTCCCGCGAACTGGCCTATACGCTGATCACCAGCCTGACGCCTGAAGACCGCCAGACCGCTCAGCGCGAACTTCTCGACATCTATCGACAGGCACTGGCCGCGGCCGGTGGACCCGATCTGGACGGCGACGACCTCTGGCTGCGCTACCGGCAGGGTGCGCTGTATGCGTATGTCGCCCCGTTGATCACCGCGGGCATGGGCGGAATGCAGGTCGAAGATATCGCGATGGAGGGCTTGCGACGCGGGGTTGCGGCTCTCGACGACCTGGAAACCGTTGCCGCGCTGAAACGTTCGTTGTAGCCAGCGACTAGCGGTCGATCCACCCCATTTGCGCTTCGGCGTGATGGCCTCCGGCGGCCGGGGTGAGTTGGTCCAGCCGGGAGAGCTGCTCGGGCGGGAGTTCGACGCCGTCGGCACCGACGTTTTCCTCAAGGCGCGCAACCTTTTTGGTCCCCGGAATGGGCACGATGTCGGGCCCCTTGGCCAGCAGCCAGGCCAGTGCGACCTGAGCCGGAGTGGCGCCGATGTCGGTGCTGATCTCGCGCAGCTCGTCCGCGCTGCGCAGGTTGTGCTGGAAGTTCTCGTCGAAGAAGCGCGGGTTGGTCTTACGGTAGTCGGTATCGGGAAGCTCCGCGTTGGATCGTATTGCGCCGGTGAGGAACCCACGGCCCAGCGGTGAGTATGGGACGAACCCGATGCCCAGTTCGCGCAGCACCGCCAGGATCCCGTCTTCGGGATCGCGGGTCCACAGCGAGTACTCCGATTGCACGGCGGCGATCGGGTGCACCGCGTGCGCGCGGCGGATGGTGTCGACCCCGACCTCGGAAAGACCGATGTGCCGAACTTTGCCGGCGGCGACCAACTCGGCCAGCGCCCCCACGGTGTCTTCGATCGGGGTATCGCGATCAAGACGGTGTTGGTAGTAGAGGTCAATGTGGTCGGTCGCCAGCCTTTTCAGCGATCCGTCGACCGCGACGCGGATGCTGGCGGGGCTGCTGTCGAGGCCGTTGCGTCCGGTGTGCGAGATCAGGCCGAACTTGGTGGCCAGCACCACGCGGTCACGCCGGCCCTCCAGGGCTCGGGCGAGCAGCTCCTCGTTGACGAAGGGGCCGTAGATCTCCGCGGTGTCGATCAGCGTGACGCCGAGATCGATGGCGCGGTGCACCGTGCGGATGGATTCGGCGTCGTCAAAGCCGCCGATCGAGTACGCGGCGGACATACCCATCGCGCCCAAGCCGATACGCCCGACCTGCAAGTCGCCGAGGTGAGCCTGTTTCATGCCACGTTCTCCTGTTCCACCGTGCCTATGTTGGACTCGAGGACCAACGACCCTGGTGCTGTCCACGGTCGTATTCCAGGATTGACCTTAGATTGGAGGTCGAACATGCCGGATGCGTTGGTGGACATCGACGTACTCAGGGACGCCGTGCAGTTGGCCTGCCGGGCGCCGTCGTTGCACAACAGCCAGCCCTGGCAGTGGGTTGCCACCGGCTCACGGTTGCTCCTCTACATCGATGAAAGCCGCAGCCTGCCGGCCGCCGACAAATCGGGCCGCGAGGCGCTGATCAGCTGCGGCGCCGTACTCGACCACCTGCGCGTCGCGTTGGCCGCTGCAGGGTGGGCAAGCCAGGTCGATCGCTTTCCCGACCCGGACAACTCCGATCTTCTCGCGTCAGTCGATCTCGGCCCGCAGCGCCCCGTCACCGACGACCATCGCCGACGGGCCGACGCCATCGCACACCGCCGCACCGATCGGCTCCCCTTCTCCCCGCCGAGTAACTGGACAGCCTTGGAACCGAGGCTGCAGGCAGCCGTCGATAGCGCCACCATTCACCTCGACGTGATCCCCGACGAGCTGCGGCCACAATTGGCCCGGGCGTCGCGACTCACCGAGTCGTTGCGGCTATACGATACCTCGTACCATACCGAATTAGACTGGTGGACAGGTCATTTCGAGAACACCGACGGAATTCCGCGCACCTCACTGTTGTCGTCAGCCGAGAACGATCAGGTCGACATAGGAAGGTCCTTCCCCGTTAGCCCGCACAACGATCGGCATACCCCCCTCGGGCAAGACCAGTCCACCGTGCTCGTTCTGTCGACCGACGAGGACACGCCCGATGACGCGCTGCGGTGTGGCGAAGCGTTGTCGTCGGTGCTGTTGGAGTGCACGTTAGCCGGGATGGCAACGTGCACTCTGACCCAACTCACCGAGCTGTGGGCCAGCCGCGATCTCATCGCGACTCTGATCGGACGGGCGGCGATGCCGCAACTCCTGATCCGTGTCGGCGAAGCACTCGGCCCCACCGAGGCGGCCCCGATGACGCCGCGGCGGCCACTGGGTGAGGTTCTGACATTCAGCCCCAATCCAGGTTCTTGAGCGATAAGCGCACCGAGCCGCCGGCCCGCTGGCGCGGCGGTCGACTGGTGTAGCGACTCAGAGGGTGGACGCCACCAGGCCGGTCAGGTCGGCGAGGCGGTGGGAATAACCCCACTCGTTGTCGTACCAGCCGACGATCTTCACCAGATCACCGGTGACTTTGGTGAGCCCGGCGTCAAAGATGCACGACGACGGGTCGGTCACGATGTCGGAGGAGACGATCGGATCCTCGGTGTAGGTGAGGAAGCCTTGCAGTTCACGAACGGCGGCGGCAGCGAATGCGGCGTTGACGGCCTCGGCGGTTGCCGGCTCACGGACGATAGCGGTCAGATCGGTCGCTGAACCGGTGGGCACCGGCACCCGCAGCGCGTACCCGTCGAGCCGGCCCTCGAGCTGGGGCAGCACCACGCTGATCGCGCGTGCCGCCCCGGTAGACGTCGGCACCACGTTGATCGCCGCGGCACGGGCGCGTCGGAGGTCGCGGTGCGGACCGTCCTGGAGGTTCTGATCCGGGGTGTAGGCGTGAATCGTCGTCATCAGCCCGCGCTCGATTCCGAACACCTCGTCAAGCACCTTCGCCATCGGCGCCAGGCAATTCGTAGTACACGAGGCGTTGGAGACGATGGTCTGCGTGCCGTCGTAGTCGCGGTGGTTGACACCCATAACGACGGTGAGGTCCGCGCCCTTCGACGTCGCGGACACCACCACCTTCTTCGCTCCGCCGTGCAGGTGACCCCGGGCCTGCTCCGCGGCGGTGAACCGACCGGTTGACTCGACTACGACGTCGACGCCGACATCTCCCCACGGCACGGCGGCTGGCCCCTCAGCGATGGACCACGCCTTGATTCGCTGCTCTGCCACCACAAGTTCGTCGCCGTCGACCGATACGTCGTGCGGTAGGCGGCCAAGTACCGAATCGTATTTGAGCAAGTGCGCCAGGGTCGTATTGTCCGTGAGATCGTTCACCGCGACGATCTCGATGTCGGTGGCGCCCGCCGCGCGTTGCACGTCCACCGCGCGAAAGAAGTTTCGGCCGACACGCCCAAAGCCGTTCACGCCCACTCGAATAGCCATGGTGACCTCCTTTAGTGCTAGGGTCTGCGGCGCAGCATCTGTTGCACGCCACAACGAGTCTGACCACCCGTGGCGCTGAGCAGCAGAGGCCAAAGTCCCCGCGTTCGCGGAGTCGCGGATCGGACTCTCGAACTCTCCCGCGAACCCGTTTGAATCTTCTGGGGCTTGGGGACCAATGCCCCTAGGACCCTTGTCGAGATCTCCGTAACCTCAGGCTGGACATCGGAGTCGACGCAGCCTCCACCGTCGCGACCGCCGGAGAGCCTCATAGTATTCCGCCCCAATAGCTACCGCCGCCGGACGTCGGAGCAGTCGAATATATTGGAGCCCAGGTGCCAAATACGCAGACCGACGTAACAACCACAAGCCGGCAGCTGAGCCAGTTGCGCGACAACGTGGACGATCTCCTGGCGCGATTGACCGCAGCTGAATCAGTGTGGTCGTGGTGGCTGAAGGGCGTGGCGCCCGAGAATCTATCAAGCGCTCGAAACATGCTGCATTATTGGGCAATTCGGCAATGCGATCTCCGCGATCTGCAGGCCCAGCTCGCTGCCTACGGACTGTCCTCGCTGGGCCGGAGCGAGCCTCATGTTGAGGCCACCTTGCTCTTGGTGAGGTCGGCGATCTGCGCCATGCTCGGTGACGTCAGGCTCCAGCTCCCGCTGACCGGCACCAGCGTCGAGCACGGTCCCGAACTGCTCCGCCACCGAACACAGCAGCTGCTTGGCCCGGAACCGGTCGATCGCGTAACCCGCATCATGGTGACACTCCCCTCCTCGGCCGCGACCGACCCCGAGCTGGTCCACGGGTTGGTGGAACGCGGCATGAACATCGCACGAATCAACTGCGCGCACGACGACGCCGAGACATGGCGCTGCATGGCGCAACACGTCCGGCAAGCGGCCACAGCGACCGGCCGAGTCTGCTTGGTAGCGATGGACCTTGCGGGGCCAAAACTGCGGACTGGCCCGCTTGAACCCGGGCCGCGCTGCGTGAAACTCCGGCCACGCAGGAACGCGCTTGGGCAGGAAACAGCCCCGGCGCGGGCATGGCTGACTGCGGCGGAACATCCGATCGAGCCACCGGAAGCCGGCATGGTGTCGCTGCCCGTGTCTGGGGAATGGCTCAGCCGGCGCCACGACGACGACGTTCTACTCCTGCACGACACCCGGGGCGCGAAGCGCAGTCTGGCGCTGAAAGCCGTTGATCAGAAACCAGGTGTCCCAGCGGGATTCGTCGTCGTTACCGACAAGACCACCTACCTCGCCACCGGGACAGAGCTGCGCGTCCGCGGCGTCAAAGATTCGACACACCTTGGAGAGCTACCACAAACCGAACAGAGCCTTGTACTACATCGTGGAGACATTCTCGAATTGACTAGCGATTGTTCGCCGGCGCCGCTGATCACCGAATCTGTTCCGCGCATTGGTTGCACGCTGCCGGAGATCTTCGACCATGCACAAGTTGGGGACAAGGTGCATTTCGACGACGGCCGGATCGGCGGCGCGATAGTCAGCGTGGGTCCTGGTGTCCTGAGGCTACGGATCGACCACGCGGCAGATACGGGGTCCCGCCTCCGAGGTGGCAAGGGAGTCAACGTGCCCGACACCAGTCTCCCGATCTCCGCCCTGACCGAGAAGGACCTGTCCGACCTGTCGACGGTGGTCGAGCTGGCCGACTTGGTCGAATTGTCTTTCGTGCGAAACCCTTCCGATGTCGAACAGTTGCTGGATGCGTTGTGCAGCCTAGGCGGCGACTCATTGGGGATCGTGCTGAAAATTGAGACCCGGCAAGCATTCGAACATCTTCCGCAGCTTGTGCTTACCGCGATGCGGCATCCACGCGTCGGCGTGATGATCGCGCGCGGGGACCTTGCCGTCGAGTGCGGGTACGAGCGCCTCGCGGAGTTGCAGGAAGAGATTCTTTGGTTGTGCGAGGCAGCACACCTGCCCGTAATCTGGGCCACTCAAATACTCGAACAGCTTGCCAAGACAGGCAATCCCTCGCGCGCAGAAATCAGCGATGCAGCGATGAGCGAACGGGCCGAATGCGCGATGCTCAACAAGGGGCCTTATATCAACGACGCCGTCGTCGCTCTCGATAGCATCCTTCGGCGAATGACCGATCACCACTACAAGAAGAACGCGCTGCTGGGGTCCCTGCACTCCTGGCACCCCGGCTCACATCGCGACTAGCGGTGACGAACGTTGGCAGCTCTGCGCTGACTTACGACCTCTACGGGAGAGGCCGTAATGCCCTGGTCGGGGCGGTATCCGAAGAGTAATGTCCGACGGATTGGGAGTATTTGAGCACCCGGATCTGACGGGGACAACGTCGCTAAGGAGTACACAAATGTCGCAGAGCGTAAAAGTCCGCAATAACCGGGTCCCTCAGTGCACCCAGGATGCCGAGCTATTAAAGGAGTCGGGTGCGCACAAGCTCATCGTCGCAGACCGCGACGGCAACTGCCTGGCGTTCGTATTGGCTTGGGACAGCTTCGATTATGACGCCGAGACCGACACCTATATATGCGTTGCCGACAGTGACGGCAGAGACCTCATGACCATGTACACCGCGGGCGAAATTAAGTCAGCACCCGGTACGAATATGTATGTCGTAACTGCTCCGGACGATGGCTGCAGGGCGTTACAAGCCTTGTGAGCTAGCTGACACCCGGCAACTCCGACCTTGAATATTGGCGCGGAGTTCGTCCGAGGGCCAGGCGCCTGCCCGCGTGGTTCATCCAGTCGTAAATGCTTCCGAGGCCAGGATTCCGGCCGAGATTACCGCGGTCGAACCACGCGCCCGGCTCGTCGACCCGCGCGCAGCCGTCTGCGACACCCGCACGACAGGTAGGGGTTCTCCCACTGCAGCGGTTATGATAGACCGTCTGTACGGTTAGTTCATGCCGAAGGGTTGAAGATGCCCCGATCGCCTGGTAGACGGAGCGAGATTCTCGACGCGTTTGTCCGCTATGTCGCCGAACGTGGCTACGACAGAACGAATATGGGCGACATCGCCGACGAGCTCGGCATGTCTAAGGGCACCATCGTTCATCACTTCGGAACCAAAGCACAGATGTTGCGGGAGCTTGAAGAAACCCACTTGGCCGTCCAGCTCGATGCACTGAGGATGGTGTGGGATCGCTTGGCCGCGCCGCACGAACGCATCGCTGCAATCATTTACGCCTCCGCGCTGCTGCAAGTGATCGCCCGCGACGCGACCGTGGCAAGTCAGCGCGAGGTGGTTCAGTTGTCGGATGACCCTGCAATGCAGCAAGTTCGGAAGTTGCGCCATCAACTGCAGACGCTCGCGATCGACGAGATCCGCAGCGGGATCGAGAGCGGTGTATTCCGAAGCGTGGACGTCGAACTGGCGGCACTGCAGCTGTGGGGATCACTGGAGTGGATGTGGGTGTGGTTCGATCCCGCCGATTCCCCGACACCCGAACACGTCGGCGCCGCTTTTGTCGACGTGTTCCTCGGCGGACTGTTGCTGGACCGGTTGGGGCTCAGCAAGTGGGCGGACCCTTCGACGGAGGTCGTCACGGTGGTTCGCGAGTGCCTTGCCGCGGTATCGGGTGCACCGGATTGACCCCGTAGCGACAGAATGCGCTGTGCAGTGCGGTAATTGGCCGTAGCTGCTTCGTATGGAGGTCCCTGGCTGGGACTTGATCGACGCGGGTGGCCGAGCTGACAACGCCGGTGCGTTCACCTCGTTCAAGTAGCGCGACCGATGAACGCCGTCGCCGGCCGGGGGAAACGCAAATGCCTCGTGTGATCGGAACTCAGGCACCGAAAGTAATTGACCGTCCGTACGGTCTAATGTCATAGTTGCTGGGTGGCGCAAGCGAGAGCGACGTGAGCCGAGGTCCAGGAACCGAAACTGGGGGTCGGGAGGACCACATGATCGGCCAGCTCCTGCGATGCGTTACGCCGCGCGTCACACGAGGAATCGTTGTGCCGGAACTTGGTACCAGGAAACCGGAAATTATCGTCCTTCACGCGAAGCCCGAAATGCTTTCCAGCGAATCGCCTTTCGTAGTGCGGAGGCGATCATGACGAGGTTGACCGGGAAACCTGCTGCGGTCGCGACGCGCCGCGTGTGGTTACGTCGGGATCCGCGCGGATGACTACCTCGAACGTGTTTGGCGGCAAAGTACTCGATCGGATCCGACCCGGGGCAGAAGTGGCCGGCGGATTCTTCCGCATGTGCGTGCTGACAGCTAAAGCCCTGAGGCAGCCGTTCGAATGGCGCGAGTTCATCTGGAATGGCTGGTTCCTGATGCGGGTATCACTGCTGCCCACTATCGCGGTGTCCATTCCGGAAACCGTGCTGCTCATCTTCACGCTCAACCTGCTACTGGCCGAGATCGGCGCCGCCGACGTCTCGGGTGCTGGTGCCGCGATCGGCGCGGTCACCCAGCTCGGCCCGATCGTGACGGTGCTGGTGGTGGCGGGCGCCGGGGGCACCGCCATCTGCGCTGACCTCGGTGCGCGCACTATCCGCGAGGAAATCGATGCGCTCGAGGTGCTCGGCATCGACCCGATCCACCGGCTAGTGGTGCCGCGCGTGGTCGCCTCGACGATCGTCGCCGTGCTGCTCAACGGCCTCGTGGTCGCCGTCGGCCTGGGGGGCGGCTACCTGTTCAGCGTGTACCTGCAGAACGTTTCGAGCGGTGCCTACCTCTCGACGTTGACCGCACTCACCGGCCTGCCCGAGGTGGTGATCGCGTTTATCAAAGCCGCGACGTTCGGGCTGATCGCCGGCCTGGTCGGGTGTTATCGCGGGCTCATCGTCCGCGGCGGATCCAAAGGTCTGGGCACCGCCGTCAACGAGACGGTGGTGCTGTGTTTCATCGCGCTCTTCGCGGTCAACGCGGCGCTGACCACCATCGGTGTCCGCTTTGGAACGGGGCGTTGACATGACGAGGGTTACAGCGGCTCCCGCGCCACATATCCATTTGCCGTTCCCGCGGGCCGCCCTCCGTCGATATGGCGAGGCCCCGGCCCGGCTACTGGTCGAGATCGGGCAGATGGTCTGGTTCGCAATGAACGCGGTGGGGCAGATCCCCTTCGCGCTGCATAACTACCGCAAAGAGCTGCTCCGGATGGTTGCCCAGATGGGGATGGGCACCGGCGCGATGGCCGTGGTCGGTGGCACCACCGCCATCGTCGGCTTCATCACCCTGTCCGCCGGTTCGCTGGTCGCCATCCAGGGCTACGCGACGCTGGGCAACATCGGTGTCGAGGCATTCACCGGATTTTTGGCCGCACTGGTCAATGTGCGGTTTGTGGCGCCAGTGGCCGCCGGTCAGGCGCTGGCCGCCACAGTCGGCGCCGGCGCCACCGCCGAACTGGGCGCCATGCGCATCAGCGAGGAGATCGACGCCCTGGAAGTGATGGGCATGCGGTCGATCGCCTTCCTGGCGTCGACCCGGGTGGTGGCGGGTCTCGTCGTCATCATCCCGCTCTACGGGTTCGCGATGACCATGGCCTTCCTGTCCCAGCAGGTCACCACGGTCTTGTTCTACGGGCAGTCCATCGGCACGTACAACCACTATTTCCACACCTTCCTGCGCCTCACCGACGTGGGCTGGTCGTTCGCGGAGGTGATCCTGGTTGCGGTAGTCGTGATGACCACCCATTGCTACTACGGCTACACCGCCACCGGCGGGCCGGTCGGCGTCGGTGAAGCGGTCGGCCGGTCGATGCGGCTGTCGTTGATCACGATCGTCCTGGTGGTCGTCCTGACCGCGATGGCGGTCTACGGCAAGAGCCCGAACTTCAACCTCACCGTGTAACCGCCATGACGACCCCGGTGCACGAGAACCCGCCACGTATTCCGCCGTACAAGACCGCGGCCGCGGTGTTCTTGGTGGTCGCCGCGATGGTGTTGGCGCTCGTGTGGTTGCAGTTTCGGGGCCAGCTCACGCCGACGACACGCTTGACGATGTTGGCTCCCCGGGCGGGTTTGGTGATGGATCCGGGGTCGAAGGTCACCTACAACGGCGCGGAAATCGGCCGGGTGGCCAGCATTTCGGAGACCCAGCGTGACGGCATACCGGCGGCCAAGTTCGTCTTGGACGTGAATCCGAGGTACGTCAAGCTGATTCCGGCCAACGTGGACGCCGTTATCAAGGCCACCACGGTGTTCGGCAACAAGTATGTGTCGCTGACCTCGCCGAAAAACCCTACACCGCAACGCATCACACCGCAGCAAGTGATCGATGCGAGGTCCGTGACAACCGAGTTCAACACGTTGTTCGAGACGCTTAACTCCATCACGGAAAAGGTGGATCCGGTCAAGGTGAACCTGACGCTGGCCGCCGCCGCGCAGGCACTGACCGGGCTGGGCGACAAGTTCGGGCAGTCGATCGTCAACGGCAACGCCATCCTCGACGACATCAATCCGCAGATGCTGCAGATCCGACATGACATCCAACAGTTGGCGGCCCTGGGCGACACCTACGCGGACGCTGCACCGGATCTGTTCGACGCCCTCAACAACTCGGTGACTACCGCGCGCACGCTGCACCGCCAGGAAGCCGACCTGGATGCCGCGTTGCTGGCCGCGGCCGGATTGGGCAACAGCGGCGCAGACCTCTTCGCGCGCGGCGGGCCCTACCTGCAGCGCGGAGCCGCCGATCTGATGCCCACCGCCCAGCTGCTCGATACCTACAGCCCCGAGATCTTCTGCACCGTCCGCAACTACTACGACGAAGAACCCCACGCCTACGAGACGACGGGCGGCGGCAACGGCTACGCGCTGCACACCATGACCGAGCTGACGTCAGGGTTGGGAGGCCTACTGACCCTCCCGGGTTTGGCCGGAACAGCGGCCACCATGGGGCTCCTCGGGCTGGCCGGAGTGGTGGGCGGGGCGCCGAATCCCTATGTGTATCCGGACAATCTGCCGCGGGTGAATGCTCGCGGCGGGCCCGGGGGTGCGCCGGGGTGCTGGCAGGCCATCACTCATGACCTGTGGCCGGCGCCGTCTCTGGTGGTGGACACCGGCGCCAGCCTTGCACCGTACAACCATCTGGACACCGGCTCCCCGTACGCCATCGAGTATGTGTGGGGCCGCCAAGTCGGGGACAACACGATCAACCCATGAAAATCACCGGCTCCGCTATCAAGCTCGGCATCGTCTCCTTGGTGCTGGTGCTGATCACCCTGTCGATCGTCGTGGTGTTCGGTCAGATGCGCTTCAACAGCACCAACAGCTATTCCGCTGAGTTCAGCAACGCCACCGGGCTCAAGGACGGCCAGTTCGTCCGCGCTGCCGGAGTGGAGGTCGGCAAGGTCAAAAAGGTGCAGCTGGTCGAAGGCGGCACGCGGGTACGGGTGGACTTCGCTGTCGACCGCTCGATACCGCTCTACCAGTCGACGACCGCGCAGATCCGCTACCTCAATCTGTTCGCCGACCGCTACCTAGAGCTCAAACGAGGCGAGGGTGAGGGCGTGAATCGGGTCCTGCCGCCAGGTGGATTCATCCCGCTGTCTCGAACGTCACCGGCGCTGGACCTCGACGCCCTGATCGGTGGATTCAAGCCGCTGTTCCGTGCGCTCGATCCGCAGAAGGTCAACACCATCGCGTCGGCAATCATCACCGTGTTTCAGGGTCAGGGCGGCACCATCAACGACATCCTCGAGCAGACCGCGCAGCTGACCGAGCACCTCGCTCAGCGCGACCAGGCGATCGGCGAAGTGGTCAAGAACCTGAACGTCGTGCTGGACACCACGGTCAGGCATCGCAAGGAATTCGACCAGACGGTCGACAACTTCGAGAAATTGATCAGTGGGCTGACGAATCACGCAGATCCGCTGGCCGCCGGCACCGCGAACATCAGCAACGCCGCCGGAACGGTGGCCGAGCTGCTGGCGGACAACCGCCCTTTGCTGCACAAGGAGATTAATTATCTGGAGGCTCTTCAGCAGCCGCTGGTTGACCAAAGCGATCAGCTCAGCGATCTGATCCGCAAAACGCCGACCGCGCTCAACCTGATCGGACGCAGCATCGGCCTCTACGGAGACTGGGTGAACTTCTACCTCTGCGACCTCACGATCAAGTGGAACGGATTGCAGGCCGGTGGCCCGGTCCGCACCGTCCGGATCTGGCAGCAGCCCACGGGTAGGTGCACGCCGCAATGAGAACCCTGACTGACTTCAACCGCGGCCGCGCCGGGCTGATGGGCATCGGCGTGTTGGTGCTCGTTGTGGCCGTCGGCCAGAGCTTCACCAGTGTCCCGATGCTGTTCGCCAGCCCCAGCTACTACGGGCAGTTCGCCGACACCGGTCAACTGAACAAGAACGACAAGGTACGCATCTCCGGCGTGAATGTCGGCACGGTGCAGGCGCTCGACATCGACGGCGACCACGTCGTGATCAAGTTCTCGATCGGCCCCAACACCATCGGCACCGAGAGCCGGCTCGCGATCAAGACCGACACCATTCTGGGCAAGAAGGTGCTCGAGATCGAGCCGCGGGGAAACCACACGTTGCCGCCCGGGGGCGTGTTGCCGCTGGGCCAAAGCACCACCCCCTATCAGCTCTATGACGCGGTCTTCGACGTCAACAAGGCCGCCGCGGGCTGGGACATCGGCAGCGTCAAGCAGTCGCTGAATGTGTTGTCGCAGACCATCGATCAGACCTACCCACATCTGAGCCCCGCTCTCGACGGGTTGGCCAAATTCTCCGACACCATCGGCAAGCGCGACGAACAGATCAAGCACCTGCTCGCTCAGGCCAACCAGGTTGCCAGCGTGCTCGGTGACCGCAGCGAGCAGATCAACCGACTGCTCGTCAACGCCAAGACGCTGCTGTCCGCGTTCAACGAACGCGGCCAGGCCATCGACGCCCTGCTGCAGAACATTTCCGCCTTCTCGGCGCAGGTGCAGGGATTCATCAACGACAACCCGAACCTGAATCACGTGCTCGAACAGTTGCGCGCCCTCAGCGACGTGCTGGTGGCACGCAAGGACGACCTGGCTCAAACCCTCACGTATGTAAGCCAATTCGCGGCGTCGCTCGGCGAATCCGTCGCGTCCGGACCGTACTTCAAGATAGTCCTGTCCAATCTTCTTCCGTACTGGGTCTTGCAGCCGTTTGTCGACGCCGCCTTCAAGAAGCGTGGCATCGACCCGGAGGACTTCTGGCGCAACGCCGGCCTGCCCGCGTTCCGCTGGCCCGACCCCAACGGCACCCGGTTCCCCAACGGCGCGCCACCGCCCGCTCCCCCGGTACTGGAAGGCACCCCGGATCATCCGGGACCGGCCGTCCCACCGGGAACAGCGTGTTCGTACGTACCGGCGCCAGGCGCGCCGCCGCGGCCATGGAATCCGCTGCCCTGCACCGGGGTAGACGCCGGCCCGTTCGGCGGCAACTTCCCGGCACCGACCGACGTGCAGTCGTCGCCACCCAACCCGAACGGGCTGCCACCGACGCCGGGAATCCCGATCGCCGGGCGGCCAGGCGAGCCGCCTCCGGTCGTCCCCGGCACACCGGTGCCGCTGCCGCTCAACGCACCGCCGGGTGCGCGCACCGAAGGCCTGCAACCGGCCGGCCCCACCCCACCACCGTCGGCGTTCGCGCCGGGGCTTCCTCCGGGGCCACCGACGGCTCCGGGCCCCGGACAGCAGCTGCCGGCGCCCTTCATCAACCCGGGCGGCACGGGCGGTAGCGGCATCACGGGAGGTAGTCAGAATTGAGCAGCATCTTTGCTTTCCGCAACATGCGGCCCCGCAGGGTCATCGGAGCGATGGTAGTGGTGCTGGCCCTTGTCGCAGGATTCGTCGGCTGGCAGCTTTACCAGAAGTTGACCACCAACACCGTGGTCGCTTACCTCCCAGCGGCGAACGCGCTCTACTCCGGCGACAAAGTCCAGATCATGGGCGTCCGCGTGGGTTCAGTCGACAAGATTGAGCCGGCCGGCGGCAAGATGAAGGTGACGTTCCACTACAGCAACAAATACAAGGTGCCCGCCAACGCGTCCGCGGTGGTCGTGAGCCCAACACTGGTGGCGTCGCGCAGCATTCAGTTAGAGCCGCCCTACAAGGGTGGCCCGGTGATGGGCGACAACGCAGTGATCCCCATCGAGCGCACGGAAGTGCCGACGGAGTTCGACCAACTGCGCGAGAGCGTCGCCAACACCATCAACAAGCTCGGCCCGACGCCCGAGCAGCCCAAGGGCCCCTTCGGTGACCTCGTCGAGGCTTTCGCCGACGGGCTGGCCGGCAAGGGCAAGCAGATCAACACCACGCTGAACAGCCTGTCGCAGGCGCTCACTGCGCTGAACCAGGGCCGTGGCGACTTCTTCGCGGTGGTGCGCAGCCTCGCGCTGTTTGTCAACGCCCTGCACAAAGACGACCAGCAGTTTGTTGCGCTGAATCGCAACCTCGCCCAGTTCACCGACAGATTGACCGGGTCTAACGCGGACCTCGCAAATGCGATACAGCAGTTCGACAGCCTGCTCTCGACATTGCGCCCGTTCCTGGCCAAGAACCGAGAGGTGTTCGCGCACGACGTCGACAACCTCGCCAACCTGACCACCACGCTGGTCCAACCGGAGCCGCTGAATGGTTTGGAGACGGCCCTGCACGTCCTGCCGACGCTAGAGACCAACCTCAGCCAGATCTACCACCCCGCACACGGCGCGGTCATGTCCATCCCGGCAATCCCCAACTTCGCGAATCCAATGCAGTTCATGTGCAGCATGATTCAGGCCGGCAGCCGGCTGGGCTATCAGGAATCCGCCGAACTGTGTGCGCAATACCTGGCGCCAGTTCTCGATGCGATCAAGTTCAACTACTTGCCGTTCGGGCTGAACCTGTTCAGCACGGCCGAAACGTTACCCAAGGAAGTCGCCTACTCCGAGCCGCGGCTGCAGCCGCCGAGCGGGTACAAGGACACCACGGTGCCGGGGATTTGGGTGCCCGACACCCCGTTCTCGCACCGCAACACGCAGCCCGGCTGGGTTGTCGCGCCGGGGATGCAAGGCACCCAGGTGGGGCCGATCACCGGAGGCCTGTTGACCCCCGAATCTCTGGCCGAACTGATGGGCGGCGCCGACACCGCTCCCCCGCCACCCACGCTGCAGACTCCGCCGGGACCGCCCAATGCGTACGACGAGAACCCGATCGCACCGGTCATCGGGCAGAATCCACCGCAGGTGCCGATCCCGCCCCCGCCGCCCGCACCGGGTGTGGTCCCGGGACCGGTCGCACCGACTCCAGCTGGACCGCCGCCGCCCGCTGTGGCCGCCGCGTCGACAGGGCCAGGCTCGTGAGGGGCGCAATCACGTTGCGTGCGTTGGTTTCTCGCACTCGGCACCGGGCTTGGCAAGGTCTGGCCGTACTGGGCGCTGCCGTAGCGCTCACGTCGTGTGCGAAGTGGCACGGAATCGCGAATGTCCCGATGCCCGGTGGCCCGGGCAGCGGGCCCGGCTCCTACATCGTCTACGTGCAGATACCAGACACGCTGGCCCTGAACGACAACAGCCGGGTGCGGGTGGCCGATGTCTTTGTCGGCACCGTACGCGCGATCCAACTGAAGAACTGGGTCGCCACGCTGACGCTACGGCTGGACAAGAGCGTCAAGCTACCCAAAAACGCCACCGCCAAGATCGGGCAGACAAGCCTCCTGGGTTCTCAGCATGTCGAGCTGACCTCACCACCCAACCCGTCTCCAGAGCTGCTCCGGGACGGCGACACCATCCCGCTGAGTAATTCGTCCACTTACCCCACGACCGAACAGACGCTGGCCAGTCTCGCGCTGATCTTGCGCGGCGGCGGCGTCCCGAACCTCGAAGTGGTGCAGAACGAGGTCTACAACATCGTGAACGGGCGCGCCGACCAGATCCGCGCCTTCCTCGGCAAGCTGGACACCTTCACCGTCCGACTCAACGAGCAACGAGAAGACATCACCAGAGCCATCGATTCCACCAACCGGCTGTTGACGTACGTAAGCTCCCGCTCCGACGTTCTGGATCGGGTCCTCACCGAATTCCCGCCGCTGATCAAACATTTCGCCGATAAGCAGAGACTTTTAATCGACGCGGTCGACTCGGTAGGCCGGCTCAGCCAGGTCGCCGACCAATACCTGTCCGCCTCGCGGAGCGACTTGCACCAGGATCTGCTGTCGCTGCAGTGTCCGTTGCGAGAACTGGGCCGTGCCGCGCCGTACCTGATCCGCGCACTCAAGCTGATCCTCGTCCGGCCATTCGACGTCGACGCGGTGCCAAAGTCGTTCCGCGGCGACTACTTCAACTTGTCGCTGACGCTCGACCTGACCCTCAGCTCGGTCGACAACGCCATCCTCACCGGGACCGGATTCTCCGGAGCGCTGCGCGCGCTCGAGCAAGCCTGGGGCCGCGACCCCGAAACGATGATCCCGGATGTCCGCTACACGCCGAACCCTAACGACGCCCCGGGCGGCCCACTGGTCGAAAGGGCCGACAGGCAATGTTGACCCGCTTCATCTGGCGCCAGCTGATCATCTTCAGCATTCTGAGTGTGCTCACGGCAATTGTGTTGGGCTGGTACTACTTACAGATTCCCAGTGCAGCGGGGATTGGCCAGTACACGTTGAAGGCGGACCTGCCCACTTCGGGCGGTCTGTACAAGACGGCAAACGTGACTTATCGCGGCGCGACCATCGGCACGGTCACCGCCGTCGAGCCGACCGAGACCGGCGCGCGGGCGACGATGAGTATCGCCAACAGTTACAAGATCCCGATTGACGCGTCGGCGAACGTACATTCGGTGTCGGCCGTCGGTGAGCAATATCTGGACCTGGTGTCGGTAGGCAACCCGGGCCAATACTTTTCGCCGGGGCAGACCATCAGCAAGGGCACCGTGCCCACGGAGATCGGGCCGGCGCTAGACGCCGCTAATCGCGGACTCGCTGTGCTGCCCAAGGACAAGATCGCATCGTTGCTTGACGAAACAGCCCAAGCGGTCGGCGGTTTGGGCCCCGCACTGCAACGACTGGTCGATGCGACGCAAGCGATCGCCGGCGACTTCAAGACCAACATCGGCGACGTCAACGACATCGTCCAAAACTCCGGGCCGCTGATCGACAGCCAAGTCAATTCGGGTGATTCGATCCAGCGCTGGTCGCACAACCTGGACATCCTGGCCGCGCAGAGCGCCGAAAACGACCAGCACGTGCAAAGCATCTTGACTCACGCCGCACCGACCGCCGATCAGGTCGATGCGGTGTTCAGCGACGTCCGCGAGTCGCTGCCGCAGACCCTGGCGAATCTGGAGATCGTGCTGGATATGCTCAAGCGCTACCACAAGGGGGTCGAGCAATTGCTGGTGGCCTATCCACAGGGCGCATCCGAAGGCCAAACAGTGACAACGCCTTTCCCCGGCTACGCCGCGCTTGGTACCTCGCTGACAATCAACCAGCCCCCACCGTGCCTGACCGGCTTCCTCCCGGCAGCTGAGTGGCGGTCTCCGGCGGACACCAGCCTGGCGCCGATGCCCTCGGGAACCTATTGCAAAATCCCGCAGGACACTCCCGCCAACGCCGTGCGCGGGGCCCGCAACATCCCGTGCGTAGACGTCCCGGGTAAACGCGCCGCAACGCCGCGCGAATGTCGCGACCCCAAGCCATACGTCCCGTCGGGCACCAACCCGTGGTATGGCGACCCGAACCAGATCCTGACCTGCCCGGCGCCCGCGGCGCGCTGCGACCAGCCGGTGAAACCCGGTCAGGTGATACCCGCGCCGTCGATCAACAACGGCGTCAACCCAGCACCGTCCGACAGGGTGGCGGGGACACCACCTCCCATCAGCGATGTGCTGCAACGGCCGGGATCGGGGACCGTCCAGTGCAATGGGCAGCAGCCAAATCCCTGCGTCTATACGCCCACCGGGCCTCCCCCGGCCGTTTACAGTCCACAGAGCGGTGAACTGGTGGGGCCCGACGGTGTCAAGTACACAGTCGAAAATTCGAGTAAGACAGGCGACGACGGATGGAAGGACATGCTGACACCACCCGGCTGAATCGAGGTCGTCACCGTGTTGCGCGCGTTCAATCATTCTCACTTGCAATGCTTTTCGCCCAAATCCCGCACCCGGTCGGCGGCGCGCCACTGCTCGGCACGCACAGCTCGTCGTACGAATTCTTCGCTAACCTCGGAACGTTGACACTGACCGCACGTACAGTCATATACTTGAGGCGACCGCGCGGAACCGCCGGAACGCTCCGAGTGCGCGGTGCAACCGCGGCCGCTGAACTGCAGAGATCGGAGCACAATGCCGGAAGTGATTGGCCTGGGCCAACTCCGGAGTAACACGTGTGGGTATCTTGAGCGAGTTACCGCCGGGGAGACGATCGATGTCGTCCGTCGCGGCAAGTTGGTGGCACGGATCGTGTCGGTCGGCGACTGGAGAGTGGCTCCGATTCCGGCGGGATCTGTCAAACCCGTTGGACCGGACACCGGCGGATGGGTCGGGCTTGACGAACTGCGAACGCGTGCCGGGCGGTGCTTCGATCGGGTTGCGGCAGGGGAGACGATTTATGTTGTCCGTGGCGGCAGGTTATTGGCGCGGATCGTGTCGGCCGATGACTCGAGGATAACGGCGATCCCGGCGGGCGGTGGTCGGCAAATCGAGCTTGACGAATTGCGAAAGCGTGCGGGGCGTTACTTCGACAGGGTTGCGGCAGGGCAGACGATTGAGGTCATCCGTGGCGGCGAGCTGGTTGCTCGCATCGTGTCAGCCCAGGAACAACGACCCTTATCAGTGTCTTCAGCGTGACGGCCGATGGCCCCGACACACCAGCAGACCCAGCATCCGGACCGTCGCTGAATTCAGCGCCGACGAACGGCCCCCGGACGCGGGACTTCCGTCCCTATTGCCGGTGTCCCTGAACTGGTCGGATTCGGGGTGCAGCTCAACTACACTTCCGACAAGGCAGAACTCATGGCAATGAAGGCACCGGCGAAGTCGGGAACCAGAATTGTTACCCTGACCATGAATCCGGCACTCGACATCACCACGGCCACCGATCGGGTCATCCCCACCGACAAAATGCGCTGCGGGCTGCCCCGCTACGATCCCGGCGGCGGCGGAATCAACGTCGCGCGAATCGCCCACGTGCTCGGCGAGTCGGTATTGGCGCTCTTTCCAGCGGGCGGCCATGCCGGCGACAAGGTGACTGATCTTGTCGCTGCCTCCGGGGTTCCGGTGCAGCGGATCAGCGTGACTAATTCCACCAGGGAAAGCTTCACCGTGGACGAGCACAGCACCGGAAAGCAGTACCGATTCGTGCTCCCAGGCCCGCGGCTCACCGACGTCGAGCTGACCGAGTGCCTCGACACGCTCAGCGCCGCAGCAGGATCCGCGGACTTCGTAGTGGCGAGCGGCAGCCTGCCGCCCGGAGCGCCTGCCGACTTCTATCAGCGGGTCGCCGACATCTGTCGCGAGCGCGATGCACCGCTGATTCTCGACACGTCAGGGGCCGGACTGCGACATGTCTCCTCCGGCGTCTACCTGCTCAAGCCGAGCGTGCGAGAACTACGCGAATGTGTCGGACGAGAACTCATCAGCGAATCAGAGCAGCTCGCCGCGGCACACGAACTCATCGACCGCGGCTGCGCCCAATTCGTCGTCGTGTCACTCGGGTCTGAGGGCGCTCTGCTCGCCACACCGCTTGGAAGCCAACGTTATTCAGCTGTAGAGGTGCCTTCCGGCAGCGGTGTGGGCGCCGGGGACGCCATGACCGCCGGTATCACCGTCGGCCTTAAGCGCGGCTGGCAACTCGACAAGGCGGTGCGACTGGGCATCGCGGCCGGCGGTGCCATGCTGCTGACGCCTGGCACCGCGCACTGCCTCCGCGAAGATGTCGAGCGGCTCTTCGAGATGGTCGCCGACCCCGTAGATATCGATCCCGCCCAATGGTTGTCCGCTCGAGTAAAGACATCGCGATGACGGCGCCGGTCACCGTGGACCCGCGCTACCACGACGCCGTGATTTTCAACCTCGACGCCGTGCTGACCGACACTGACGGTGTTCCGGTGCTCGACTCGACGATCAACCTGGTGCGAAAACTGCTCGAGGCAGGAGTCGCCACGGCGGCATATTCGTTGCGCCTGGGCGGTGAACAACTCTTGAAATCCGCTGGGATTGATGATCTCTTCGGCGCCTTTGTCGACGGCGTCCCCACCGCGTTCCTTGCCGAAGCACTTCGCCGACTCGGAGCGCGCCCGCAACGGTCCGTCGTCGTCGACGACGCCGGCGCCGGGATCGCGGCGGCTCAGGACGGCGGTTTCGCGCTTGTCATCGGTGTCGACGGCTCCGGGAATCCCGACCGGTTGCTGGAGCGCGGCGCCGACGTGGTGGTTGCGGATCTGGAGGACGTCGCGGTTCGCGCGGGTGACAGGCGGATCTCGAAGCTCCCCGATGCGGTGGAGTCATACGGTCAGGTCATCGGTGTTCTGAGCGCGCGAGAACCGGTCTTGTTCATCGACTACGACGGAACCTTGTCCCCCATCGTTGCCGATCCCGGCGCCGCCACCCTCGTCGACGGAGCCGCCGAGGCGCTGGAAAGCTTGGCGTCGCAATGCCCTGTCGCCATACTGAGCGGCCGCGACCTCGCCGATATCCGCGCCCGGGTACCGGTACCGGGTATCTGGTACGCGGGCAGTCACGGCTTTGAGCTAACCGAACCGGACGGCACCTACCATCGCAACGAAGCGGCGGCCGCCGCCGTCGATGTGCTCGAGGGTGCGGCTGCCGAGTTAGGCAAGAGCCTGGCGGAAATTCCCGGAGTGCGAGTGGAGCACAAGCGCTTCGCCGTCGCGGTCCACTACCGCGAGGTCGCGCCGGAGCACATCGGCGCGATCATCTCTGCCACACACAAGCTCGGACAGCGGGACGGCCTACGCGTGACCAACGGGCGCATGCTGGTCGAGCTGCGGCCCGACATCGACTGGGACAAAGGGACCACGCTGGCCTGGATTCGCGATCGCATCGACGCGACGGGTTCCCTGCTGCCGATCTACATCGGCGACGACCTCTCCGACGAAGACGCTTTCGACGCAGTCCAATTCGACGGCATCGGGATTGTCGTGCGCCACGACGAGGATGGCGACCGAAAGACGGCCGCCCGTTTCGCTCTGCAGAGTCCCGATGAGGTGCGGGAGTTCGTGCAGCGCGGATCGAATTGGCTAGCGATTAAACGTGAGAAGTCTTCCACGGCATGGGATTTCACCTATGACGGGTACGACCCGCAGAGCGAGAAGCTTCGTGAGTCGTTGTGCACGGTAGGAAATGGCTACTTCGCCACTCGGGGCGCTGCGCCCGAAGCGGAAGCCGACCAGGTGCACTATCCCGGCACCTATGCCGCCGGCGTCTACAACCGCCTCGTCGACGACGTATCGGGCACCGAAATCGACAACGAGAGCCTGGTCAACCTGCCCAACTGGCTTGCGCTGACCTTCCGCGTCGACGGCGGCAGCTGGTTCGACATCGACGCGGTGAACGTGCTGTCCTACCGGCAGCACCTCGACCTACGCGGCGCGATACTGACCAGGGAGGTGCGCTTCCGCGACGACGCCGGACGCACCAGTTCGCTTACCCAGCGACGATTTGCCGCGATGCACATGCCCCACGTCGGCGCCCTGCAGACGACGATTCTCGCCGAGGATTGGTCGGGGACCATCGAGATTCGCTCCACGCTGGACGGCAACGTGACGAATTCGCTCGTCGAGCGGTATCGCGATTTGGCCAGCCATCATCTCGGGTTGCTGGAAAAGCGGGAGATCTCCGGCAATTCCGTACTGCTGTCAGTTCAGACCACCCAATCGCGCATTCCGATTGCCATGGCAGCGAGAACCGTCGTGTGGCGGGACGGGACTGCCGTCCCGGCCACCTACCGCCTGGTCGACCGCGAAGCAGAAATCGGTCATGACATCGCCATCGAACTGTCATCCGGCGAGACGGTGACGGTGGAGAAGACCGTGACCCTGTTCACCGGGCGCGATGCCGCGACATCCGAGCCTGCTGTCGATGCCGAGCGCTGGGTGGGCCGACTCGGCAGGTTTGCCGAGTTGCGCGACGGGCATGTGAGTGCCTGGGTACATCTGTGGGAACGCCTGTCCGTCGAGTTCGAAGACTTCACCGACGAATCGCGCATCCTGCGACTGCACCTCCTGCATCTGCTTCAGACGGTCTCCCCCAACAGTTGCGATCTCGACGTCGGGATACCGGCTCGCGGACTGAACGGTGAGGCGTACCGCGGACACATCTTCTGGGACGAGCTGTTCATCTTCCCCGTGCTCAACTTACGACTACCCGCAATCACCCGGTCGCTGCTGGGATACCGCTACCGGCGCCTGCCCGAGGCACGTCACGCCGCCCAGGCGGCCGGCTACTCCGGAGCGATGTTCCCCTGGCAATCCGGCAGCGATGGACGCGAGGAAAGCCAACGCCTGCACCTCAATCCGCGCAGCGGCCGGTGGAACCCCGACGGCAGCGCTCGTGCGCACCACATCGGCATCGCCGTCGCCTACAGCGCGTGGAAGTTTTATCAGGTCACCGGGGATCTCGCGTACCTGATCGACTACGGCGCGGAGCTGCTGGCCGAGATCGCACGCTTCTGGGTGAGTAGGGCCACCTACGACCAGGAGCGCGACCGCTACAGCATCCGAGGGGTCATCGGGCCCGACGAATTCCACTCGGGCTACCCTGATGCGCCCTACGACGGCATCGACAACAACGCCTACACCAACGTGATGGCGGTCTGGGTGATCATGCGCGCCCTCGACGCACTGAAACTGCTACCGCTGCCGAATCGACTCGATCTGCTCGAGACACTCGGACTGAAGAATGACGAACTGGAGCGTTGGGACGAGGTCAGCCGAAAGATGTTCGTCCCGTTCCACGATGGCATCATCAGCCAGTTCGAGGGATACGGCGAGTTGGAGGAACTGGACTGGGCGGGGTACCGGCAGCGGTACGGCAATATCCAGCGCCTCGACCGCATCCTCGAGGCGGAAGACGACGACGTGAACCGGTACAAGGCTTCCAAGCAGGCCGACGTCCTGATGCTGCTCTACCTGATGTCGGCGACGGAGTTATGCGAGCTGCTCGACCGCCTCGGCTACCGCTTCATCTCCGACAAGGTCCCGGAACTGGTCGATTACTACCTGGCTCGTACGTCGCACGGGTCGACGCTCAGCGGTGTCGTGCACACCTGGGTGCTGGCCCGGGCCAACCGCGATCGTGCCATGGAGTTCTTTCGACAGGCGCTGAAGTCCGACGTCTCAGACATCCAGGGCGGTACCACGTCCGAAGGCATCCACCTGGCGGCGATGGCCGGCAGCGTCGACCTGATGCAGCGGTGCTTCACGGGGATGGAGACCCGGTCCAACCGCATCATTCTCTCGCCGTACTGGCCGGAAGAACTTGGCGTGCTGGCATTCCCGATCCATTACCGCGGTCTGCACCTGCACCTGCGGGTTAGTGGAAAGGGCGTCATCATCAGTGTGGATCCGCGCGACGCTGCCGGAGTCGAAGTGGAATGCCGCGGTCGAGTCGTTCAGCTGATGCCCGGGACCACGGTCCGATTTCCCGGTTGATCTTTGCCGCTATCGATGCGTTGCGTTGCGTCGCCAAGGCCGAGGACACATCCGCAGATTGAGTGCTGGGAGAAGCGATCCGGTGACCTCTCATCGGGTTAGAACGAGCAGCTGGCTGACACGCAATGTCTGGGTGTTGTCGGCTGTTTCCTTCCTCCAAGACGCTGCCAGCGAATTGCTATACCCGCTATTGCCGCTGACCGCGGCTGGAGGGCGCGACGGGCATCGCGGTCTTGTCGGCAGGTCTGTGGGCCGGTCTGCTTTGGGGAGCGAACGGCCAACTGCTGCTGGTGATCTCAGGAATCGCCGGTAGCTTCTTAGCGGCAACCCGGCGCATCTGGGCTGGGCTGTGACCATCACCGGCCCGGACCTGATCCTTATTTAACTCCGCACGGACGATGGTCCCAGCGGCGAAGACGAGTAGCTGCTCGTATCCCGTTCGGGTGACCTTCGGCCCTGGCACCATGCCTGCCGCTGTGCGAGGTTGGCAATTGTGGTGCTATCGCAGGCGGCGTTGTCGGACAACGATACCGGGCGAGTTCGACACCGCGTGACGTGCACGTCGGGCCGACTGTTTGACGCGCTAAGAGAGGACAGGTCATGAGCACATCCAAGTACGTCCGCTTTTTTGAGGAGTTCGGTATCGATGATGTGCCGCTGGTCGGCGGAAAGAACGCATCGCTGGGTGAGATGTTCCAGAAGCTGTCCGAGCAGGGCGTCCGTGTCCCACACGGATTCGCCATCACCGCCCAGGCCTATCGCCACATGTTGGACAGGGCCGGCGCCTGGGACCGTTTGCATGCCGAACTTGACGAGCTCGACCCCGACGACGTCGCCGCGCTAGCACGTAAGGGCAAGCGCGCGCGTGAGATCGTCTACGGCGCGGGGCTTCCCGACGATCTGGCCACCGAGATTCTGGATGGCTACCGCAAGCTTCAGCAGGAGTACGGCGAGGAGGTAAGTCTCGCCGTGCGGAGCTCGGCGACCGCCGAGGACCTACCGACGGCGAGCTTTGCCGGCCAACAGGATTCGTATCTCAACATCAAAGGCGAAGAGAGTCTGCTGGACACGTGCCGCCGGTGTTTCGCCAGTCTGTTCACTGACCGCGCGATTCATTACCGAATCGATCAGGGCTTCGACCATTTCAAGGTTTCTCTGTCGATCGGCGTGATGAAGATGGTGCGCTCCGACATCTCTTCGTCGGGTGTGATGTTCTCCATCGACACCGAGTCGGGCTTTCGCGATGCCGTCTTCGTGACGGGCGCCTACGGCCTTGGCGAAAATGTGGTTCAGGGTGCTGTTGACCCGGACGAGTTCTACGTCCACAAGCCGACCTATCTCTCCGGGCATCGCGCTGTGTTGCGCCGCCTCATCGGCGACAAGGCAGTGAAGATGATCCTCGTCGAAGGCGAGACGAAGAACACGACGCGAAACGTCCCCACACCAAAGTCCGACCGCGCTCGGTTCTGCCTCACGGATTCCGACGTCTTGGAGCTGGCCGGCTACGCGTGCACCATCGAGGCGCACTACGGGCGGCCGATGGACATGGAATGGGCGAAGGACGGTCTGGACGGAAAGCTCTACATCGTGCAGGCTCGCCCCGAAACGGTGGCCTCCCAGCACAGCGCGACGGCGCTGGAGTCCTATGTGCTCGAAGGCCGCGGCGACGTACTCACCGAGGGGCGCTCGGTCGGCGAGAAGATCGCCTCGGGTGCGGTCAAACGGATCGAAAAACTCACGCAGCTGGACGAATTCAAGCCCGGTCAGGTACTCGTCGCCGACACCACCACGCCCGACTGGGAGCCGGTCATGAAGACCGCCGCAGCGATCGTCACCAATCGCGGCGGCCGCACCTGCCACGCGTCGATCATCGCCCGCGAACTCGGCATTCCCGCCGTGGTCGGCACCGGAGACGCGACCACGTGCGTGCCCGATGGCGCCGTCGTGACGGTGTCGTGCGCCGAGGGCGACACCGGCCGCGTGTACCGGGGTGAGCTGGGCTTCCATGTCGACCGAACCGAGGTGGCCGACCTGGCGCGGCCGCGAACCCAGATCATGATCAACCTCGGGAACCCCGACCTCGCCTTCAAGACGTCGTTTCTGCCGAACGACGGGGTGGGACTCGCCCGGATGGAGTTCATCATCAGCGAGTACATCCGGGTTCACCCGCTAGCACTGCTGCACCCCGACAAGGTCGACGACGCCGAGGCACGTCGAACGATCGATCGGCTCACGCAGGGTTATCCCGACGGCAGCGCGTTCTTCGTGGAACGCCTTTCCGAAGGGATCGGCACCATTGCCGCCGCCTTCTGGCCGAAGCCGGTTGTGGTGCGGATGTCGGACTTCAAGACCAACGAGTACGCGAGCCTGATCGGCGGCGCAGCCTTCGAGCCATCGGAGAGCAACCCGATGATCGGGTTCCGCGGCGCCTCGCGCTACGCGCATCCCGCCTACGCCGAGGGTTTCGCGCTCGAGTGCCGCGCAATGCGACGTGTGCGCGACGAGATGGGTCTGACGAACGTGATTCTGATGCTGCCGTTCGTGCGGCGAATCGCCGAGGCGGACCTCGTCCTGCAAACGATGGCCGACCTCGGTCTGCGCCGGGGCGAGAACGGGCTCAAGGTGTACGCGATGTGCGAGATCCCGAACAACGTGATCCTGATCGATGAATTCGCCAAGCGTTTCGACGGTTTCTCCATCGGCTCCAACGACCTGACTCAGCTGACGCTCGGCGTCGATCGTGACAGCGAGATCGTGGCCTTCGACTACGACGAACGTGACGAGGGCGTCAAGGAGATGATTCGCCTAGCCGTTGAGGGCTGTCGCCGCAACGGGATTCACTCGGGGCTGTGTGGGCAAGCGCCGTCGGATTACCCGGACATGGCCGAGTTCTTGGTCCGGATCGGCATCGAGTCGATGAGTCTGAACCCCGACACGGTAATCAAGACCACACGTCAGATCCTGCAAGTGGAAAAGCAACTCGTTCCGGCTCGATGAGTAGCGATCTCACTCCGCTACCGGACTTATTGCACGGGCACTCCCGGGCCGGACCGGTTCGCGAGCACCGGCCCGTGTACGTCGACCTGCTACCGCCCTGCAATGCCGGTTGCCCCGCCGGCGAGAACATCCAAGCCTGGCTAGCCCATGCCACCGCCGGCCGCCACGAGCAGGCCTGGCGTCAGCTCGTCACGGACAATCCGTTCGCGGCGATCCACGGCCGGGTGTGCTACCACCCGTGTGAAATCGTTTGCAACCGTGCCCATCTCGACAGCTCGGTATCCATCCATTCGGTGGAGCGATTCCTCGGCGACCTGGCTTGCGAGCGGCACTGGGAATTCGACCTACCGCCAACCCGCACCGGCAGGCGAGTCCTGGTCATCGGCGCGGGGCCGAGCGGGTTGTCCGCCGCCTACCATCTGGCCCGCCTCGGCCACGAGGTCGAGATCCGCGACGCGGGTGCGGTGCCCGGCGGGATGATGCGGTACGGCATTCCGAGCTACCGGTTGCCCCGTGACGTGCTGGATGTCGAGCTGAACCGGATCGCGGCCATGGGCGTCCGGTTGACCAGCGATCATCGGGTCGATGACCTCGCGGCCGAGCGGGACGAGGGCGGCTTCGATGCGGTATTCGTCGCGGTCGGTGCGCATCTGGCCAAACGCGTCGACATCCCGGCCCGCGACGCCGGCACGATGATGGATGCGGTGTCATTTCTGCGCGACGTCGCTTCGGGGGAAAGGCCGGCGATCGGGCGTCACGTGGCCGTGTACGGCGGCGGCAACACCGCGATGGACGCCGCCCGCGTGGCCCGCCGCCTCGGTGCCGAGGACGCCGTCATCGTCTACCGCCGCACTCGCGAGCAGATGCCCGCCCACGAAGAGGAAGCCGTCGACGCCGAACGCGAGGGCGTGCGCATCAACTGGCTGCGGACGATCAGCGCCTTCGATGGTCCCGAATTGCAGGTCGAGGTAATGGAACTCGACGCCTCGGGCTATCCACGACCGACCGGGCGCTTCGAGACGCTGGCCGCCGACACCCTGATCATGGCGCTCGGCCAGGAAACGGAATCGGCGTTCATGCGGACGCTGCCGGGAGTCGAGTTTGACAACGACGGCAGCGTGCGCGTTTCGGATTCATTGATGACCGGCTGCGCGGGCGTCTTCGCCGGTGGCGACATGGTGCCCAGTGAGCGCACCGTCACAGTCGGTGTGGGACATGGGAAGAAGGCGGCACACCACATCGACGCCTGGTTGCGGAACACCACGGGTGCGCGCCCGGCCAAACACCCGACGGCGACGTTCGACTCGCTGCACCCTTGGTATTTCGGTGACGCCGCGCGGCGTCAGCAGCCCGAACTCGAACCGGACAAACGCGTGGATACTTTCGAGGAGGTTGTCGGCGGTTTGTCCGCCGACGAGGCGACCTACGAGGCGGGGCGTTGCCTCTCCTGCGGCAACTGCTTCGAATGCGACGGCTGCCTCGGCGCGTGCCCGGAGGACGCGGTGATCAAACTCGGCATCGGGCACCGCTACAAGTTCGACTACGACAAGTGCACCGGCTGCGCCGTCTGCTTCGACCAGTGCCCCGTGCATGCCATCGAGATGTTCCCGGAGCCGAAATGACACGTGCCACGGTGGATGGCAACGAGGCCGCCGTCTCGGTCGCCTACCGACTCAACGAAGTGTGCTGCATCTACCCGATCACACCGTCATCACCGATGGCCGAGTTGGCCGACGAATGGTCCAGCGCGGGACGGCCCAATGTGTGGGGCACCGTCCCGACGGTGGTCGAGATGCAAAGTGAGGGTGGAGCAGCCGGCGCTCTGCACGGCGCCCTGCAGAGCGGCGCGTTGACCACGACCTTCACCTCGTCGCAGGGCCTGCTGCTGATGATCCCGAACATGTACAAGATCGCCGGCGAACTGACCTCGGTCGTCATCAACGTGGCAGCCAGATCGATTGCCGCCCAGGGATTGTCCATCTTCGGCGATCATTCCGACGTGATGGCCGTGCGGCAGACCGGATTCGCGCTGCTCGCATCGGCCTCGGTGCAAGAGGCACACGACCTGGCCCTGGTTGCGCAGGCGGCCACTCTGATCACCCGGGTACCCTTCGTGCACTTCTTCGACGGATTCCGAACCTCGCACGAACTCAACACGATCGAGACGCTGTCGGACGATGACCTCCGGGCGCTGGTGCCCGAAGAGTTGGTCTGGGCGCATCGCGGACGAGCGCTGTCTCCTGAGCGCCCGTTCATTCGCGGCACCGCGCAGAACCCGGACGTCTACTTTCAGGCGCGTGAAACGGTAAATCCCTTCTACGCAAGGGTTCCCGGGGTGGTGGAGGATCTGATGGTGCGTCTGGGCGAACGCACCGGCAGAACGATGCATATCGTCGACTACACCGGGCACCCGGAGGCGCAGCGGGTGCTGGTGGTGATGGGGTCGGGCGGACAGACCGTCGTGCAAACCGTCGCCGCTCTCGCCGAGCGCGGCGAGCGCGTCGGCGTGGTGCAAATGCGGCTGTACCGACCGTTTCCCACCCGCGCGTTCCTCGATGCGTTGCCGACGACGGTGCGCACGGTCGGCGTTCTGGACCGCACCAAGGAGCCGGGGTCGATCGGCGAGCCGTTGTATCTGGACGTTGTCGCGGCGCTGGCCGAGGCCTTTTTCGACAAGGAAGCAGACGGGGAACGTCTCGTCATGCCGCGCGTGACGGGAGGACGGTACGGACTGTCCTCCAAGGAATTGACGCCCGCCATGGTCGCCGGGGTGTTCGCCGAACTCGCTCGCGAGCAGCCGCGCCCACGATTCACCGTCGGTATCGACGACGACGTCTCCGCTACGAGTGTCGACTACGACCCGTCGTTCGACATCGAGTCACCCGACACGGTCCGGGCGATCTTCTTCGGGCTGGGTTCGGACGGAACCGTCAGCGCGAACAAGAACACGATCAAGATCCTGGGAGCCGAAGAACGGCTGCACGCCCAGGGCTACTTCGTCTACGACTCGAAGAAGTCGGGTTCGCAGACCGAGTCGCATCTCCGCTTCGGCCCGGGCCCGATCCGGGCCCCGTATCTGGTGACTCGCGCCAACGTCATCGGCTGCCACCAGTTCCGGTTTCTCGACAAGGTCGATGTGCTGGGCCGAGCCGCTCCAGGCGCGACTCTGCTGCTGAACTGCCGGCATCAGCCGGACAAGGTCTGGGACGCGCTGCCCCGCGGCATTCAGCAACAGCTGCTGGACAAGCGAATGACGCTGTACACCGTCGACGCCGGCCGGATCGCCCGGGAGGTCGGGCTTGCCGGACGGATCAACATCGTGCTGCAGACGTGCTTCTTCGCGATCTCTGCGGTGCTTCCCCGCGAGCAGGCCATCGCCCGCATCAAGGAATCGGTCGAAAAGATGTACGGCGACCGCGGCGCCGACGTGCTGCGGCGCGAGCTGGCCGCGGTGGACGCCGCACTGGACGGATTGCACCGGATCGAGTTGCCGGCCCTGGTGACCTCCACGCGCACGCCGGCACCGACAGTGCCCGACTCGGCGCCGGAATTCGTCCGCAGTGTTACCGCGGAGATGATCGCGGGACGCGGAAATGCCTTGCCGGTCAGCGCACTTCCGGTAGATGGCAGCTATCCGAGTGGCACGACCGCATACGAGAAGCGCAACATTTCCGAGTTGGTCGCGGCCTGGGATGCCGGGAGCTGTATCCAGTGCGGAAACTGCGGTTTCGTCTGCCCGCATAGCGTGATCCGGTCGAAGTACTACGACCAGTCCCAACTGGCGGGCGCGCCGGAGACGTTCGACTCGGCGCCGCTGGACGCCGTCGGGTTGCCCAACGCGCGGTACTCGCTGCAGGTGTACGCCGAGGACTGCACCGGGTGTGGGCTGTGCGTGGAGGCCTGCCCGGTGGTCATACCGGGCACCACCGGGACCAAGGCGATCAATCTGACTCCCGGCGAGCCGCGGCTGGCCACCGAGCGCGAGAACATCGCCTTCTTCGAGACCCTGCCGATCAACGACCGGTCCCGGGTGGACTTCGGCACCGTGCGCGGCTCGCAGTTCCTGGAGCCGCTATTCGAGTTCTCCGGTGCCTGTGCGGGGTGCGGCGAAACGCCCTACCTCAAGCTGCTCTCCCAGCTCTTCGGCGACCGACTGATGATTGCCAACGCGACCGGCTGCTCGTCGATCTACGGCGGCAACCTGCCCACCACGCCGTGGACCACCAACGCCGACGGGCGGGGTCCGGCGTGGTCCAACTCGCTGTTCGAGGACAACGCGGAGTTCGGGCTCGGCTTCCGGTTGGCCAGTGACGCGCACGCACAGCTGGCCCAGCGGCGGCTAGCCGAGTTACGCGACGCCCTCGGCGCCGAGATCGTCGACGCCATTCTCGCGGCACCGCAGCTGCGGGAGTCGGAGTTACACGCACAACGTGAGCGGGTGGCAGAGCTCAAGAATCGCCTTGCGGGCCTCGATCCCGCGGTGACGGCCGACCTGCGCAGTGTGGTGGACCAGTTGGTCCGGCGCAGCGTGTGGATCGTCGGCGGTGACGGCTGGGCGTACGACATCGGGTCCGGAGGGCTCGACCACGTGTTGGCGACTGGGCGCAATGTCAACGTGCTGGTGCTCGACACCGAGGTCTATTCCAACACCGGTGGTCAGATGTCCAAGGCGACCCCGCTGGGCGCGGTGGCCAAGTTCGCCGCCGCCGGCAAGACAGTGCCGTTGAAGGATCTCGCGCTCCAAGCGATCGCCTACGGCAACGTCTACGTCGCCAAGGTCGCGATGGGTGCCGACCCGCAGCAGACCCTGCAGGCATTCCGCGAGGCGGAGGCGTACGACGGCCCTTCGCTGGTGATCGCCTACAGCCAGTGCATTGCGCACGGCATCGAAATGCGTCAGGGGATGGATCAGCAGTACCGTGCCGTGGCCAGCGGGCACTGGCCGCTGCTGCGCTATGACCCGGTGCTGCGGGCGGCCGGAGAGAACCCGTTCCTGCTCGATTCGCACCGGCCGCGGATCTCGCTCGCCGACTACCGCACCCGGGAACTGCGCTACCGCTCACTGGCCAACGCTGATCCGGCCGAGTATGACCGACTTCTCAGCCTCGCCGAACAGGCCAACACTCAGCGCTGGAATGTCTACGAGGAGATGGCTTCCCGCGGTCCCGAACAATTCCACGCCGACGCGCGCCGGGAACGCTGATGGAACTCTCGACTTCCTATATGGGCCTCAGACTGCGCAACCCTCTGGTGGCGGCGGCATCCCCGCTGTCGCAGACCGTCGACGGCGTCCGGCGCCTCGCCGACGCAGGCGTCGGCGCGGTCGTGCTCTATTCGCTGTTCGAAGAGCAACTGCGCCGCGAGGCGGAGCAGAACGCACGCCTTGCCAATGCAGGCGCAGAAGGCTTCGCCGAAGCGCTGAGCTACTTCCCGCAGGCCGCCGACGAGGACTACGGTCCGCGCCGCTACCTGAGCCTGCTCGAACGCGCGGCCGGCACGGTCTCAGTTCCCGTGATCGGCAGCCTCAACGGCGTCACGCCCGGCAGTTGGGCGCGCTACGCCCGGTCAATGCAGGACTGTGGTTCGGCCGCAATCGAATTGAACATCTACTACCTGCCCGGCGATCCGCACACCTGCGGCCGCGACGTCGAGCAGCGTCACCTCGACATTTTGGCGCGGGTCAAGGACGCGGTGACCGTACCGGTGGCCGTGAAGCTCAGCCCGTACTTCAGTGCGACCGGCGAGATGGCGCGGCGCCTGGATGAGGCCGGAGCAGACGGGCTCGTTCTGTTCAATCGATTCCTGCAGCCCGACATCGACCCAGAGACCCTCACCGTGGTGCGCAGGGTGTCGTTGTCCACTGCGGCGGAGATTCGGTTGCCGCTGACGTGGATTGCGTTACTGCGCGGCCGGGTCGGCGCGTCGCTCGCCGCGACGACCGGTGTCGAGAACGCTGCGGAGCTGATCAAGTACCTGCTGGCCGGCGCGGATGTGGTGATGACCGCGTCGGCACTGCTGCGCCACGGTCCGGAACACGCCGCCGTGCTGCTCGATGGCTTGGGTGAATGGATGGGGCGCAAGGGATATACCGCCGTAGCGGAACTGCGTGGGCTGCTCGCGGTACCCGTCGGCGCCGACGAGAGCTCCCGCGAACGCTGGGACTACGTCAGCGCGCTACAACAAGCCAGCAGCGCCGACTACCAGATACCCTGATTGACAGGGTGGTGCAGCAACGATGACTTCCGGTATCGCGACGATTCTTAATCGGCACGAGCGTGACCGTGCTGGGCTCATCGACATTCTGTGGGATGTGCAACGCGAATCCGGCTACATTTCCGCCGAATCCGCCGCTGGGATAGCCGATTGGCTCGGGCTCTCCGTCGAGGATGTTTTGGAGACTGCGACGTTCTACCATTTCTTCCACACCACGCCGTCGGGCCGTCACCGAATTTATCTGAGCAACAACGTCATCGCGAAAATGCACGGCTACCGCCAGGTGTACGAGGCCCTCGAACTCGAGACCGGGACACGATTCGGCGGCCCCGGGTCAGACGACTTCGGGCTGCTCGAAACAGCGTGCATCGGGATGAGTGACCACGAACCGGCGATGCTCATCGACGATGTCGTGTTCACAGACCTGACACCGGCTTCGGTCGGCGAGATCATAGGGCGACTGAAAAGGGGTGAATCAGCGGCGCAGATCGCCAATCCGGCCGGCCTGCCACCCGACGAAGTGGCATATGTCGATGCGCTGACACGCACCACCGTGCATACGTCGGGACCGGTGTTCTTTTGCGGTATAACCGATTACGGCGCGTTGTGGCGCCGCTGCCTGGCGATGACGCCTGAGAACGTGATCGCCGCCGTCTCCGAGTCCGGCCTGCGGGGGCTGGGCGGCGCGGGTTTCCCCACCGGCAACAAGTGGAAGTTCTGCCGTGCGGCGACCGGCGACGAGAAGTACATCATCTGCAACGCCGATGAGGGCGAGCCCGGAACCTTCAAGGACCGGGCGCTGCTGACCTATTCGCCCAAGCAGGTATTCGTGGGCATGGCGATCGCGGCGCACGGCGTTGGGGCCCGCAACGGCATCCTCTACCTCCGCGCGGAGTATGCGTACCTGCGCGATTACCTCGCCCGGCAGCTGGCGGAGCTACGCAAGGATGGCGTGCTCGGGGACGGGTTCGACATCCGCATCCAGTTGGGCGCCGGCGCCTACATCTGCGGCGACGAAACCGCGCTCCTCGAGTCCTGTGAGGGCAAGCGGGGAACGCCCCGACTCAAGCCGCCTTTCCCGGTCGAGCACGGTTTCCTGGGCAAGCCGACGGTCGTCAACAACGTCGAGACATTCGCCGCGGCGAGCCGGATCATGCAGGAGGGTGCCGCGTGGTTCACGGCAATGGGGGTGCCGGGGTCAACCGGCACCCGGCTGATCAGCGTTGCCGGCGACTGCGCCGCGCCCGGGATCTACGAGGTGGAGTGGGGGGTGACCCTGCGTCAGGTGCTCAAGATGGTCGGCGCCGACAACCCGCGGGCCGTACAGATCAGCGGTCCCTCCGGTGAGATGCTTTCGGTGGCCGCCGATGCCGACCGCAGATTCGGCTACGACGACCTGTCCTGCAACGGCTCCTTCATGGTGTTCAACCACGAACGCGACCTGCTCGACATCGTCGGGGACTTCATGCAGTTCTTTGTCGACGAGTCCTGCGGCATCTGTGTGCCCTGTCGTGCGGGCAATGTGATGCTGCGGCAGAAGGTCGGCCTGGTGGCCGCGGGTCGGGCGGTCCGATCCGATCTCGACGACATGGTTGCCTGGGGTGGGATCGTCGCTAAAACCAGCCGGTGCGGGCTCGGCGCCACCTCGCCCAATCCGATCCTGACCACACTGAAAAAGTTTCCGGAAATCTATTCGGCCCGACTTCGTGAGCGAAATGGCGACCTGCTGCCGTCCTTCGACTCGGAGGCTGAGCTGACCGGTTATGCCCAAGCCGTTGCCGAGCTCGCTCCGCAGGAGTCGCTGTGAGCGTCCGGATCGAGATCGATGGCGAAGGCATCACCTGCGAGGAGGGCGCGACGCTCGTCGATGTCGCCGCCGAGGCGGGCGTCTACATCCCGACCTTGTGCTATCTGCCCGACCATCCTGTCCTGGGTACCTGCCGGGTGTGTTCGGTCAAGGTGAACGGCGCGGTCGCCCCCGCTTGTGCGGTCGAGGTCAGCGATGGGATGCGGGTGGAGGTCAATGACCCGGAAACCACCGATGCGCGTAAAGCATTGGTGGAGATGCTGTTTTCTGAAGGCAACCACAACTGCCCGAGTTGCGAGAAGTCCGGCCGGTGCACGCTGCAGGCGGTCGGCTACGAGGTCGACATGACGGTGTCCCGTTTCCCGTACCAGTTCCCCGAGCGGGTCGCCGACCATGCGGCGGACACGATCTGGCTGGAGCGCGACCGCTGCATCTTCTGCCAGCGTTGTGTGGAGTTCGTCCGGGATCGCGAGACCGGCAAAAAGATCTTCAGCATCAGCGGCCGCGGCGCGGATGCCCGCATCGAGATCGATGTCGAACTGGCCAACAGGATGCCCGTCGAACAGGTCCGCGAGGCCGTCGACATCTGTCCCGTTGGAACGATACTCGAAAAAGGGGTTGGGTATGACGAGCCTATCGGCGAGCGGCGCTACGAAGTCGAATCGGTGAAGGACCGGGCGCTCGAACCACTACGGAGGCAAGGCAAGTGACGGCGTCGAACACCAATGAGCTTGCATCGCATCAACTTCCGGCCACCCCGCTCGACCCCGAATTGGCCGCGAAACGCGCTGGCAAGATCAAGGTCTCGATGATCAGCCTGTGTGGCTGTTGGGGATGTAGCTTGTCGTTGCTCGACATCGACGAGCGGATGATGGACCTGCTGGACAAAATCACAATACTGCGATCGTCCTTCACCGACATCAAGCGCATTCCGGAGCGGTGCGCGATCGGATTCATCGAGGGTGGCGTCGCCAACAAGGACAATATCGAGACACTGCGGCACTTCAGGGATAACTGCGACGTGCTGATCTCGGTCGGCGCTTGCGCGATCTGGGGTGGTGTCCCGGCACTGCGTAACCTGGTGGGCCTCAAGGATTGTCTTGCGGAGGCCTACACGAACTCCCCGACGGCGCCGCCCGCCTCCAGTCCGGTGGTTCCCTACCACCATCGGATCCCCATCCTCACCAACGACGTCTATCCGTGCCACGAAGTCGTGCAGATGGACTACTTCATCCCGGGCTGCCCGCCGGAGGCGGACGCAATCCTTGACGTCCTGGAGGATCTGGTCAACGGACGTCCTGTGAATCTGCCCAAGTCTCTTAACCGTTTCGACTGATCGGGGAATGCCGGTATGGCGAAGACACTCGTAATCGATCCGGTCACCCGAATCGAAGGACACGGAAAGGTGGTCATCGAACTCGATGACGAGCACAACGTCATCGATGCCAAGCTGCACGTGGTGGAGTTCCGCGGCTACGAGAAGTTCATTCAGGGCCACCCGTACTGGGAAGCACCAGTTCTCATGCAGCGGATCTGTGGGATCTGTTTCGTCAGCCACCACCTTGGCGGCGCCAAGGCCCTCGACGACATGATCGGCGTCGGGCCGGCGTCGGGCACGAGTCTCACCCCGACAGCAATCAAGATGCGCCGGCTGGGTCACTACGCACAGATGCTGCAATCACACGTCACCGCCTACTTCTACCTGGTGGTACCGGAGATGTTGTTCGGGATAGACGCCGCGCCCGAGCAGCGCAACCTAATCGGACTGATCGAGGCCAACCCAGATCTCATCAAACGTGTTGTCCGGCTGCGTAAGTGGGGCCAGGAGGTCATCGCCGCCGTCTTCGGAAAGCGCATGCACGGCCTTTCCGCGGTGCCCGGTGGCGTGAACAAAAACCTGACAGCCGCCGACGTGAACCGCTTGCTGCGCGGCGAGGACGGATTGTCCTCCATCGACGAGGTCATCGACGACGCTCAGCTGGGTCTGCAGATGTTCTACGACTTCCATGACGAGCACCGCGCCCAAGTCGACGGCTTCGCCAATGTGGCGGCGCTGAACATGTGTCTGGTGGACGATGACGGCAACGTCGACTACTACGATGGGCGGCTCAGGGTCATCGACGAGCAGAAGAAGCTCATCCGCGAGTTCGATTACCGCGACTATCTCGATCACTTCTCCGAGGGTGTCGAGAAGTGGACCTACATGAAGTTCCCGTACCTCACCGACCTCGGCCGCGACGCCGGCTCGGTGCGGGTAGGCCCGCTGGCCCGGCTCAACGTCACCCAAGCCCTGTCGACACCGATCGCCGCCGAAGCGCTGGAGAGGTTTCACGCTTACACTGGCGGACGCGCCAACAATATGACGCTGCATACCAATTGGGCGCGCACCATCGAAATCGTCCACGCCGCCGAGGTGATCAGGGGCTTGCTCAACGATCCCGACCTGCAAAAGGATGACCTCGTGGTGTCACCGGATGCCTGGACCGGAGAGGGAGTCGGGGTGGTGGAAGCCCCCCGGGGGACCCTGTTGCACCACTACCGCGCCGATCGCGAAGGCAATATCACCTTCGCCAACTTGATCGTGGCCACCACCCAGAACAACCAGGTGCTCAACCGGACGGTACGCAGCGTCGCCGAGGACTATCTCGGCGGCCAGGCTGAGATCACCGAGGGCATGATGAATGCCATCGAGGTGGGGATCCGCGCCTACGATCCCTGCCTGAGCTGCGCCACCCACGCCCTGGGGCAGATGCCCTTGGTCGTCACCGTTGTCGACTCGCGGGGGCGGGTGCTCGATGAACACGTGCGCTGAACCAGACTGTGTCAGTCTCGCGCTGCTCGACAATCCCACGTCGCTGATCTACGGCATCGGTAACGCCGGACGTCAGGACGACGGGTTGGGCTGGGCCTTCATCGACCGGCTCGAGCAAATCCGTCCTCAGCCTCGTGCACACCTGCGCCGTACCTATCAGCTGAGCCTCGAAGACGCCGATCTGATCAGCCGATTTTCGCGAGTGCTGTTCGTGGATGCCACGAAAGACCCTGCGGTCAAATCGTTCACCGTCAGCCGTCCGGAGCCGAAGCTGGACTTCAGCTTCACCTCGCACGCAATCTCAGTGCCGGCAATCCTGGCCACCACCCAGCAGTGCTTCGAAACCGTTCCTCACGCCTATTTGCTGGCGATCCGCGGCTACGAATGGGAACTCCAACAAGGACTGACCAACGCCGCCGAACACAACCTCAGCCACTCATTGGGGTTCTTGTCGAGACCGCAGTAGCGCCGGCCGCACGAGTGGACACTTCTTTGGACTGCCGGCTCGCAGTGGCCGTCATTGGTGTGGTGAGGGGTGCAGGTCGCCTATCAGCCCACCGGCTACGGCGGCGGTGTGCAGCAGATCGTCGCGGGCACAGTCGATTTCGGCGCATCCGGCACCGCGTTCTTTCACCTCGAGGCCAGCGGCAAACGCGGACGGTTGGTCGAAATCAACGGCACCCGGCAGATTTTCTCCATGCCCGACCAAAAATCCACCGAGGATTACGTTTCCGGTCGGTTCGGCTGACCCACCTGACCTTCGATGCGGCTTGACCGCGAACGGGTACCGTGGCGCTGTGTATCCGCTCGAGCTTCCCGTGAACTGATGGACCAGGCAGACACCGCACGCCCGGACCGCAATTTGGCGGTGGATTACTACCGCGTCTCGGGCGTGATCCTGATCGTGCTGGGGCACTGGCTGGCCGGATCCGTGACCTACCACGACGGACATTTCGGACGGCAGAATCCGCTCGTCGACATGCCCTGGACGCAGTGGCTGACCTGGCCGTTTCAGGCGGTGCCGGTATTCTTCCTGGTGGCCGGTTATGCGGGTGCGGTGTCCTGGACGCATCACCGCGAGAGCGGCGGGGTGTCGCGGCAGGCCTGGCTTCGGCGCCGACTCGCGCGCGTCCTGGGTCCGACGGTGGTATACGTCGCGCTGGTGTCGGCGATCGTGGTGGCTGCGGCGGCCTACGGTGTCGGCAGTTCGCTACTGGAATATGCGGGCTGGGCGGTGGCGATGCACCTGTGGTTCCTCGCCGTATACGTGTTGGTGGTTTCGCTGACCCCGGTTGCGATTGCCGCACAACGCCGTTGGGGGCTTTGGGTGCCGGTCGTGATCGCTGTGGCAGTCACCGTGGTGGACACCATGTTGAAACAGGGCCCGTTGCACGACCTCGGTTGGCTGAACTACCTGTTGTGTTGGGGAACGCTGTATCAGCTCGGCATCGCTTGGCATGGTGGGCTATTGGCCGGCCGTAGGCCCCTGCTGCTCGCCACCGGAGCTGGTGTCGCCCTGGCACTTCTGATCTGGCTGGCGGACTATCCGATCAGCATGATCGGCGTTCCCGGCCAAGCCGTGCAGAACACCTCACCGCCGACGGTGGCCATGCTCGCGTTCGGATGCGCGCAGGCTGGAATCGCGATGGCGGCCGCACCCGCGCTCAATCGCATCCTGCGCGCGGGCGCGATCCAACGGGTGCTCGCCGTCGGCAACAACAACGTGATGGCCCTCTACCTGTGGCACATGATTCCGGTCGTGATCGTGGCCCTCGTCGGTTACCCGGCCGGCTTGTTGATGCAACCGGCGGAGGGCACGGCGCAGTGGTGGCTGGGCCGGCTGCAATGGATTGCCATCCTGGGACTCGTGACGGCGGTCGAGATGGTGTTGTTGTGGTGGGGACGGGGCCTGTTCGCCGCGCCACTCCCCCTGCTCGGCATCCCGCTGCCGCAGCGCGGGGCCGAACCGGTCATGCTGCTGGGTGCGGTGCTGGCGGCATACGGCCTCGAGTTCGTCGCCGCCGACGGGTTCGCCCCGGACGGGCACTTTGCACGGGTGACGGTCGCGGTCTTCGCGGTCGGTGCGCTACTGGTGGCGCTTCGTCCCAAACAGGTCAGCCCGCGACCCGCGGCGCCCGCGTCGACGAAAAGTTGACGTGAGCAATCGCGTGTGACCGTTCAGGCCTCGGTGAACGCATCGGGCAACGGACGCCGACACACTTCGCGGGCCTCGTCGGCCCCGAGCCCGAACAGGCGCAGCACATTTTCGGTGACGGTGTCGGCGGCACGCGCGTCGTCGCGGTCCGGATCGTCGCGCAGTAGCTTTCCGAGCCCGAGCAGCGCACCGCCGGCCATGGCGAGGGCGAGCTCCGGGTCATCGACATCGAACCTGCCCGCATCGACGCCGGCCCTGATATCGCGCAGCGCCCGGGGAGCAAGGCCGCGGTCGGACGACAGTAATGCGGGTCCATGCGCCAGCAGAATCTCGCTCTCCTGGGGTCGCTGACGAAATAGCCGACCGGTCAGCCGGAAACTGGCGGCGAAGGTTTCGGCCGGATCCTCGATCGATTCGGTGAGCCGGTCCAGCATCGCCCCGTGGGCATCGAGCACGTCGGCGACCGCGGCCGCGAACAATTGCTCCTTGGTGTCGAAGTGGTTGTAGAAGGAACCCATTCCGACGTCGGCGGCCTGGGTGATCTCGAGAACCGGCACGTTGAGTTTGCCCTCGGCGATCATCCGTTGCGCGGCCTTGATCAGCGCCGCCCTGGTGCGCTGCTTGCGCCGCTCTAGACGATTGGGCTGGTCGGCTTCCTCGGGCATCACGCTCACTGACAGAGTATGCATCACTTTTGAGGATTTCGTCAGAAACCTTGACTGAGCGTTGTCTCGTATGTGACGATTTCGTCAGTTATGTTTCCTCAAGTCAGTGACACACACCGGGATCTGCACAGTGAGCAGGGCGCACTCCCGGGCGAACCCAGCGGCCGGTCCCGGAATCCGGTGATCAAGGTCGTCGACATCGCGTGGCTCGAGTTCGAGAAGCCGGACCTGCCCCGCTCCGAGGCATTCGCGCGGGCGTTCGGGTTTGCGTCGGCACACCGCGGCCCGGACGAAATTCAGCTGCGTGGTACCCGGGCGGGCGCACCGTGCGTGATCGTGCGGCACGGACCGCGAACGCGGTTCACCGGCGCGGCCTTTCGGGCGGCGGACGAGGCCGATGTGCTGCGACTGGCCGACACGTGCGGCACCCGCGCGCGGCCGCTGCCGGATTCCCTCGGGGGCGTGTCGGTCGACCTGATCGACCCCAGCGGCATGCCGGTCCGCGTGGTTGCCGGCATGCACGAGCTGCCGGAGCTGCCGACCCAGCAGTCCCACACGTTCAACTTCGGCGACCATCCGCAGCGCATCAACGCCGGCCAGCGTCCGGCACGGGTGCCCGCTCGAGTGCAACGCCTGGGGCACCTGGTGGTGCAGACCACGAAATACCTCGAAACCCTGAACTGGTATCTGGACAATCTGGGGATGGTCGTCAGCGACTTCCTGTTCTTTCCGGGGCAGCGCGAACGCGGACCGACCATGAGCTTCATCCGTTGCGATCGAGGAGCGACGCCCGCCGATCACCACACACTGGCGGTGGCTCTGGGTCCGGAGAACCGCTACGTCCATTCCGCTTATCAGGTCAGCGATCTCGATGCCCTGGCCGCGGGCGGGGAATACCTGCGCGAGTGTGGCTACTTTCGCTCGTGGGGAATCGGCAGGCACATCCAGGGCAGCCAGATCTTCGACTATTGGCGCGATCCCGACGGCTTTCTGGTCGAGCACTTCGCCGACGGAGACCTATTCGACAACACCGTCGAACCCGGCTGGGCACCGTTGCGCGCGTCCGGCTTGGCCCAGTGGGGACCGGCGGCGACCAGAGACTTTCTGGGAACCGATCTGAAATCGGCTCGCCACGAACTGGTTTCGATGATCACCGCTCTGCGCACCCGCAACGAATTCGATATCAGCCGCCTCATCGGTCTACTGAAGGTGCCCGCATCATGACCGTTTCCGTCCTGCGCACTGCCGACGCCTGGTGGCTCAAAACCGGGACGGGTGCGGCGAAGATCGACACCGCGGCGACGACGACTGGCGCGCTGCTGGCGGATCGGGCGGCAATCGACGCCGCCGCAACTGCGCACACCGTCCCGGTAGGCGACCTCCCGCTGCTTTCGCCGGTGACCCGGCCGTGCCGAGTGGTGGCTCAAATGACCAACTTTGAGTCGCACGTCAGGGACGCGGGCATGGACCCGGCATCGGTTCCGCTGACGTTCTTTCGCAAGGCCTCGGCATCGATCACCGGTCCGTTCGATGAGATCGTCAAACCGCCACACGTTCAGCTGCTCGACTACGAAGTGGAAATCGGGTTGGTGATCGGGCGCGCAATCCCGGTCGGCACCACCATTTCCGACGCGAACTTGGCCGAGTGCATCGCCGGATTGGTGGTCACCAATGATGTTTCGGCCCGCGACGTCCAGCTTCCGCAAACCCAGTTCTACGAGGCCAAGTCGTATCCGACATTCACCCCGGTGGGACCGCAGCTGGTGTTGCTGACGGCCGACGAGCTCGCCCGCTTCGGCGATCTGCGGCTGCGGCTGAGCGTCAACGGCGTCGAACGGCAGAACGCGCTGGTCGACGGCGACATGTTGTATCGGCCGCTGCAAGCTCTGCAGTCACTCACCGCCTTCCAGGAACTCGCCCCGGGTGACTTGGTGCTCACCGGCACCCCGGCCGGCACCGCGCTCAGCGCACCACCCAAGCCGCTGGCGATGATCGGGAACCTGCTGCCGACCTCCCTCAAGTGGAAGGTGTTCTTCAGCCGTCAGGCCGGCAACCCGAATTATCTGCAACGCGGTGACATCGTCGAGGCGACGGTCGCCACCGACGACGGAGCCATCGACCTCGGGACACAGCGCAACGCCGTCCGATTCGCGTGAGCGCTAAGGCTATTCGGCGCGTTCCCGTCGTGATCGTCGGCGGCGGACCGACCGGCATCACCGCCGCGACACTGTTGGCGCAGTACGGCGTGGACAACCTGGTCCTCGATCGCTGGCGCGGCGTCTATCAACAACCACGCGCCGTCCATCTCGACGACGAGATTTACCGCGTTATCGCCCGGCTCGGCATCGCCGACGAGTTCGCCGCTATTTCGCGGCCGACGCTGGGCTTGCGATTGCTCGATGGTCGTCTCCGCGTCCTCGCCGAGTTCACTCGCGATACCGCCCGCAGCCGCAATGGATTTCCGCAGGCCAACATGTTCGACCAACCGGAGTTGGAGGCACTGCTGCGGGCAAACCTCAAGCGGCACCCCCGGGCTGCGCTGCGCGGCGAAACCGAGGTTACCGACGTGACCGACACCGGACAATACGTGCGCGTCACCTTCACCGACCGCACCGACGGCACCGTGCACCAGGTCGATACCGACTACCTGCTGGGTTGCGACGGAGCCAACAGCCTGGTGCGCACCCAAATAGGCTCAGCCATGAAGGATTTGAACTTCGAACAGCGCTGGCTGGTCGTCGACGTCGCCACCGAAGCCGACCTGGGCCAGTGGGAAGGCGTGCACCAGGTGTGTGATCCGACTCGCGCGGGTACCTACATGCGTATCGGAGCGTCACGCTACCGCTGGGAGTTCCAGTTGCTCGACGGCGAATGTGCCGACGAATTCGGCACTGTGACTGCCTTGCGGCCGCTGATCACGCCTTGGACTGCCGGTGTGGAGGACCACGAACTGGCGGTGCTGCGCGTCACGGAGTACACGTTTCGCGCTCAGATCGCCGAGCGCTGGCGCCGGGGCAACATCTTTATCCTCGGTGACGCGGCGCACCTCACTCCCCCGTTTATCGGCCAGGGCATGGGAGCCGGAGTGCGCGACGCGATGAATCTCGCCTGGAAGATCGCCGGAGTTCACCATGGCAACCTTGCCCCGGCCGTTCTGGATACCTATGAGCAGGAACGTAAACCGCACACCCGAAGCCTGATTCGGTTGGCGCTGAACGTCGGTCGCGCGATGACCGGGGGCGCCCGGGTGGGCAATGCGCTCCGCCGCGTAGTGCTGCCCCGGTTACGGCTGATCCCTGGCCTGCGCGACAAGGTGGTTGACTCCACCACGCCGGCACTGCCTTCGTCCGCGCTGGTGTGCAGATCACGCCGGCCCGGCCACCTCGCCGGCAAGCTATGCCCGAACCCGCGGCTGGCCGATGATCAGCGGCTCGACGAGCTGTTGGGAAGCGGCTTCGGCCTGATCACCACCCGCAGCCCAAACGCCGCCGATGAAGCCGCGCTTGCGCAGCGCGGCTTCATCGTGCTGGTTGCCCAGCCAGGCGACGAACTCGCGCAATGGCTGCGCGACGGCCACGCCACGACCGCGCTAGTCCGCCCGGATCGGACGGTGATGCGCGTCGGGCGCGACGTCTCCGCGCTGTGCGCATGGGCATGCGGCGTCGTGGATGGCCGGTTCGGCCCGACGCTCAAGTCGGCCGCGCAACGATGACCGGGACCAACACCGAATGCAGGACGGTGTTACTTACCGAACCCAGGATCAGGCCGGTGAGACCACCGCGGCCGTGACTGCCCACCACCACCAGCTGCGCCTCTGACGACTTTGCCTGTTGAATGATCTGTTGGGCGGGCAGATCACGAGCCAGCAGGCGGCGCACCGTGACATCGGGATATTGTTCGTGCCAACCCGCCAGCCTTTCGGTGAGACTGCGCTCGGCATCGGCCTCGACCGCCTCCCAGTCGAATGCTGGAAGTTCGAGGATTGCGACGTCACTCCAAGCGTGCAGAGCCACCAGATCGACTCCCCGGCGAGACGCTTGATCGAACGCGATCGCCGTTGCGAGTTCGGACGCCGGTGAACCGTCGATCCCCACCAGGACGGGGCCGTGCTGCGGGTCCGGCACGTCTTCGTCGCGGATGACCGCGACCGGGCAGTTGGCGTGGCGCACCACGGTTGAACTGACCGAACCGAGCACACCGCGGGCCAGCAGCCCGCGACCCGAGCTGCCCACGACGATCATCTCGGCGTCGTCGGACATCTTGATCAGGGCCAGCGCCGGAGTCGAATAGACGAACTCCTTGGTGATGGTGACCTTACGGTCTGCCGGCATCGCCTCCTCGGCCAACTTGAATGCGTGAGCGAGTTGCCGGCGGCAATCGTCTTCCAGCTTTACCAACAGCGAGTCGGGATAGGGAACCGGCGGCCAAGTAGTGGTGGGAGTCACCACCGCGTGGAAAAGGGTCAGCGGAATGTTGTGCATCGCCGCGTCGCGGGCCGCCCAGACAACGGCGGTGTCCGATGCGGGTGAGCCGTCGACCGCGACAACGATACCCAGTGGTTTGACAGGTGCCGACATTTCGTACTCCTTTCGTCAGGAGTAACGCTATTGACCGGCGTGGTGTCGGTCGTGAGGCTTTGGTCCCCAACCACCGGGACTTCAGGACCTTCACCAGGTGGGCAGCAGCGCATCGACCGGTGTCTTTCCCGGTGCGACGCCTGGTCGTCGAGCTATCGGTATCGGTCCTCGACGCAGGCGACGGCGGGAACTGTGTTGTCGTGGAAAGTCATTGGCGGTACTCGGCGCGACCGCCAAGCCCGAGCGAGATTTGCTCAGCCGAACAAACTTTGCGCGATGTAGTGGCCTTCTGCAGGCGCGGGCGGCACTGCGAAGATAGCTGAACCGATGTGACGGACGTACTCGTTGAGGAGATCGTTGGCGCCCAGCCGGTTCTGCAGACGCATGAAATGTTGCGGATCATTTTGATACGAGACGAACAGCAGTCCGGCATTCAGTTGGCCATTGGGGTCCAGGCCGTCGGTGTAGTTGTAGGAGCGCCGGCGGATCATGATGCCGTCATTGTTTTCCCGGGCGGCCAAGCCGACGTGTGAGCGCGGATCGATCAGCGGTTCGCCGTCGGCGCCCTTGGCGGCGAAGTTCGGCGTGTCGAATTCGGCCTTGCCGCCCAGCGGCGCTCCTTCCTGCTTGGTACGTCCGAAGATCTTCTGCTGGTTGCCGATCCGGTCGACGTCCCACGTCTCCAGCAGCATCCGGATCTTGCGGACGACCTGATAGGTGCCGCCGTTCATCCACGACTGGTCGCTGTTGTCGACCCAGACGAAACGTTCGTACTCCGTCTCGGTGGCGACGTTGCGGGTACCGTCCTTGAATCCCAACAGGTTTCGCGGGGTCTGCTGACCAGGGCCGGCCGAGGCTCGGCCGAAACCCAGCACCGCCCAGAACGGGGACACGATATTGCGGCCGAGGCGGGCCAGATTTCGCACCGCGTGATAGCAGACCTGCGGGTCGTCGGCGCAGGCTTGCACCGACAGATCGCCGCCGTGCAGCCTCGGATCGAGGTTGTCCCCGTTGAGCGGCGGCAGATCAGTGAATACCGCCGGACGCCGCGCGGCAAGACCGAACCGATCACCGAAGAGCGACGGCCCCAATCCGATCGTGACGGTGAGACTGGCGGGGCTCAGTCCGAAGGCTTCCCCGGTATCGGTGGGAGGCTGCACCTCGACCTGTGGCTGGACCGTTCCGACGGGCTTACCCTGCTGCAGCACCGCCACCGCGGCCGACCAGCGCGCCAGCAGCGCCTGGACATCGGCACGGACGGCGGCCGAAGCCAACGAGAACGACATGAAGACGGCGTAACGCTGTGGGAGCGTGGCGATTCCGCCCTGGTGCACCTGGCCGTAGAAGGGATAGCTGCGGCGCATGTCCACGATGTCGTCATTGTCGCCGTGGTGCGCGGTCGCGGACGCGTAGCCGGCGAACCCGCCACCGACGGCACCGACCGCGGTCCCGGTGAGACCGGCCAGCATCGCGCCGCCGAGCATCCGCCGCCGCGATACTGACGCGTCATCGGCCGGCGTCTCGACGCCGTCGGCAGGTTCGGCCGCCTCGTCGTCAGCCATGATCAGTTGGCGGAGACCACTTTTTGAGCGACCATGGACAGGCTCTGGTGCAGGGGCTGAATCACCGCGGTCAGTTTCGGCGCATCGCTGCCCTGCAGTACCGGAGTGTACGTCCGGTAACCGCCCAGCGCGGCCGGGTCGCGGTAGCCGTCCAGCACACTGAGCACCGCACGGAATTGCTGATCGATCTGACTGACCAGGTTGGCGTCGATCTTCTCCAGGCCCGGCCGAAGCGAAGCGTAAGCCTGTTGGGCGCCTTCGACGTTTCCCGAAAAGTCAACCAGGTCAATGTGACTGAATGCCTCTTCCTCGCCGGTGATCTTGGTGTTCTGCACCTCTTCGATCAAATCGCTTGCGCCGTTTGCCAAGTCCTCGGGCTTGTATTGCAGGCCGGCGACCACATCTTTCAATTTGCCTACGTTACCGACCAATTCGGTGCTCAAGGCCTTGGTACCGGGGGTGATCGCGTTACCCTGCCAGAGGTCGCGCTCGATGGCGTGGAAGCCCTTCCACCCGACCTTGGCGTCGACGGGAGTGGAAGCGCGCATGTCGATCAGATAGTCCAGGCTGCCCGCGTTGTCGCCGACCGCGAAGCCCGGCAGGACGAAGCCCTCGACGCTGGATTCCGCGCGCTCATAGAACAGTCGGGCTTTGGCGTAGGCCGCCTTGGCGGCGTCGAGGTTGCCGGACTGGATCGCCGTATCGAGTGCTTTCACTCCGTCACTGAGCTGGCCGATCTGAGTCACGATGTAGGTCGCGTAGTCCCTGGTGCCCTGACCGAGGATGCTCGCCACCGTACCCGCCGGCCCTGCCGGCGCCTGACCCGTCACCGTCAGGGTTTGGTATTCCGCACTCGCTCCGGGGCAATACAGCTGATACGAGCCGCCGTCCAGAGTGACCGTGAACGACACCGGGTTCAACCCGGGTGCGAGGTTCTCCTTCTCGCCAACGATGCGCTGATCTCGGAGCAACTCCATCTCGGTGATGCCCGGCGCGCTGGTGTTGACGACGGTGAAGGTCACCGGCCCGGCCGGCACGCTGGTGGTGTCCAGCGCGCAACCGTCTTTTCCGCCGCTGTTGGCCATCGTTACTTTGACAGCGTTCGTCCCGCCGGGTGCACTGGCTTGCCGAGATGTCGGGGGGCTCGAGGCTCCGTTCGAGTGGTTGCAGCCCGCCGCGGCCAATACCGTGATGGCTACCAAAGCCGGTGCGATCAGCCAGAATTCACGAGACCGCGACCTTGCCCGGGCGGTGCGATTCGCTATCACTCGTTTTCCTCTCCTGTTCGGCTCGCGCGTCACTGCGCATCGAGATTATGGCGCCAAGGGCACAAGCCAGCGCAAAGCAGGCTAGTACCAACGGAAGCCAGACCCGCCATAGCTGTCGCTCGGCGTGTTTCTGGGTGCCGGCGGCGATCTGCCCGGCGGTCGACTGGTCTTCGGCGGCGGTGGTCGACCAGTCCGTCGGTAGCCCACCAAGGCTGACGGTCTTAGCCCCGGTCAGCCCACCGCCGGTCAAGATCGCCGTGCGGTTGCTCGTCGCTTGCGCACTGATGACGGAATCACCTTGCGTGAGAACCGTATACACCGTAGTCGTTGCCCACTGCCCCACAAACGGCCCCGGGGTGCGGCCGGCCGCCAGACCGACCGGCAGCCGGCCCCCCGCCATGTTTCGCAATTGATCCAGCGTGACCGCCGGCGCGCCATCGGCGCCGGCGGGTTCTGAAGCCTGCCATGCCTGAACCGGCAAACCGTCCACGGTTTGGTCGTCCGCCGGGATCAGCGGGATGCGGCGGACGGTCGAGGTGTCGTCGGCGGCGACGGTCAGCTCACGTCCGTGCGGGCCGGTCGTGATCGACACGCGGGCGGTGTGGCCGGAGTGGTCAGTGACGGTGCGCGCCCGCGCACTCGGCGACGAGCTATCGGCGGGCGCCATGGTCGCCAGCACCGCCGCGACGATGACCAGCACCGCCGCGGCTGCCAGCTGCAGCCGGCAGCGGGCTCGCGGCGTCGCCGCCAGGCGCGCAGGCCAGAGGAAGGCGACGAGCACGGGCACCGCGTACAGCAGCCAGCCCAGCACCTCGATGAGGCGAGGGTCGGTGGGGATGCCGAACACGCCGGCGAGCAACGCGCCCAGCACGGACTGGCTCGGTATCCAGGCGGAGAAATCGAGCACCTGCTGCTGGCCGATGGTCACCCAGCCCGCCTCGTGTGCGGTACGCAGCGCGCCCAGCACCAGCCCGGCGGCGATCAGCACCAGGAACACCCCGGTGATTCGGAAGAAGCGGCCGAGATTGAGCTTCAGACCGCCGAAGTACAGACCGACACCCAGCAGTATCGACACCCCGAGCCCGACCGCGCCGCCCAGCACGGCGAACCACCGGTTGCCGTGCGACGTCTGTGCGGCCGCCAGCAGGAACACCGACGTCTCGAAGCCTTCCTTGAGGACGGCCAGGAACGCCATGGCGACGAGCGCAAGTGACCCACCACGGTTGAGCGCCTGTTGGGCTTCGCGCTCGAGTTCGCCCTTGAGCCGCATGGAATTGCGGTTCATCCAGATGATCATCGAGGTCACAAACACCACGGCAATGGCGTTGATGACCGTCTCCATCATCTCCTGCTGGGCCTGTGGAAGCGTCGCCGAGAACAGATCCAGACCGACGCCGACCGCAACGCTGATCAGCACCGCCAAGGCCACGCCGCCAAACATCGGACGGGTCGACTGCCCACTTCGCTTGAGGAAGGCCGCAACGATGCTCACGATAAGCGTCGCCTCCAGGCCTTCGCGCAGGCCGATGAGGAACGTGCCGAGGAAAACGCCGAATATGCCTTGCATGCGTCCGATTCCCATCCCGCGGATCGGGACCTTCGACTTAGCCTAGCCTAAGTTGTCGTCGCGATTAAGAGCGGTGGCCCGCCCTCGCGACGCCGTCCTCAACGTGATCTTCCCGCCCGGCTCAGCGACCAGGCTCGGTGACGAAGTCGATGAGTTCTTCGACTCTGCTGATCAGCGCGGGTTCGAGGTCGTTCCAGTCGCGTACCCGTGACCGGATGCGCTGCCACGCGCGGGCGATGTCGGCCTGGCTGGCGTGCGGCAATCGAAGCGCCTTGCACGCGCCGTGCTTCCATTCGATGTGCCGCGGCACCTCGGGCCAGGCCGTCAGGCCGAGCCGCTGCGGCTTCACCGCCTGCCAGATGTCGACATAGGGATGGCCGACGACCAGCGTGTCGGGCCCGCCGGGTCCCCGGCGCACCGCCTCGGCAATGCGTGCCTCTTTCGAACCCGTGACGAGGTGATCGACGAGAACACCGAGCCGGCGCCCCGGACCGGGAGCGAACTCTGCCACGATGCCCACCAAATCGTCGACGCCACCGAGATGCTCGACGACGACCCCTTCGATACGCAGATCCTCGCCCCAGACCTGCGCAATGAGTTCCGCATCGTGACGGCCCTCGACGTAAATCCGGCTGGCACGCGCGACTCGAGCGCGCGCGCCCGGTACCGCGACGGAGCCCGAGGCGGTACGGCTCGCGGCGGCCGGTACGGCGCGGCGCGGCTCGGTGAGGATCACCGGACGCCCCTCCAGCAGGTATCCGGGCCCCAGCGGAAAGCCACGGACGTGGCCATGCCGATCTTCCAGGTCGATGCGCCCGTACTCGACCCGCACCACCGCACCGACGTAACCGGTCTCGACATCCTCGACAACAAGTCCCAGGTCAGCAGGGTGTTCGGTCGAGCGCGGCTTGCGCCGACCGGCGGCCAGCACGTCGGTTCCGTAGCGATCCATCACGCGGGCAATACTAGGAACGCTCGCGGCCGAGATCGGTGATCGGCGCGCCCATAAATGCCTGCCGACCGCGTTGCCCCGCCCGCGAATCAGCTGCTTGCTGCTACGTTAATTAGGGCGCCAAGCGCGCAGCAGTTGATGAGGTGGAAGCAATGGGGATTGCCGGCCTGGTATCGAAGGCTGTCGCGTTTCTGCGCGCCGGCTACCCGACCGGGGCGCCGAAGCACGGCTACGTGCCGCTGCTGGCGCTGCTGCGCCGTCGCGTCACCGATGACGAAATCACCACCATCGCAAGTGAATTCATGGCATGCAAAGCAGGGCCGGTCAGCACCGTCGATGTCGGCGTCGCGATCTTTCGGATCACGAATGAGATGCCCTCGCCGGACGACATCGCGCGCGTCGAGCAAAGACTCGACGCGATCGGGCGCGCGCGGCGTTAATCCTGTGCGACCGGCCCGCCGCAGGCCGCCAGATAGTCGGCATAGTTCCACGTCTTCAAGAACTCCCGGCCCGGACCGATCCGCGCTGGTAGAGCGCGTCGCGCTGCGCGGCGGTGATGTCGAAGTCGATCGGGCTCACCTCGTCGGCGGGCACGAAGATGGTGCGCCGCACCGTGCATGGATCGTCGATGTAGGCGTTGTCCTGATTACTCACCAGGGTCTCTACAACGGCGATGCCCAACGACACCGGCCCGTGCACCGGATGCGTGGGCGCAATGCCCGGCCGCGCCGATAGCCGGATCCCGAACGTCGGCCACCGCGGCTGAGCCCGGTCGAACAGCTCCACCGGAAAGCTCGACAACAACCCGCCGTCGACCCAGGTGGCGCCGCCCACTCGCACCGGTTCGAACACGTAGGGAATCGCCGCCGAGGCGTGCACCGCGCGTGCCACGGAGAAGTCGTTCGGGTCGACTCCGTACGAGTCGAGGTCCCACGGGATGCGCACCAGCCGGCGCCGGGACAGATCGCTGGCGGTGACCACCAGCGACCACGCAAATTGTTCAGGTTCTTCACCGGTGCGCAGGTCGCCGAAGGTCCGCACACCCAGGTCGGCGAGCAAGCCTGCCAGCAGGTGTTCGAGATGGGCGCCGTGGTAGACCCCATCCGACAGCAGCAGTGACAGTCCCCCACCGATCAGCGGCACATGCCCGACCAGGTTGCGGTCCAGAAACTTTCGGTAGTCGAGCGAACGCATGATCTCGGCGAGCCGGGTGATTGGTTCGCCCGCCGCCTGCAGGGCTGCCACCAGCGACGCGACGATCGCGCCCGCGCTCGTCCCGGCGACCCGAGGGAATCGGTAGCCGGCCGCGGCCAGCGCGTCCACCGCCCCGACCAGGCCGATACCCCGAACGCCGCCGCCCTGGCAAACGAGATCGACGGGCTGCGTGCTCATGAGATCCGGCTCCCGTCGGTCGCGAAGAAGTGCACATGTCCGGGTTCCGGATGCAACCGCACCCGGCTGCCCTTTTGGGGTGGATTGCGCCCATCGGCGCGAGCGACGACGTCTTGGTCGATTGCCTTCGCGGAGTCGGTGATTCGGCCATACAGGTAGGCGTCGGCCCCGAGCTCCTCGACGACGTCGACCTCCATCTCGACACCGAGCCCGCCCAGCTCGAAGTGCTCGGGCCGGACACCGACCACGATCTCGCTCGCACTGTCGGCGATCTCTCGCGGCAGTTGGATCGGCCAATCCCCCAGCGACACAGCGGAATCGACGATCGGCAGAGTAAACAGGTTCATTGCCGGCGACCCGATGAATCCGGCCACGAACACGTTGGCGGGGTTGCGGTAGAGCTGGCGTGGCGCCGCGAATTGCTGCAGCACACCGTCGCGCAGCACCGCCACGCGGTCCCCCATCGTCATGGCCTCGACCTGGTCGTGGGTGACGTAGACGGTCGTGGTCTGAAGCCGTCGCTGCAGCGCGGCGATCTGATTGCGGGTTTGCACCCGGAGTTTGGCATCGAGATTGGACAGCGGCTCGTCCATCAGGAACACGTGCGGGCGCCGCACGATCGCGCGTCCCATCGCCACGCGCTGGCGTTGCCCGCCGGAGAGGTCCTTGGGTTTGCGATCCAGATATGGTTCCAGGTCAAGCAGTTTCGCCGCGGCGAGCACCCGGTCGGTGATCTCGGCCTTGGAGGATTTCGCGATCTTCAACGCGAAACCCATGTTCTGCGCGACCGTCATATGCGGGTACAGCGCGTAGTTCTGGAACACCATCGCCACGTCGCGGTCCTTAGGATCGACATGGGTCACGTCGCGCTCACCGATGCGGACGCAGCCGGCGTCCAGCGTTTCCAGTCCGGCGACCATCCGCAACGAGGTCGTCTTGCCGCATCCCGACGGTCCGACCAGGACGACGAACTCGCCGTCGTCGACAAACAAGTCGAGGCCGTCCAGGGCTGGGCGTTCCGCGCCCGGGAAGTGTCGCGTCGCCTGCTCCCAACTCACCGACGCCACGGTTCAGCCACCAAGCCCGGTCACGGCGATGCCGCGCACGAAGGAACGCTGCGCGACCGCATAGATGATCACCAGCGGCACCATGATGATGATCGAGGCAGCCATGATGATCGGCCAGCGGGCCACGTACTCTCCCCGCAGCCGCACCAGGCCGAGCGTGAGGGTGGCCAGGCTGTTGCGCTGAATCATCAACAATGGCCACAGAAAGTCGTTCCAGACGTTGACCCAGGTGAGCACGGCAAGCACCATCACGGCGGGCCTGGCATGGGGCAACAGAATCCTCCAGTAGATCTGCCACGGCGTACAACCGTCGAGTATCGCGGCTTCCTCGAGATCGGCGGGCAGCGTTTGGAAGAACTGCCGCATCAGGTAGGTCCCGAACGCACTGCCGAACAGGCCGGGCACGATCATCGCCCAGGGCGTATCAACCCATCCCGCCGTGCGCATCAGGATGAACTGCGGAATCACCGTCACGGTCAGCGGCACCATCAGCGTCCCCAGGTACAACACGAACAACGTATCGCGCCCCCGGAATTGCAGTCGCGCGAAGGCATATCCGGCCAGCGAGCAAAAGAACACCTGCCCCGCGGTCACGCACCCGGCGTACAGCACGGTATTGAAAAACATTCGCCAGAACGGCATCACGTTGAACACCTCGACGTAGTTCGACCACCGCGGGTGGGACGGCAGCAGCTTCGGCTCGCTGATCTCGCCCTCCCTCTTCAGCGAACCCGACACCGCCCAGGCGACCGGGAAAAGCCAGCACCAGGCGATGGTGATCAGCAGTGTGTAGACCATCACGGCGCGAACAGCACTGCGCTTGACCACTCCCTCAGCTAAGGCCACGCGAAGCCTCCCACGATCGCCGATGCGTCAGCCGCAACTGGACAAAGGTCAATACCAGCAAAATCGCGAACATCACCCAGGCCAGCGCCGACGCGTACCCGAATTCCAGGAATGAGAAAGCATGCTGGAACAGCATGATGCCCAGCACATAGGTCGACGTCTCCGGGCCGCCATTCGAACCATTGAGAACGTAGATCATGTCAAACGCCTGGAACGCGTGGATGATTGAGATGACGACGACGAACGACACCGAGCCGCGGATCAGTGGCACCGTGATCGACCAGAACTGCCGTATCTCGCCCGCACCGTCGATTTTGGCTGCCTCGTAGACGGTTTGCGGCACTCCTTGCATCGCCGCCAGCAGGATGATGGTCGCGAACGGCACACTTCGCCACACGGCGACCACGCAGAGCGAGGCCATCGCCCAATCGGGGTCGACAAGCCACGGAACCGGACCGAGTCCCACCCAGCCGAGCATGATGTTGAGCAGTCCGTTGTCGGTGTTGAAGACGAACTGCCAGACGACCGCCAGGACCACCGACGAGATCGCCAGGGGCATGAAGACGATTGTCCGAACGATGGCTATGCCCTTGGCTTTCCGGTTCAGCACCGCCGCCACGACGAGACTGATGACGACCGTGGGTATGACCGTTCCGAGGGTGAAGACGATGGTGTTGCGGATCGCGATGAGAAACAACGGGTCTGACGTGAAAAGGTCTTCGAAGTTCTTGAGGCCCACGAACTTTGGCGGCCTGAACACGTCCCAGCGCTGGAAGCTCATGTACAACGAGAATCCGAGCGGAAAGAGCATGAACACCGCGACCGCGGCCAGGTTCGGTGCGACGAACATGCGTCCCGCCCAGGCTCGCCGCCGTGACGGATACGGCCCCTGCGGACGGCGTTTCGCGGCGGCCGGGGTGTGCACGGCTGATCTGTTGACCGATGTCATGGGTTGCGCAGCACCTCGTCAACGGCGACCGACAACCCGGTCAGCGATGTCGCGGGGCGCGAGCCACGCAAGACGGGTCCCATGTTGCGATCCATCAGCGCAACGACCTTTTCCCAAACCGGGGTGACGGGCAGGCCTTCGGAATAAGAGGGTCCTTCGGTGAGCACCGTGAGGTTGCGAATCCGCTGGTGGGCCTTGGCGAAGCCGTCCGAAGCAAGCACGGATCGCAACACTGGCACGAAGAGGCAGGATTGCGCGATGATCGCTTGACCCACGGGACCGCAGGCGAACTTGACGAATTGCCATGCCTGGTCCTGATGTCGGCTACTCGCCGAGATAGACAGCCCGGTGGTGCCGATGTTGGAGCAGGCGCTCCGCCCGCTGGGCAGCGACGGCCCCACCGGTAGGGGCGCGACGTCGAAATCCAATCCCTCGGCGCGAATAAAGGTCTGGTATCGCCAGTGACCGCCCAGCGCCATGGCTGCCTTGCCCGCGGCGAACAGATCTGGCGTCGACATCGATTGCACCTCGGAGGCGTTGGGTGCCACCTTGTGTTTGTTGGCGAGGTCGGCGTAGAACTGCACGGCCTCCATGAACGCCGGGTTGTCGAAATTGAAATGGGTCGGATTGCGAATCGGCGTCGACCACGGTACGCCGTTGTTCATCGCGAACAATCCGGCCGAGTAGTACGAGACGAAGGTGTTCACGAAACCCCACTGCGTGGCTCGCCCCGACCCGTCCCGCTTGGTCAACGCCTTGGCCGTGTCGAGGAACTCGGCGAACGTCCACGTCTTACTCCACGACGTGGGCGGGGGCGCCACACCGGCGTCGGCGAACAGCTGCCTGTTGTAAAACAAGAAGTTTCCCGACCACTGCTCCGGAAAAGCCGATTGCTGATCGTTGAACGCGAAGGTGTCATACAGCGGGCCAACGCTGTCCGCCTTGAACTCGGCGGCGAAGGCTTGATCGCGCCCCAAGCGGTCGTTCAAGTCCAGCAAAACCCCCCGGGCGGCCAATTCCGCATAGCTCAGTTCCCAGGTCTGCAGCACATCCGGGCATTTGCCACCCGCGCAGAACGTGGACAACTGCTGCATCACGCCGGGCCCAGACCGCACCGCCCGAACCTTGATGTCGGGGTGGCGGCGCTCGAACTCAGCGACGACACGTAGGCGGGCGGCGGCCTCGTCCGGGTTGGCGGCGAAGAAGAACGTCAACGCGTCGTCGTCGGAAGCACATCCACCGGCCCACGGTGCCAGAGCCGCGGCCGTCAGCGCGCCGGCGCCGCGCATCAAGCTCCGCCGTCCGAACGGCTTATCGAGCATCGTGGTCCCGTTCTCGCCCGGTCGCCGACGCCGCCGCCGGCCGTGTCCCATGTCCTTGGTACCCGATGGGACTGGGATATGTCTGAGACGGCCACTGCGGCAGCGCGAGCACGGCCCGGCGCCGACGGCCGCCGTCGGCGGTGATGCCGATGGTGTGAATGCGATTGTCCGCGCCGATGCCGAGCTGCAACAGGATCTCCGCGTGCCCGCGCGGCGCGATCACGATGCCCGGAGCCCCGTCGATCAGCATCACCACGCCGGCCCGGGCACGCTGCGCGAATTGACGCGTCTCCTCGGCGACCTCACGGGCCCCACGCAGCTCGGCGGCCACGTGATCGGGAACCAACACGCGATCGACCCGGCGCACCACATCGGGGGCCAACAGCTCGAGCAACGTGGCGATATCACCGCCACGGGATGCCGTCAGAAACGCCTCGACGATCTCGAGGTGCCCCGCCAGGTGGCGGGGCCGGGCGGGCGAGCCACCGTGCAGCCGCGAACGGGCCCGACTCGCCAGCTTCTTCGCGGCGGTCGGTGTCCGGTCCAACACGTCGCCGATCGTCTCGAAGGGCACGGCGAACAGGTCGTGCAGGACGAATGCGACTCGCTGCGCGGGCGACAGGCGATCCAGCACCACCAGCATCGCGGTGCGTACCGAGTCGGCCAGCAGCACGTCCTCGTCGGCCGGCACCGACGTGGTGGCTGCCAGTCGGTCCAATTCGTGCGCGTCGGCCACCGGTTGCTCGGCGCGACGCTTTCGCACGCGCAGCTGGTCGAACGCCTCGCGGGCGGTGATCGTGGTGAACCACCCGGTCAGATTGCGGACGGCGCCGATGTCGTGGGCCCGGCTGGCCTTCAGCCACGCGGACTGCACCGCGTCGTCGGCATCCGCGGCCGAGCCGAGTAGCCGAAACGCCACCGCCCGCAAGTGCTGACGATCGGCGTCGAACCGCTGCGCCAGATCGGCGAGGTCCACCAGATTTTCGGTTGCGTTCATGGGTCACCTTTTCCGCAGGGGAGTCGTCAAGAAGATGACCGCATCGATCGAACTCTCCGCACCACAGAGACCAGCACCATGACCCTACCGATTGTGCGCCGCGATGCGCATCGCAGGACGGCTCGCCGCAGCGGAAATAGCTGCACCACAACGGTTTGAACGAAGGAAGGACCTGATTCGCATGCACATCGCATACCTGGTGATCACTCTGATCACCGTGATCGCCACCGGCGGGATAGCCGTCGCCGACCTCATCCCCGCGAAATTCGTGTTGGCAAACTCGGCCGAGGTCGGTGTGCCCCGTTCGTGGATACCGGCGTTGGCGTTGACGAAGCTGGCCGGGGCCGTCGGACTGGTCGCCGGGCTGGTGGGTCTGTCGGCGTTAGGTATCGCGGCCGCGGCCGGCCTGGTCCTGTTCTTTATCGGGGCGGTGCTGACTCACGTCAGGGCACACGTCTTGTACAACATCGCCTTTCCGGGCGGGTTCCTGTGCCTGTCCGCAACGTCGCTGGCGCTGCTGGTGAGTGAGCGCTACTAGCTGGTCATGCGGGTCTTGACCGCGTCGTCCTGCTTCTTGGCCACGTCCATCACGAAGTCCTGCGGAGCGGCGTCGTTGGGTCCGCTGTCGAACTCCAGGTCGACGACGACCTTGCCCTCGGAGAACACCACGTAGGTCACCGATTTGGTGTTATCGGGCGACGGCCCGACGACGATGATGCCGTTGGTCCCCACCGCGAACGGCTGCGGGGCACCGGTGACGTATTTACCCAGGGAGGCCGGTCGGTCTTTGGCGCCTTGGGCGGCCGACGCCGCATCGGTAAAGACGACGAGGAGATCCGCGATGGTGTGGGTCTTGGAGGTGTTGCTGAAGGTCACCGCCACCCCGGCCACGCCGCCGGGGTTCTGCTCCGGCGGACCCAAAGTGGTGTCGGCGCCGATGTCGGCGGCCGAGATCAGCAAGTTGGAGTAGTCGGCGAGCGGCGCGGTCCCCGAAGGCGCCGCGCTCGACGCGGATGAGGATGTTGCCGAACTCGACGATGCCGCCGAGGACGACGAGGACGTCGACGACGATGACGGGGAAGATGACTTTTCGTCTTTGCCACAGGCTGTCGTGCCGGTCAGCAAGGCGCTGATCGCCACCCCAACGCCGACGGTTTTTACCACACTCATCGCTTGCCTACGTTTCATGACAGCTATTTCTACGGCACCTATCAGGTTCTCGGCAATACATGCAACGCTGGTAGCGAGCTGATCAGGGCGGGCGCTCAGGCCGGAAAATAGCGGATGTGATCGATGGCCTTGCCGCGCCGGCCCAAGTCGGCAAACATAATGCCGCGCCCGTGAGCCGAATTGAGCGAGACGGTGATCGTGGCCCCCGCACCGATCATCTTGGTCCAGTTCGCGCCAGCGAGTTCCGCCGCGAATTCGGCGATGTCGAGCGGGTCATTGTCACCCAGAGTGATTGCGGCAGCAGGCGATAGCGCGTGAGCAGCAGCCAATGTATCACCGCGCGAAACGGCCCCGAGGAATGTCTGCACCAGCCTCTTGTGCCGGGCACCCGGCCGGCGAAAGCCGGTCATGAAGCCCGCAGTTCCAGGCAGCCCTTGATTGTTCAGCAGCCCTCGCGACAGTGCTACCGCGGGTGACACGGCCTGCAATCCGGTCCGCAGGAACTGCAGCATCATCGCCGGCAGCTCCCAGTACGCCCGCAGATGAGCAATCTGCCACTGGCCGTTCGCTTCTCGCAGGTCGTAACGCAGGAACGCGGGTATATACATCGTGGTGGCCGCACCCATCGACACCTCGAGCTCGAGGTCGCGCAGCACAACCGTGCCGAAGACGATGTCGAGGTCGCGATGGAACTTGATCGCACGCGGGCCGATGAAGGTGTCGTAGAAGTTCCCGATCTGGACCCGGCCCAGGTGCGGCCGCGAGCCGACCGGGTCTTCGATGCGGGCGTCCTCGGTGAACAACCCCACCCAACCGGCGCGGTCGTGCGCGGCGGCCGCCCGGGGCGAGCGCTCCACCGCGGCCAGCAGGGACTCCCGATCCAGTGGCACCACCATCAGACGCCCTCGATCAATTCGATTCCGGCACTTCGCATCTCGACCAGTGCTTGCGCGGCCGAACTGGGCGACACCGCCGCGGTCAGGTCGAGCAGCACCCGGGTGCTCAAACCGTTGCGCGCCGCATCCTCGGCGGTTCGCCGGACGCAATGGTCGATGGCAATGCCGACGACGTCGACCTCGTCGACGCCGCGCTGGCGCAGCCAATCGAGTAGCGACGTCCCGTTCTCCTCGGCACCCTCGAAGCCGCTGTAGGCGGCGGCCCGGGCGCCCTTGCGGAATACCGCCTCGATCCGCCGGGTGTCGAGGTCGGGACGAAATTCCACTCCGGGACTTCCCGCAACGCAGTGCGGCGGCCAGGACGACGAATAGTCGGGGTGATCGGAGAAATGGGCGCCCGGGTCGATATGGAAGTCCTTCGTGGCCACAACGTGGTGGTAGCCGGGCTCGCGGGCCAGATAGTCGTTGATGGCGCCGGCCACGTCCTCGCCGCCGGTGACGGGCAGCGAGCCGCCCGCGCAGAAGTCGTTTTGCACGTCGACGATGATCAACGCTCGCACGCGCTCCACCATATCGCCGTCAACTGCGGCGATGGGCCAGCCGGTTTGTTTGCCGATTCGCCGGGTAACCTCCGTGCCATGGTGATCCGCAGAATCGCACGCCCGCTGTTGTCGGTTGCCTTTATCGGGCAAGGAGTTGAATCCCTGCTTAATCCCAAGGCTGCGGCGCAGGCCGCAGCGCCCGCGGTCGATGGCCTGCAGGCGTTGCCGGACCAGGTGGCCCGCAGCATGCCCAACGACCCCCAAACGTTCGCCCAGATAACCGCCGGTGTTCAGATCGGCGGCGGACTGCTGCTCGCCACCGGCAAAATGCCGCGCGTCGCGTCGGCCGTACTGGCACTGACGGTGCTGCCGGCCAACTTCGGCTCCTACTCGTTCTGGAACGAGAGCGACCCGGAGCGCAAAGCCGAGCGCCGCCGCGAGTTCCTGAAAGACCTGAGCCTGCTGGGCGGGCTGATGATCGCGTCCGCCGACACCGCGGGCAAGCCGTCGTTGGGATGGCGCGGCCGCAAGGCAGCCGAGCGCCTGTCCGACCGGGTGACCTCGGCGCTGCCCGGCTCCGACGACGCGTTGTTCGACACCGACTTCAGTGAGCTCGGCGAAAAGATCGCGCACGGCTTGCACGTTGGCGCCGACCGCGGTCGCGAACTGGCCACCACCGCTGCCGAGCGCGGCGCGCCGTACGCCGAGCTCGCCCTCGACCGCGGTCGCGAACTGGCCAGTGCGGCCGCCGAACGCGCCGAGCCGCTGGCCAAGAAGGCGCGCAAGCGCAGTGAACAGCTGGCCGACCAGCTGGCCGACGAGGTGGCCGAGCGAGCCGAAAAGGCCCGCAAGCGCAGCGAAAAGCTGGCGGAAGAGGCCGCCCAGAAGGCCGGACCGCTGGCGAAGAAGGCGCGCAAGCGTAGCGAGAAGCTGGCCAAGAAGGCTCGGGTGCGTAGCGAAGAAATCGCCGAATCCGCACGCGCGCACGGCAGCCAGTTGGCCGACGCGGCGCGCGACCGGGTCGGCGGCCAGGTCAAAACCCGTCGTCGTCCCTGGTAGCGGCTAGCCCGCCAGGAAGGTGTCGACGATAGCGTCGACACCTCGATCGATGTCGACGGTGCGCCCGGGCTCGTCGGCCCCCAGCGGTTCCAATGTGTCGAGTTGCGACCGCAGCAATGCGGCCGGCATGAAATGGTGCGATCTGGCCGCCAGCCGCGCCTCGATCAGTTCCGGTGAGCCGCTCAGATACAGGAACTCCACGTCCGGACAATGTGCGCGCAACCGGTCGCGGTAGCTGCGTTTGAGCGCCGAGCAACTCACTACCCCACCGTCACGGTGGTCGGCCAGCCAGTCCCCGACGCGTTCCAGCCACGGACGGCGATCCTCGTCGGTAAGCGGTTGCCCGGCGGCCATCTTGGCCACGCTGGCCGGCGGATGCAGGCTGTCGGCGTCGACAAAGGGCACCCGCAGCCGCTGGGCGAGCGCGGAGCCCACCGTCGACTTGCCCGATCCCGAGACACCCATCACCACGACCGGTGGCGCCGTGGCCGTCGGCACCGCGCCTAAGTCTGTCGCTGGAGGTTGCGGTTCCATTCCATCCAGCCGACGCCGGTGCGGCCGTCCGTGGTGTCGATGCTGACCCAGGCGCGCGCGAACTCGCTGACCTGTCCGTCGGGGCCGGTCAGGAGTACCGGAGCGTGGCCATGGATGTCGACGTCGCCGCTGAGCCCGCCGGGGTCCAGGCTCAAGGTCATTTTGAGCGGTAAACCGTTGTCGCCGAATGCTCTTGGGTTGGTCACGGTGTGCAGTTCGGTGACGTTGCGGTCGGCGTCCTGGATGTAGCCGATACCCATCGGGGGGACATTCGGGATGTCGATGTCCAATCCGTGCAGGTGCGTGCCGTCGCCCAGGTGCAGGGCGCTCCACATCCAGTCCATGCTCCACCAGTCGCGGACACCCCACGAGTGATCACGCTGTCCCGCAACCGAATCCATCCGATAGGTGGTGCCGTTGACGGTGACGGTTCCGGTTACGGTGCATGGGATTTCGTAGCGCGTCGTCACCCGGTATTTATATGGGGCACCGTCGGTGGTCCACACCAGATTCATTGTTATGTCGACGGGTGTTCCCGACTCGCCGCGCAATAGCGCCGACGGGTCCGCGTAGGACTGCCCGCTGGCCCGCACGTCGACCCGGTAGGTCTGCAGTGGTGCGCTGGCGGCGTGGCTGATTTCGAAGGCGTCGGTGCGCAACTCCCACGGGTCTTCGGGCAGCGGAACTTCGTAATCGAGCACGGCCACGGTCGGCAGGTCCGGTCCACACAGCAGCACCTGAACCCAGGCGGCCTGCTGGTTGGCGACCAGACCGATGCGGAACCAGCCGCCGAATCCCTGTGCGGCATCGACGAAGTCGGCATACCAGCTCTCGCTCCACAGCGGTTCGTCGGTCGGCACGTGCGCCAGTTCATCGTCGTCGGTTGGCCGCAGCGGTTCGGGCGCGACCGCAGTGGGCAGCGTCGCCAGCGCGTCGGTATCGAGCACATGATCGCAGTGTCGCGCCAGCATCGTCATGAACATCTGATCGCCGCGCTCGGTGCGTTCCACCAGCATCGACGACACGATCGCCATCATCACGCCGAAAAAGCTTTGCCGCCGCACACCTTCGGTGACGTCGGCAAGCGTGATCGGCGGTTGGGGACCGAGCGCCTCGTGGTAAGCGCGCAGCAGTGCGTCGTAGTGCGCCCGACGATCCAGCGTCCGCAGTGCGCAGCCGAGGAAGTAGGACAGGTCGGTGAACGGCACACCCCAGGAGACGGTCTGCCAGTCGACGACGGTCAGCGCGCGATCGGCCCCATCGGTGCCGAACAACAGGTTGTCCAGCCGATAGTCGCCGTGGACCAGGCCCAGAATCTGGTTTCGTTCCGTTTCGGCGGCCAGATAGGCGTCGAACGCTCCGACCAGGCGTTCGCACACCATGCGGTGCGCCGGCGCGATCTGGTCGCCGTAGCGCTCGAGGAAGCCGGCGTACAGCGGTGCGACCAGGGCCTGGTTGAGCGGAGCATCCCGGTTGAGCCAGGGCGCTTGGGCCAGCGTCGTGTCGCCGAGCAGCGGGCCGTGCAGCCGACCCAACTCGACGACCGCGACGGTGGCCTGTTCGATTGTGGCACCGGCTATTTCGTTGCCGACAACTGCGGGAACCGCGTCGCCGAGCAGCAGATCGAAGACACCGGCCGAGGTGTCGATCGCGGCGTGATAGCACGGGGCGATCGGCCCGCCCAGGCGTGGCGCGATATCGCCGTAGAAGCGGACTTCACGCTCGTAGAGGCCCAGCGCCAGCCCGGTTTGCCGACTGATCGGATCGCTGGCCGCGACCTTCAACACCACCGACTCCGGTCCCACGGCCCCATCGGCGTAGTGCAGCCGCACCCGATAGCACTCGCTCATCTGGCCGGTGCCGATGCGTTCGGTTTCGAAGTCGGCGACCTCGCCGGCGCCGATCGTGGCGGTCAACCACGAAGCGGTGAGATCACTGGGTCGTTCGACTGGCTGGGTCTGCATTGACGTCCTCTGCCGAATTTCGCTGACGGATTCAGCGTGCCACGTCAGCGTGCCAGGTCACTGCGCCAATGAGAAGCCTGCCCAGGCCATCCGGCGATGCGGGTGCGGATCGAATTCGATACGGCTCTTGCGGTCGAAGACCATCACCGCGCGGTCGTCGACGGTGTAGGCGGGCCAGTCCTCACCCGGGACCCCGCCGCGACTGAACGCTCGCCAACGGCGCTGCACATGGTCGCTCACCCGAAGTGCGGCGCGCTGGTCGGCCGCCGCGGTCAAGAACGCGCCGAGCCGGGTTCGATAGAAGTCGAAAACGGCCAACAACTCGGTGGCGTGGGTCGCGCCCAACCCCGACCAGCGCAGCATCCGCGGTGCGTAGTCGTAGCGATACAGATATGTCGGTGCGTTGCCACTGTGCGCCTCGGCGAGCTGCCAGGCCGCCGAGCTGAAGGCGAAGTCCCCTCCCAGCTGGATGCAGGCCGAGGATGACGGGTAACCCGGGTACGCGGCCGTAATGCGTTCGCGGGCAGCCGGTTCCGCGTCGGCCAGCAACTCCTCAATCATTGACTTATTGGTGGGCAGCATCTTGAGGAACCTGGTGAACAACCGGCCTTCTTCGGCGTTGGTGCCCACGATCAGCGGGACGCGATGCGCCCGACCGTTCTGCATCGCCACCACGGGGTCTTCGGGCAGGCAGTCGTCGCCGATCACCGGGCCGATCGGGAAGGCGCCCAGCCTGTTCTCCATGCCATGGTCGATCAGCCGGTGTTGGGTCTCGACGAGTTGGGCCGGGGATGCCTGCATGAGCGCGTTCGCGGCATCCTCGGGGCGCGCGCCCAGCAAGTTGGCGAATCTCGTCGCGAACTGGGCCGAAATCTCCTTCGACCGAACCAGGCCCGACGCCGGGCTTTCCGCGATCGCCCGCGCGAACAGGCCTTCGGCGGCCGGTACCGCCAACAACGTGGCGGTGATACACGCGCCGGCGCTTTCGCCGAAGATGGTGACGTTGCCGGGATCGCCGCCGAATCCCGCGATGTTCTCCCGGATCCACTGCAGCGCCAAGACCAGGTCGCGCAGGTACAGATTGCTGTCGATGGTGGTGTCCGCGGTCGACAACGACGACAGGTCAAGACATCCCAGGGCACCCAGCCGGTAATTGACCGATACGTACACACAGCCGCGGCGGGCCAGCGCCGCGCCGTCGTACAGCGGGACCGCGGAGCTGCCCAGGATGTATCCGCCGCCGTGAATGAAGACCATGACCGGCAGCGGTTCGTCGTGACCAGACTCCGGCGCAACGACGTTGAGGGTGAGGCAATCCTCGCTCATCGGCTGATATCTGCCGACACCCAGCATTGTGTAGCGGCGCTGCTGGGGCGCGCAGTTGGTGAAACCGTGGCAATGACGCACACCTGACCAGGCCTGCGCCGGCTGCGGCGCCCGCAACCGCAGCCGGCCAACCGGCGGCCGGGCGTAGGGAATCGATCGCCAGCGGTTGACGCCGTCGCGGGTGAAGCCTTCGACGATGCCGTTTGCGGTGCGTGCGCGGATAGTGCGCTCGTGCATACGCCGACGGTAGCCGACACTACGGACGTAGGGCGCGCGTAGCGGCTAAATCCACGGTGTGACGGATAGCCTGTCGGCATGCGAATGGCCGTCTTGGTCACACTCTCGGTATTGGTTGCCGGATGCTCGCACAGCGGCGGCGGTCAAGCGGCGCACAGCCAGACGCCGAACACGACGGCGGTGTCGGGGTACTCCCCGACCAGCACGACCTCGCCGGGGAGTAAACCGCCCGGGCCATCGGCCCCACCGGCGGCCGGCGCGCCGATCTCAGATGTCATCGCATGGATCGAGGCAGGTCATCCCGCCGATCCGGCCCGCTATCACGCCGTCACCCGCGACGGCGTCACCACCCAGCTCGGAAAGGACGTCGCCTTCAGCGTCCCGGCCGCTAAGGTCGCGTGCACGACGGACTCCGCGCACACCGGCGGCGCGCTGACCTGTCTGGTCGATCTGTCCAGTCCCCCGCCCCGGCCGGACACGGCCTACGGCGAATGGAAAGGCGGTTGGGTCACCTTCGACGGGACGACTTTGCAGGTCGGGGCGGCCCGCGCCGACCCCGGCCCGTTCGTCAACGGCAACGGGGCCGAATTGGCGGGCGGGGACACGCTGTCCTATGACGACTACCGCTGCCGCGCCGACCAAGCCGGCCTGTTCTGCGTTAACTACGCTCGCCAGTCGGCCGTACGGTTCAGCGGCGGCGGAATCCAGCAGTTCGGCTGTCTGCGGTCGGTCCCGCCGCCCGACGGCATCGGCATTGCATTCGGCTGCTGAGGACTTTTTCGCACGACGCGGGCGGGAGTAAGGCCGCTAGTCCGGTTGGTCGGCCATGATCATGGCGAAGAGCTCGGCCATCTCGTCGGCGGGTCCGCCGGGCACCGTGTAGCCGGCTTCGTCGCGGATCTGCCCCAGGTGGTCCCGCACCTCTTCGATTGACAATTCGGGGCTGTAGAAGCCCTTGGTCCGTCCGATGAAGAATCGCGAAACATGGCCTGCACCAACGGTATAGACCTCACCGGACACCGGGCAATCGCGATGGGTCAAGAAGGCCGCCACCGGGGCAACCAGGGCCGGGTCCAGCTTCTTGAGATACTGGTTCGTCAGGTCGTTCAACACGACCTGCGCCGCCGCATCGGCCGGGGGTGCGGCACCGTCGATCGAGTGCGTCAACATCCGCGTGTAGGCGATCGGGGCGATAGCGTTGACCTTGATGTCGCGGTCGGAACCTTCGGCGGCCAGTACGCGGGTAAAACCGAGCAGCCCGGTCTTGGCCGTGCCGTAGTTACTCATGCCCGTGGCACCCAGGATGCCGGCAGCCGAAGTGGTATTGAGGATGCGGCCGTACCCCTGCTCGCGCATCGCCTTCCACGCCGGTCGCGTCACGTGGAACGCGCCCCGCAAATGCACGTCCAGCAGCGGCTCGAGCAGCTCGGCGGTCATCTCCTCGAACGGCGCATCCCGCACGATTCCGGCATTGTTGATCACGATATCGACGCGGCCCCAAGTGCTCAGGGCGGTATCGATAATCGCTTGTCCCCCTGCGGGACTGGTCACGCTGTGACTGTCCGCAACGGCCTGACCGCCCAGCTCGCGAATCTCGCGTGTGGCAGCGTCGGCCGCTTCGTTGCTCGAGCCATCTCCTGTCACCGAGCCACCGATGTCGTTGACGACCACCCGCGCACCCCGAGACGCCAGCAGCAGTGCGTACTGCTTGCCCAGGCCGCCGCCGGCGCCGGTGATGACGGCAACCTGATCGTCGAACCTCAGCTCGTTGGTCATCGGATCCTCACCAGCTCACTGGAAGCTCTTTCATGCCATAGATGTTGGCTTCTTTGAACTTCAGCCCCTCAGGCGATACCGCCAGTTTGAGCCCGGGTAGGCGACGTGCCAGCGTGGCGAATGCGACTTGCATCTCGACACGCGCCAGGTTCGCGCCGATGCACTGATGCACACCGTAGCCGAATCCCAAGTGTCCGCGGGTGTTTCGGCTGATGTCGAAGGATTCGGGATGATCGACGAAGTCCGTGTCCCAGTTTCCCGCGAGCAGGTTCATCATGACGAACTCCCCGGCGCGAACCAGTTGACCGCCGATCATCAGATCTTCGGTCGCCACCCGATCGACCTGGCTGTGCACGATGGTCAGGTAACGCATCAGCTCTTCAACGATGTTCGCGATGACGGCAGCATCGTCGGTCTGTCCGAGACGCTGGAACGCATCGGGATGTTCCAGCAGCGCAACCGTTCCCAACGAGATCATGTTGGCGGTGGTTTCGTGACCCGCCTGCATCATGATCACACCGTTCATGGCGGTGGTGGCGTGGTCGAGTTGGCCCGTGGCGACATATTCGGTGACCAGACGGCTGATCAAGTCGTCGCCGGGTTCGCGCGCTTTGCGTTCCACCAACTGCTCGATATAGGCGTACATCGCCCCGAAAGCTTGGCCTTTTTGCTCGTCGGTGGACCTCTGGTCGAGCCCGGTGGTGGTGTGGCGCTGGAAAATCTCGAGATCCTCGGGAGGCACTCCCAGCAGCAGTGCGATCACCAATGATGGTACTGGCAAAGCGAATTCGCGCACCAGATCGGCCGGTGCACCGCCGGCGATCATCTGTCCGAGATAGTGGTCGACCGTTTCCTGGATGTGCGGGCGCATCGCTTCGCAGCGCCGGAAGGTGAAGTTGGTGGTCATCATGCGCCGCAACCGTTGATGCTCGGGATCGTCGGTGCGGGCGAACATCACCGGGACCTTGTTCTCGTCGTCCTTCGGCATGATCGAGTCCGGAATGGTCTTGGCGGACAAGCGCGGATCGACCAGCGCAGCCCTGATGTCCTGGTAGCGGCTGACCACCCAGACTGGATTGCCCTGGAACATCGCCCGCCGTAGCCCGGGCTGTTCCCTCCAGTCCGCGAATTCGGAGGGCGGCGCAAGCGGGCACCGCGCCGGCCGTGGCACCGGTAGCACCGGAAGATCGGCGTCAGAACGCACTTCGGAAGTTGTTGACATAGCCCGCTTTTCCCATTAAGTGTCAGTTGTCTGCCAGTTGTAAAGCCTAGAGCTACACTTATTGGCAGTCAACTGTCAGTTAGGCTGTCACCATGACCGCGGTTGAAGACCGGCCGTTGCGGGCCGACGCGGCGCGCAACGTCGAGCGCATCCTGCGCGCGGCGCGGGAAGTTTATGGCCGGCTGGGGCCCGACGCCCCGCTGGAAGCGGTCGCGCGGCACGCCGGCGTGGGTGAGCGCACGCTCTACCGCAGATTCCCGGCGAAGGCCGATCTGGTGCGGGCCGCCCTGGATCAAAGCGTCGCCGAGGACCTTACGCCGGTGATCGACAGCGCCCGCCGTGAGGCCGATCCGCTGCGGGGCCTGACCCAACTGATCGAGGCGGCGATAGCGTTGGGCGCTCGCGAACACAACCTGCTGACCGCCGCGCGCCGCGCCGGATCGCTCACGTCCGACATCTCGGTTTCACTCAACGAAGCGCTCGGCGAGCTTGTTCGAGAAGGCCAGCGCGTCGGCAGTATCCGCGACGACTTGGTGGCCGACGACCTTCCGCGCCTGGTCGCGATGCTCTTCGGTGTGCTGTCCACGATGGCTTCCGGCAGCGACGGCTGGCGCCGGTATGTCGCCCTCGTCGTCGATGCGATTTCGGTCAACGAACGCCAGCCATTGCCGCCGCCGGCAGCATTGCATTACGAGGTCGGGCCGAATAGCTGGCCGCTGTAGCGGTTTAGTTGATCGTTACCCCGGCGTCGACCTTGAATTGGAGCCCGGTCACGTATCGAGATTCGTCGGAGAGCAAGAACAGCACCGCGTTGCTGACGTCGGCGGGCTCCACAGCCGGCGTGGGCATTGCGTTGATGAAGATGGGAATCAGGTCGGACCGCTGCTCGCCGAGCAGCGGTCCGAACGACGGCGGAACCATCCCGGTCGGGACTCCGGTGGGAAGCACGGTGTTGACTCGCACGTTCCGTGCCGCCAGTTCGTTGGCCAGGGCCAGTGTCATGCCGACGACACCGTACTTGGCCGAGGTGTATGGCGTCTGCAGCGGAAAGCCTTTGATCGCGCCGGCGGAGCTGACAGTGACCACACTGCCGCCGCCCTGCTCGAGCAAGTGCGGTATCGCGGCCGCGCAAGTGTTCCAGACCCCGATGAGATTGACGTCGACCACCGTGCGCCACTGATCAGCCGTCGTCCGGTCCCAGGCCGCGACCGTCAAGACGCCCGCGTTGGCCACCGCACCGTCGAGTCCTCCGAGTTCGCTCACTCCGCGATCGACGGCCGAGCGCAAATGCGCCTCGTCGCGAACATCGACCACACAACTCACGCAGCGGCGGCCGAAATCTTCTACCAGTCTTACCGTCTCGGCCAGGTCCTCCTCCGTGGCCAAGGGATACTCAATCTGCGGCAAGGACTGGCAGATATCGACCAGGATGAGATCCGCGCCCTCCTCGGCAAGCCGCAACGCATGGCCCCGGCCCATGCCGCGGGCCGCACCGGTGATCAGAATGCGTTTACCGGCAACGCGTCGGGCTGGTGAAGTCGTCATACTTCGGTTAGTGCTCGCTCCACATTGCGCCGCGCATCGTTGCCGACAGCGGAATGTCTTCCACCGCAACAAGTCCCTGCGGTGCGCGACACACCCACTCGATCGCATTGACAGCGCGACCCGCCGTCGAGATACACCCCGCGTCAGTGGAATCCAGCACCGGGTGTGATACATGCGTGTTGATCTCGACCCGTGGCTCACCCTCCACGACGACGCGGTGCACGCCGGTGTGGCCCTCGGGCGGGAACTCCCAGTCCGGCGCCGCGGCGGTGGTGAGCCTGGTGACGTGCTCGAGGGTGATCACCGGCTTGCCGTCGCACACCCCCTCGGTCGCAAAGCGCACCGCACCCATCTGCCCCGGCTCCACCGTCATCATGGTGCATTCGATTCGTTTTGGCGTGTACCAGGGTTCGACGCGCTGACGCACCTCGTCGAGCTTGATGTCCAGGTTGTCCGCCAGACTGCGGAGCTGACCGCCCCACATCGACACGATCACCCCGGGCAGAAACATCATCGGCGAATCGTCGTCTTCAGTCGTCCCGAAACCCATTGCGGCACCGGTGAACTCGGCATCATCGTAATTTCCGTAGTCGAAGATCTCCTGCACGGTAATCGATTCCACCCGAGTGGTGAGGCTGACCGCCGCGTGCACGAGGGTATCGCCGGAGAAGCCGGGGTCGATGCCGTTGACGTAGAGCGAGGAGTTGCCGGTCTGGCACGCTTTTTGGAGCGGCTCGCGCAGCCAGTCTTCGGCGTGGTGCGGCGTGACCAGCCAGACCATCGACGTGCCGACGACGTTGGTGCCCGCGGCGAGGAACTTGGACATCTGCTCGATCGCTTCCATCGGCCGGGTCTCACCCTGCGACGTGTACACCACGCAATCGGCACCGAGGTTCACCAGGGCGTCGATGTCGTCGGTGGCGACGATGCCCGTCGGTGCGCCGAGTCCGCACAGCTGCGCGGCGTCCTTGCCGATCTTGTCGGGACTGGCGGCATGCACGCCGATAAGGTCCAGGTCCGGCCGGCCGATGATCGCCCGCAATGAATGCCGGCCGACATTGCCGGTGGAGAACTGTATGACTCTGCGCATCGCTACCTCACTCTTCCCGTGGACGATACTGTATCGCTTTCGGTGGAGCGGACCTAGTAATCCGGTATCGGCAGCGGGGAATTGTTCGAGTCGATGCCACCGTCGACGTGGAAGGTGGCGTTGGTGGCGTAGCAATCGCGCGTGGACAGATACACCGCCAGCCTTCCGAGATCCTCGACATCGCCTAGGCGATGCAGCGGCGTGGCCTCCTGCATCTTCTCCAGCGACCCGGGCATCAGGTCCAGGCTGCCCTTCAGGCCGTCGGTGGCAAAGGAACCCAGCGCGATGGCGTTGACGCGAATCTTCGGGGCGAGTTCCTGCGCCATCGCGCGGGTGAGCGCTTCGAGGCCGCCCTTCGCGACGCAATAGGCGGTCAGCGCCCGGATGCCGAAGCGGGCCGAGCCCGACGAGATGTTGATGATGGAACCGTGTCCGGCGCTGAGCATGTGTGGGGCCGCGAGCTGACTCATGATGAAAGCCGATGTCACGCACCAGTCGAAGGTGTGCCGGAAGTCTTCGTCGGTGATGTCCAGGAACCGCGCATAGGTGGATCCGCCGACGTTGTTGACCAGAATGTCAATGCGGCCGAACCGCTCCATGGCCGTATTCACGACCCGCTCTCCGTCGGGACGACTGATCGCGTCCGCGACGAGCGCCAGCCCCTTGCCCCCGCTGTTCTCGATACCCGCAATCGTGCCAACGATATCCGCCTCGGTGCGGGCGGTGCCGACGACCGTCGCACCCGCCTCTGCCAAGACCCGGGCGATGCCGGCCCCGACACCCTTCCCGGCGCCCGTGACGATCGCGACCTGCCCGTCCAGCCGGAACTGCTCCAACGCCATGCCGAGCTCCTTTGATCGTGTGGGACGTCCGCGTCGTTCAATCTATGAAGCTTGCTGACTAAAGTCAATGAACAGCCAGGACGGCGATCGGAAGCGGCGAGCATGCACCCACAATGACCAAGTCATGCAAGCCTTTTTGGTGAGGACACGGCATAATGGTCTGGTTAGCCTCGATGCTCTCGCATGAGTCAGGTCAACCGTAAGGAAAGAAATGGCTGTGACGGATCGAGTGTCTGCACGAGAAGCCAAGCGCTTGCAGACGCGAGAGCGCTTGATGGGCGCCTCGATTGCGGAGTTCGCTCGCGCCGGCATGGCCGAAGCCGACGTCAGTGCGATCGTGGCCGCTGCCGGAGTTGCCCACGGTACCTTCTTCTTCCACTTCCCCACCAAAGAGCATGTCCTGCTGGAGCTGGAGCGTCGCGAAGAGGACCGCATTGCCAAGCAGTTCGCGCAATTCTTGAAGTCCAAGCACGATCTTGGTTCCGCTCTGAACGAGGCGGTTCGCCTGGTGGTCGGGCTGGAACGCCGACTCGGCGATCTGCTCTTCAATGACTTTCTGGCACTGCACTTCTCGCAAACTCGCCCGCAGACCGAAGACGGCAGGGATCACCCCTTGATCGTGCTGGTCGCCCAGGAAATCGCGCTTGCCCAAGAACGCGGTGAAACGGATCCGGAAGCCAACCCCATGAACAGTGCGGTGTTCTTCTTGCTTGGTCTCTACGCCCTCTTGATCACCACGAACCACTGGCCGACCGGGCACGCCCTGCTGGAAGACTACGTCGCAAGGACGTTGCGGAGCCTGAGCCTCTGACGCGCTAAGGCCGTATGACGCCGCGCAGCGGCATCAGGCCGAGTTCGTTGTGAGACATGAACCCCGGCGGAGCGTCGCAGACCGCGGGAATGGCGTTCGCGGGCCCCATCGCGGTCCAGGTGTAGCCGGGCAGCGCGTAGCCACCGTTCGGGTCGTGCGCCCCCTGCAGAATCAGCTCGGTGGATGAATCTCCCTCAATCACTATGCGGTAGTGGTAGTGCTGAGGCCAATCCTCGTGCGGTTCAATGGCATCGAAGGTATCCATCGTGTAGATCTCGTGAAAGACGACCAGCGGCCTACCATCCACCCACGCCGTCCACTTGTGATGCTGGCGAGCGACGGTGCCCTTCTTGATCACGCCCGTGAAGCCCGGCATGTCGCTGGTCTCCCCTCCTTCGAAGGGGATATCGCGCGTGGCGGACCCCAGCTCCACCTCAGTCGTGTACTTCTCGACCGTCTTGCCCATTCCCTCCACAACCATTGCCATCGACTGCGCGAACAGTGGCCAAGCCTGCCCCAACAGATTCGGCCCGTCCTCGAACCCGGCCGGATCGCTCCCCATTCCCATCTCGAACAGGTACTTCAGGGTGTCTCGTCCGAAATTCACCACCTCGTAGATGTGAATTGTGTCGATCTGGCTGACTATTCGGGCCAGTGTCAGGACGAGTAGATCTCCGGCAAAACCCGGATTGACACCGCCCGCATGAAACGAGGTGCCGCCCTCGTGGCACGCGGCATCGATCTTGTCGATGTCCGCCTGACTGTGCTCGGTTCGATACCACCATGCACCACCCGACGCGACGACGTTTTTGCCGCTGCGCAGCAGCCGGCACACCTCGTCGGGATCGGACCACAACGGTGCATAGAACACGCAATCGGCATCCAGTGCTTCGATGACGGCCTTGTCGTTGGTCGCACGTACGCCGGTGGGCGCCTTGCCGCAGAGTTCACCGGCGTCCTTGCCCACCTTTTCCGGCCGATTGCACAGCACTCCGACCAGTTCGTAGGCCGGGTTGTGCGCAAAGTGACGGAGCGCGATTGTCCCGACATTGCCGACGCCCCACTGGATTACGCGATACTTCTTCTCGGCCGGCGGCGCGGGCGTCATGGCAGCTCCTTTGCGTGGCCGAAACGGCTGAGTGCTCGCTGAGCGTAGGCGCGCCGCGAAGGATGTGTCAACGATTCACAGCTGACTTTTGTCAGTAACGTGCCGCTGGACCGGTGGCTTGCCTGACGGGAAGGCGTGCGAATCGGGCCGCTTTGCCAGGTAATACCAACGTAAAGCGGTGGTACCGGGGTCGGATGAAGACGGCCGTTCGGGTGCTGATGTTGCGGACTTACGCTGACTATAGTCAGCCTGTTATAGTGCACGGGCCGATCCAATCAGGCCGATGACGGGGAGGGCTCTTGAGTCTGCCGAAGCTACAGCGGCGCGGTGACGGCACGGGCGCGGGGACCGGGTCGAACGGCGCTGCGCAGTCGAGTCTGACCATCGACGAGCACCTGGAGCGCTCACAACTCGCGCAGCGGCAGGCCGATAAGTGGCTTGTCTCCGGCAGCTTGCTGATCGGCACCGCGGCCCTCGGTGTCTTCGGCTTACCACTGTTCCTGTGGGGAGTGCGGCTGCTGCGCCGGGCCGACCGAGATGGCCTGTCCGTTCGGCCGATGCTGGTCACGCTGCTCGGCTATCTCGTCATTATCGACGCCGCGATCAACACCGTCGGATGGGCGCTTGACCTGGTGGCAAACCACACAATTCTGGCCCGCGTGCTGCTCAACGGGTGGGGCAACATGTTCGATGCCGGTTACTTCTGGCACTACAACGAGCTATGGGTCGGCGGCGCCGCCGGCCCGGGTGAAAAGGCCATGGAAGTCGGTCTCATCCTGACCGTCTTCACCATGCGCATTGCCGCCGCGATCGGCTTACTGCAGATGAAGCGCTGGGGCCACCAATGGATGGTCGTCACCTGCTGGATGGGCGTGGTCATCTGGATCACCTACGTGTTCAACATGACGATGTTCGCCGACGTGCGCTTTGCCGGCGTCGTGCTGCCGGTCGTCGGCTGGTGGCTCTACGACATCTTCTACATCACCCCGTTCCTCGCCATCCCCTATCTGCACACCGTCAACCGTGAACTCTTTTCGGACTGACATGCCACACCCGATTCCTTTGCATCAGAACCTGTTTCGACATCCCAGGAGGTCACATCGTGGGTTATGTGTGGGAAATCCTTCGTTACGTCGCGGCGTGGGGCGGCACCGGCCTGATCATCTGGTTCTGGTACTGGCTCTTCTCCAACATCGGCACGTTCTGAGCGACAACCTGGGCAGCCGCAACGCACGGGAATCGGCCAATGGCTGAAGCTTCCGACGCCGGCGCGATGGCGCTGGAACGCAGTTGCGCGGTGACCGCGGTCGCGCTCAGCGAACAACGTCGCGAAGGCGTTCGCCTCGTCACCGGCGAACGCCGTGGCTTCGGTCTGAACGCGGCGCTCACCTTCGTTCATGTCCCCTACCCTGCGCTGTCCGATTGGACTCGCCGAACGCTGACCTGCGGTGTGGCCCTGCAATGTTCACCATCAAAAGAGCGGATCACCGAATATCGGCTGAATGAGCTGTCCGCTCGCGAACTGCGCGCACTCACGCTCGTCGAAGCCGGCGTCGCCATCGGCTGGGTAGCGCGGCGGTGGCCGGGTCTGCTCCCCGAAGTGCAACGACTGCTTCCGGATGTCCAGACCGAAGCCGCCGACCTGAACGCCTTGGAGATGCTCAACCGGGCAATCGCATTGGCCGCCGCGGGACAGGCGTTGACGGTTCATCCGTTGCTGGGCAACCTGCCGCTGGCCTACACGACGCCGCAGGGATTGACCGACAAATTACGCCGCAGCTTTGGCAGGATGCCCTGGACCACCACACAACAGCGACTGCCCCGGCCGTACTCGGTGCCCGTCGGCGGCGATGGCGGCGTCCGCAATCCCAACCTACCGCCGCCGAGCCGGCCACAAGACGACGACTTCGATGTCACGCCGGAACACCGGCCCGGCATTCCCTATCCCGAATGGAACATGTGGACGCGGCGATTCATGCGCGATCATGTCGCCGTCGTCGAACACGCCGACGGCCGGCATGCCCGCCGTCCGGTGCCAGTAGCCGTCGATGTGCGTAAGTGGTTCGAAGAACACACTCATCGTGCGATGACGAATCGACTGGAGGACGGCTCCGACCTCGACGTCGACCAATACGTCAATCACTACGTCGAGCTGACCACCGGCGAGGCCAAGGAGCCGAGGGTATTTCGCGACTTGCTGCCGAGCGGCCGAGACGTCACCACGGCGTTGTTGCTGGATGGCAGCTCATCGTTGGGGGTACACGGCGGTCGGGTGTTCCGGCTGGAATTGGCCTGCGCCGACGCACTTTCCCGTGCCATGACGCTGGCGCGAGAGCGTCATGGCGTCTTTGTCTTCACCGGTAACACCCGCCATCGCGTCGAGGTGCGGTGTCTGAAGGATTTCGAAGACCGCCGGTTCGTGCCGCCGAGCGGGCTGGGGTTGTCCACCCGCGGATACACCAGACTCGGTGCGCCGCTTCGCCATCTGACCAGCCGGCTGCTCAGCCAGCCGTCGGAGCGACGCCTGTTGATCGTCATCGGCGACGGTCTGATGTCCGATGAAGGATATGAGGGCCGTTATGCCTGGGCCGATGCCGCGCACGCGGTCGAAGAGGCCAACGACGCCGGTGTGTCGATGTATTACGTGGGAGTTGGACCGACGCGTGTCGATCCCCTCCCTGAGGTGTTCGGGCCTCGTCGTTCGCAACGTATCCGACGCGTAGAGGAGCTTCCACGAGTGCTGGCTCACGTCCATCGTGAATTGGTCGCCGCATGACCACAGACAACTATTTCGCAAACGGCAACGAAGTTCAGCTGTTTGAGCAAGCCTTTCACCAGCGACTGCCGGTGATGCTGACCGGTCCGACCGGATGCGGCAAGACCCGGCTGGTCGAGCACATGGGCGTGCTGTTGCAACGGCCCGTGGTCACGATCAGTTGCCACGACGATCTCACCAGCTCCGATCTCGTCGGCCGCTTCATGGTCAGCGGCGGCGACGTGATCTGGGCGGATGGGCCGCTGACCCGGGCCGTCAAAGCCGGCGCCATCTGTTACCTCGACGAAGTCGTCGAGGCCCGCCACGATTCGCTGGCCATCCTGCATTCGCTCACCGATCACCGGCGGTCGCTGTATCTGGACCGATCCGGCGAGGTCGTCACCGCGCCGGAAACGTTCATGCTGGTGTGTTCGTATAACCCGGCCTACCGCAGCTCACTCAAGGAGCTGAAACCGTCGTTCCGCCAGCGGTTTGTGACTCTCGGGATGCAGTATTTGCCGCCAGACCGCGAGGCCGACGTGATCGTCGCCGAATCCGGAATTCCGTTGGCCAGCGCACGACGACTGGTCGGATGCGCGGTCGCGATCCGCACTGCCGACGAAGCGTTTCACTTCGAGCCGCCGTCGACCCGAGTGCTGGTCACGGCAGCTCAGTTGATCGCCGCGGGCGCAACGGAATTCGACGCGGCCGACGCTTGCATACTCGCGCCGCTGAGTACCGACGGCGCCATCACCGACGGTTTACGTGAAGTCGCTGCGGCCAACCTGGCCAACGCCTCGAGCAGCTAGCAGGGCCCCAGGAGAGGAGCACCGGCATGGATCGCCAAGAGCAGAAGCGTAAGAGAGCGCTCATCGTCTTTCAGATAGTCATCTACGGCTACCTGCTGGCGATGTTCGGAATCCAGCTCTACATGTCGTTTGCACGGGGTTGGTGGGATCTGTGAACCTTCCACTGCTCAAACGCAATTCGGAAGGCGCATCGGCGGCCAACTCCGTCGGCCTTGAAGAGCACTATGACGAATCCCGGCATGCGCAGCGGCGAGCCGATAAGTGGATGATCGTCGGCGCCGCCCTGATGGGCATGTGGGCTCCCGGCCTGATCGGCTTCCCGATTTTTATGCGGGGAGTATTCCTGCAACGCCAAGCCCTGCGTGCCGGTCTGTCGGTGCGCCCGATGATCGTGACGCTGATCGGCTATCTGACGCTGATCGACGGCATGCTCAACAGTCTGGGCTGGTCGCTGGACCTGGTCGCCAACCACACGCTGATCAATCGGGTGCTGATGGTCGGGTGGGGCAACATGTTCGACGCCGGCTACTTCTGGCATTACAACGAACTCTGGGTCGGCGGTGCGGCGGGACCGGGCGAAAAAGCCTATGTGGCAGGGCTGATCCTCACGGTGTTCTCCATGCGGGTGGCTGCGGCAATCGGCTTCCTACAGATGAAGCGCTGGGGTCATCAGTGGATGGTCGTCACCTGCTGGATGGGCGTGGTGATCTGGTCGGCCTACATCTTCAACATGACGATGTTCGCCGACGTGCGTTACGCCGGCGTGGTGTTCCCGGTCGTCGGTTGGTGGCTCTACGACATCTTCTACATCACCCCCTTCCTCGCGATCCCTTATCTACACACGGTTAACCGCGAAATCTTCTCCGACTGAACAGGATTAGGAGCACTGCCATGACTGCACCATCCTCCACCGAGGAAAAGGACCCGACTGACGGCCTCGAGCCGGGGACGACACCGTACTACGCACGAATGCACAAATGGATCAAGCGTGCGGTCTTGGTTTGCCTGGTGGCCCTGGTGGTCGAGGGCGCGTTCACCTTGCCGTTCATGGCGGTCTACTACGGCTACCCGACGCTGAGCCTCACCGAAATCTGTAGTGAGCTCTTGAAGATTCGCTATTCGAACGACACCTTGGAGTGCAAGTACCCGTATCCCCCGCTCGGACCGCCGGAGGGCGCCGAAGGCAAAGCCACCGCCCAGGACGTGTGGGGCATCCAACCGATCCCGAAGTATCATCGGCTGGGATTCCGCGAACTCGTCAGGATTCACAACGACAGGCTTGCTCGCCAGGCGGCCCAGCAGCACACGGGGTCGCACCCTTGACGTACCGCGTCGTTCAGTGGACGACAGGAAATGTGGGCAAGAAGTCGGTCCACGCGATCACCGAGAATTCGACCTTGGAACTCGTGGGCTGCTACGCGTGGTCTCCCGACAAGGTCGGCCGTGATGTCGGTGAGCTCTGCGGCATCGAACCGCTGGGCGTACACGCGACCAACGACGTCGACGCACTACTGGGTCTGAAGCCCGATTGTGTTGTCTACAACCCGATGTTCGCCAGTGTCGATGAAGTGACCCGCATCCTCGGAGCGGGGATCAACGTCGTGACCACATCGGAGTTCATCACCGGGCACCAACTGGGCCGTGACCGGGAACGGATCATGCAAGCGTGTACGCGCGGCGGCTCGACCATCTTCGGCAGCGGCATCAACCCTGGGTTCATCCAGCTCTTCGCGATCGTCACGGCCGGCATCTCCGACCGGGTGGACCGAATCTCGATTGTCGAGTCCTTCGACACGACCATCTACAACTCTCCGGCAACAGAGATACCGATGGGTTTCGGCTATCCGATCGACCAACCCGATCTGCACGCGATCACCGAGAAGGGATCTGGCATCTTCCGCGAGGCGGTGTTCTTGATTGCCGATGCTCTTGGAGTGCAACTCGACGAAGTACGGTGTGAAGCCGAATACGCGCACACCACTGAGGATTTGGTGCTGCCCGGTGATTGGGTCATCAAACAGCGTTGCGTCGCAGGCATCGACGTCCGGTGGAAGGGAATTGTCGGTGCCCGTGAGGTGGTCGAGGTTCGCGGGGTATGGACCAAAGGTCAATCCCTGGAACCGGCGTGGTCGACAAATTTCGGCTACACCGTCACGGTGGAGGGCCGGCCCACGATCAAGAGCACCCTGAGTTTCGAGCCCCCAGCGGAATTTCACGGCGAAACCATCGACGACTACATCATGCTCGGTTTGACCATCACCGCCGTGCCGGCGATCACCGCGATACCTGCCGTCGTCGCCGCGCCACCCGGCATCGCGACCTACAACGACCTGCCCCTGCTCCTTCCGCGCGGGGTCTTGCACGCCAACCGACGGGAAGATGCCAATGCCTGAAGAACCTTCGCTGCACCACGTGGTCTTCGCCGTGGCACCGCACCGTCATGCAGAGACGGCGCAAATGTTCACGGACCTGGGATTCGTCTTCGAGCCTCTGGCGCTGACCGAACTCGGCCTGGACATCCACCTCGATTGGAATCGCGGGATCGAGTTGATCAGCCCGATCCCGGGATCGACCGGTGAGGTGGCGATTTCGGTGAACGATTTCCTGAAACGCCACGGGGACGGCGTGTTCACCGTCGTCATCGGTGTGCCGGAAGCCGAATCCGCCCAAGCCGTTGCCGAACGCTATGGCGCGACAACACGATTCCGGCAACACATGGAAGGCGAGGGCACCTATCTCGACGAAAACGACATGTCGATTTTGGGCCTGCCACTGACGTTCCTGGCAACCAACATTTCGTGATCACAACACCGAAAGGATCCGGCGAGATGACCAACACCATTCCGGAGCTCGACCTCGCCGACTTGCCCATGTCTGTCGACCGGGGCACCGGCTGGGCCGCATTGCGGGACGCCGGCCCGGTGGTATTGAGCGACGGCTGGTATGCGCTGACCCGCCGCGACGATGTACTCGCGGCGCTGCGCAACCCGAATGTGTTCTCGTCCCAGAAGGCGTTCGAAGTCGTCGGCAGCCCGCTGCCGCTGGTACCGGCGGCGTTCGATCCGCCGGAACACACGCGGTTCCGAAAGATCCTGCAGCCGTTCTTCAGTCCCCATGCACTGGCCGCGATACTCCCATCGATCCAGGCACAGGCGATCGGCATCATCGACGCGATCCCGGCACGCGCCGAGTGCGAAGTGATGGCCGACCTCGCGACTCCGTATCCCTCCCAGGTCTTCCTGACGCTATTCGGCCTGCCCCTGCAGGACCGCGAGCGACTGCACAAGCACTGGGGTTTCGGCGGCGGTCCCCATCGTTGCGTGGGTTCACATCTGGCCAGGATGGAAATGAACGTCGTCGTGACCGAATGGTTGCGTCGCATAGCGTCTTTCGAGCTCGCGCCCGGGTACCGACCAGAGATTATCTGGCCATCCCCCACGTGCACCCTGCCCCGACTGCCGCTGCGGATTCTCGCGACGGAGTCATCATGACCGTCGACACCGCGGCACCCAGCGTCTTCGATGCGGGACTCCCGACACTGCACTACGGCATCACCGACACTGTGCACGAGGTCGCGCCGCGGATTCACGAGGTACGAAAGCACGCACCGATGGCGATCGGGCCGTTAGGCCCCGAGGTACTCGGCTACGAGCTCGCCCGCGGAATACTTCGTGACCCCCGCTTCGTCTTCCCGCCCGGCATGCACATGACGGCCCGCGGAATCACGTCCGGCCCGCTCTACGACCGGGTGCTGAGCACCATTCTGGGGATGGACGGCGAGGAACATCGGCGGCTGCGCAGTCTGGTGTCCAAAGCTCTTACGCCACGGGCGTCGGCGCGCATGGAGCAGACCATCGACACGGTGATCAACGAGTTGATCGATCAGGTCGCCGACGCCGGCGAGTGTGATTTCGTCGCCGACATCGCCCGGCCCTACCCGATCCCGATCATCTGCGCGTTGCTGGGCGCGCCCGCGCAGGACTGGGAACAGTTTTCACTGTGGGCGGAGGACATTTTCAAGATCGTGCGGTTCGACTCCAACCTACTCGAGGAACAGCACATCGTGATGCGGGCGTGGGATGAATTCGACGCCTACATCGACGACATGATTGCGCAACGGCGTAGCCGGTTGACCGACGATTTGATCTCCGAATTGATTCGCGCTCAGAATGGCGGGGACCGACTCAGCAACTCCGAGATGCGCATGCTGGCGTTCAGCATCCTGAGCGCGGGCACCGACACCACCCGCAATCAACTGGCGGCGTCCATGCATGCACTGTGCGATCATCCCGATCAGCTGGCGTTGCTGAGCGACGATCCCGATCTCGCGATGCGAGCCGTCGAAGAATGCATGCGCCATTCGCCGGCGGTGTGCACCACGCTGCGCACGGTCCTCGACGACGTCACGTTCGAGGGTTACACCTTTCCGGCCGGCACCTTCATTTCGGTGAATACCTATGCTGCCAACTGTGATCCAGAGATCTATCCCGACCCGGACCGCTTCGATATCACCCGGGCCGACCCGCCCCCCATTTTGAGTTTCGGCGGCGGCGCGCACTACTGCCTCGGCGCGAACCTCGCTCGCGTTGAGCTTGCCGGAGCTCTGAAAATCCTCGCCCGGCGCATGCCCAACGCCCGTCGCGTCGCAACGTCACGCTGGAAACCGATGCTGGGGCTCAGCGGGCCGCTTGATCTGGACCTCGAATTCGACTAGCTCGGCGGTGTTTCTTCCGCGGCTACGTCAATCACCTTAATTTCTCCCGTGCTGCCGTCGACCTCGATCAGCGCCCCCGGCGGCAACGACTTCGTTGCCCCGTGCACATCGACCACACAGGGGAACCCGAACTCGCGGGCTACTACGGCGGCGTGTGACATCGGGCCGCCGAGTTCTGTCACCACGGCGGCGGCGTAGCAGAACGCCGCGGTGTACCCGACGTCGGTAACCTCCGCGACAAGAATCTCGCCGGGTTGCAGGTCGTCGATCGTTTCGGGTCGTACGATGCGCACCCGGCCGCGCACCCGTCCACCGCAGACGCCGACGCCGCGCAAGGTGTCTCCACTGGAAAGAGCCGGCGCCGACGTGGTGGACGGCTCCCAGCTCCCGCTGAACACCGTTGGCGGAGCAACGGTAACCAGGCGGCGCCATTCGGCCCGGCGGCGCTGCACCAGGTCCACAACGTCGGCCGGCAGGGCGTCGAGTTCGTCGACCAGCAGGTAGAACACGTCGTCGGCGGCGTGGAAGACCCCGGCGTCGACCATCCTGCGCCCGTACTCGCGCAGCAGCGAACGCAGCACCCAGTTGGCGCGCACCACCTTGTCGCGACGGGCTTCGCGGTCGCGGAGCTGGCGTGCGGCCAGGCGCGCGACCGGCTTGGCGCGCAGCGGAATTCGCGGGTGTTGCGGCTGGGGCGCCGCGGGCGCGCTCATTGCCCTGGCGACCATTCGGATCAGCAACTCGGGGTCATCGGCATAGCTCGTTGACAGCATCTCGAGCTCTGCGGGGCCGCGGTGACCGATCAACGCCAGCTCGGCCAGCACCGCGGCGTGGAATTGCGGCGCGTCGACGGCCAGCTTGTCGAGCCGCTCCCCGGGTTCGGCCAACAGCCGAACCACATTCGGATCACGTTGTGCCGCAAGGACCAACCGTTGCATGGCTTCGACCGATCGCGCACTGACCAGTTCCGGCCCCGCGGCCGGAGAGGTGTCGCGGCCACACAGGCCGCGCAGCAACACATTGAACGCGGCGCACAGCATGAACGACGCCGAGGCCAGCACCCAACCGTGCACAACCTCGTCGCGGGCCAACACGATCAGGCTGAGCAGCCGGCGTTCGTCGAGCTGGGTCACATCTTCGGCCAGCCGTTCCAGGCGGTCGACGTCGGCGATGAAGTCGTCGGTATCGCGGGATGCTCCGGAGCTCAGCCCCACGAGATTGACACCGAACACCCCGATATTGCGAGCATTACGCACTAGCCTTCGGGCCCGGCCGATTTCGGCGGGGCGCTGCTCGCCGAACACGGGCAGCGAGGCCATGCTGGGGCCGAAGAACCCGCTGTTGCTCACGATCATCGACGGCTTGGCGAACGGCACGGTTTCGGCCATGAAGTGTGCCGACGTAATCGCCCCGTACAACCGATGGGCGAACACCGCGACGGTGCGCATGGCGATTTCGCGCTGGACCATCCCGCCCGGACGTAGCCGCTCGGCAATGATGGCACCGCCGGCGCGCAACCCGCGGACGGTCGCCGACGCCGAAGCGGGCGAAAACGGGCCCGGCAGCGCCTCGGACAAATTGGTGGCCAGGAAGGTAGGAAAGCGCGGATCGATCGGGGTGTCGAACTCGCCGTTATCTCCCGGTGGGCCAGCCAATCTGGGGATCTCTCCATCCGCGGCAGCCGCATCGACGGCAGGCAGGTCCGCGACGTTGGCCAGCCGCCACGGCAGCGACACGACCCGGTTACCCAGCGCAATGCGGCCGCGCACCGCCACCGCGAAGTCCTCGATACATTCGTCGCAGTTCCACGTCGGCTCGAATCCCCACTGCTCGCGCAACCGTGCGGTATCCATCAGGGGGGCGCCGCGCACCAGCTCCAGCTCGCCGCGTCGTCCCCAAGGCCGCAACGGTCCGCGCAGCCGTAGGATCGGGCGACCAAGCGCGGCAGCGATCTGACGGAACGTCTGCTCACCCACGGCCGCGAGATTGACTGGGCCGCTGGCAATACCGGCGTCCACCACGGCGCGGGTGAACACGCGCAATGCGTCGTCGAGGTGGACGACCTGTATGCGGCGATCGTCAGATCCGTCGGGGAACACCGGCGACGCCAGCAGCCCACGCACCCAATTGTCGACGTTGCGCCCGACGATCAGCGCCGAGCGGATCGCGACCCACTCGGCGCCCGACGCGCCCAGCAGATCCTCGACGCGGGCCTGATGCACGCCGTTGGCCAGCACCGGAACCATCGGCTGCTGCTCGCCGATCGGACCGTCAGCGCTGCCATAGACATGCGCGGACGAGGCGAAAACAAGGCGCCTGGAACCGGTCTCGGCCATCGCTTCCAGGACGTTGGCCGTGCCACCGACGTTGACCTCATGGCCGAGACGTTCGTCGGGTCCGGGGCAGCGTGCCCAGGCGAGATGCGCGACGACGTCCGCGCCCCCGATGCCACGTTTGACCGCGCTCGCGTCCCGGATGTCTGCCTCGATGAAATCGGCCGCACTCGACCAGCTTTGCGGCCGGCGCCGCGCGATCCCTACGACCTCGTGACCCTGGCTCAGCAGCCGGGCAGACAGACCGCGGCCGAGCACACCGCTGGCCCCGGTGACCGCAATTCTCACTGACTTCCGACTTTCGCTATTCGTCGTCGTCGCTCAACGCGGCATTGAGCAGGTCCTCGAGGTCCATGTCCGCAATGTCCTTCTCGGCGCTCACCCCCGCAGCCGGCACCTGCGCGGTTGTGTCTTCGGTTGCCAATGCGAGCAACAACTCCAGCACGCCCGCCTGCCGGAGTCGCTTCACCGGAATCGAGCCCACCACACGCTGGATGTCGGCTTCCCCGGGCGCGGCGGCCGGGGTGCCTTGCTGCTCGGTTCCGATGAGCTCGGAGTGCATGTAGCCGGCCAGCGCGGCGCAGTTCGGGTAATCGAAGATCAGCGTGGGTGAAAGTGCCAGGCCGGTCGCGGACTTCAACCGGTTGCGCATCTCGACCGCGGTCAGCGAGTCAAAGCCGAGCTCCTGGAACGCCCGGTCCGGATCGATGGACTCGGGGCTGGAGTTACCCAGCACCGTGGCGATGTTGGAGCGCACCAGATCGAGCAGCACGGCGTATTGCTCGTCTTCGGGCAGACCCTCAAGGCGTTGCAGTAGAGCCGATTTCGACTTGGCCGCGGCCAGCGAATCGTCAACCTGGCGCCGGGTCGGCGCGTTGATCAGATCGACGAACATCGGCGGCAATGTGCCCCCGTCGAACTTCGCCCGCAGCGCCGCGAGATCGATGTGGGCGGGCATGAGGAACGGCTCGTCCACGATCAGCGCGGTATCCATCAAGTCCAGTGCCTGATCGGAGGACATCGCGACGATGCCGTCCCGGCCGAACCGGGCACGATCGGCGGCGCCCAGCGCACCGGTCATGGCACTGGCCTGATCCCACAGACCCCAGCCCAGTGATATCGCCGGCAACCCGCATCGACGCCGGTGCACGGCCAACCCGTCCAGGAACGAGTTGGCGGCCGCGTAGTTGGCCTGGCCCGATGCTCCCGCCAACCCGGCCATCGACGAAAACAGCACGAAGGCAGACACATCCAGGTCGCGGGTGAGCTCGTGCAGGTTCCACGCCCCATCGACCTTGGCCCGCAACACCGCATCCACCCGCTCCGGGGTCAACGAGGAAATGACGGCGTCGTCGAGCATTCCGGCCGCGTGAATCACGCCGGACAACGGTCGCGTCACCGGGATATCAGCGATCACCTTGGCCAGCGCCTCGCGATCGGCCACGTCACAGGCCACCACCTGCACCTGGGCCCCGGTCGCTCTGAGCTCGGTCATCAACTCCGCGGCTCCCGGCGCATCCAGACCACGCCGGCTCACCAACACCACATTGCGGGCACCATGCCGCGACACCACATGACGGGCCAATGCCGAGCCCGCCATCCCGGTCCCTCCGGTGATCAGCACGGTGCCGGCACCCAGCCAGTTACCCGGCCCAACAGGCACAGTCATCACGACCTTGCCGACATGGCGCGCCTGGCTCAGGTAGCGCAACGCCGCCGGAGCGCGTCGCACGTCAAACCTGGTGACCGGCAACGGCCGTAGCACGTCGTCGCCGAACAGCGCGGTCAGCTCGTCCAGCATCTGCTGGATGCGCTCGGGACCCGCCTCGAAGAGATCGAACGCACGGTAACGCACACCCGGATGCTCACTGGCGACCGCCCCGGGCTCACGGATGTCGGTCTTACCCATCTCCAGGAAGATTCCGCCGGGAGCCACCAGTCGCAGTGAAGCGTCGACAAAATCGCCGGCCAGCGAATCCAGTACCACATCCATGCCGCGCCCCGCGGTGACCGCACGGAATTTGTCCTCAAAGTCCAGGCTGCGCGAGTCGGAGATGTGGTCGTCGTCAAAGCCCATGGCCCGCAACGTGTCCCACTTACCGCGGCTGGCGGTCGCAAAGACCTCCAGACCCAGGTGCCGGGCCAGCTGCACGGCAGCCATCCCGACGCCGCCGGCGGCCGCGTGCACCAACACCCGTTGGCCGGGTTTGGCCGTGGCCAGATCCGTCAGGGCGTAGTAGGCGGTGGCGAAAACCACCGTGGTGGTTGCGGCGGCGGTGTGCGACCATCCGGCCGGCACCTTGGCCAACAGGCGCTGGTCGGTAACGGCGATTGTTCCGGTGCCATCGGGGAACAGGCCCATGACGCGGTCGCCGACAGCGAAACGGTGGTCCGGTGCGGCGGTTTCCGGCCCCATTTCCAAGACGACGCCGGATGCCTCGATGCCCATGATCGCGTCGGGGTCGGGGTAGAGACCGAGCGCGATCATCACGTCACGGAAGTTGGCCGCGATGGCCGACAGCGCGATCCGAACCTGTCCGGGACCCAGCGGCGCGTCGGCATCGGGGATCCGTTCCAGTCGCAGGTTCTCGAAGGTGCCGCGACTGCTCATCCCCATCCGCCACGGGCCATCACCCGGCGGCACCAAGAGACTGCTGACCGCACGGCTACCGTGGACGCGGGCGATGTAAACCTTTGCGCCACGTAGCAATACCTGCGGCTCGCCGGCGGCCAGGACCGCGGCGACCGCCTCGTCGTCGAGCGGTCCGTCGGTGTCGACCAGCACGATCCGACCGGGATGCTCGGTCTGCGCCGACCGCACCAAGCCCCACACCGCAGCACCGGCCAGATCGGTGATGTCCTCCCCCGGCAACGTCATCGCGCCCCGGGTCGCCACCACCAGCGTGCCTGCGCCCTCACGGGCCAGCCACGACTGCAGCACCGGCAGCACCCCGCGGGTGGCGGCATACACCCCGGCCAGAATGTCGTCGGCGACCGGTGCCGACTCGAACACCACCGCCGACCGTTGTCCCTCCACGGCCTCCAATTCCGTTGCGCCCCAGGCGGACACCGAGACCGGTTGTACCGAGGATGACGGCTGCACGATCCAGTCGACTTCGAAGAGCCGGTCCGGGCCCGAGTTCGAGACCGCGGCCAGCAACTGCTTATCGGTGACGGGCCGGGCCACCATCGACGCCACCGAAAGCACCGGCAGCCCAAGGCCATCCGTCAGCTCGATGGACACGGCGGAATCTCCCACCGGGACGATCCGCGCCCGGACTGCCGCCGCACCCGCGGCATGCAGCGAGACCTGCTGCCAGGAGAACGGCACCAGCATCGAACCTTCGGCAAGCTCGTCGCCATCGGAAGCCAGGATCACCGCGTGCAGCGCGGCGTCGAGCATCACCGGGTGAACGCCGAATCCGGCCACCGACACCCCGGCGTCCGCGGGCAGCGTCACTTCGGCGAACACCTCGTCGCCGCGACGCCACATCGAGGTCAAGCCGCGGAACGCGGGCCCGTAGCCGTATCCGCGTTCGGCCAGACGCTCATAGCCGTCGCCGATGTCGACCGCAACCGCACCGACCGGCGGCCAGGCCGACAGGTCGGCGCTCGGTTCGGCCGAGCCCGCCCGCAGCATGCCCTCGGCGTGCAACGACCAGCCGGAACCCACCTCGCCGCGGGAGAACACCGACACCGCACGAACACCCGCCTCGTCGGCACCCCCGACCACCACCTGGACCGCGACCGATCCGCCGGCCGGCAACACCAGGGGCGCCGCGAGATTCAATTCGTCGACGACTCCGCAGCCGACCTCGTCGCCGGCGTGGATCGCGAGCTCTACGAATCCGGCTCCGGGGAACAGCACGACCCCGCCGACGGCGTGGTCGTTCAACCAGGTCTGCACGCCCGGCGACAACCGGCCCGTCAGCACCACCCCGCCCGAGGCCGGCAGCTCCACCACCGCGCCCAGCAATGGATGTTCGCTGGCCGCCAGGCCCAGGCCGGCCGCGTCGGCCGGGGCGCTGTCGCTTGCGAGCCAAAAGCGCCGTCGCTCAAAGGCGTAGGTGGGGAGCTCGACGAATTTGGCCCGGCCGATGGCGGCACGCCAGTCCACGTCGATGCCGGCGACGTACCCCTGCGCGATCGCCGTGGTCAGAGTTTCCGGCTCCGGACGGTCTTTGCGAAGTGCGGACATCGTGATGACCGGTGCATCGGGAAGTGATTCTTCGATCGATGCCGTCAGGCCGCCGCTGGGCCCGACTTCGAGGAACCGGGTTACACCCGCGGCGTTGACGAACCGAATGCTGTCGGCAAATCGCACCGCCTCGCGCACGTGCCGCTTCCAGTACGCCGCGGTGGCGAAGTCGTCGCCGGCCAGCTGCCCGGTCACATTCGACACGATCGGGATAGTGGGCTTGCCGATGGCGAGTCCCGCCGCGACCGTGCCGAATTCGTCGATCATCGGATCCATCAACGGCGAGTGGAACGCATGCGAGACGGCCAGTTTGTGCACGCGGCGCCCGTCGGCACGAAGCCGCTCGGCGATCGCGGCGACCTCGTCTTCGGCGCCCGAAATCACCACGGAGCTTGGCGCATTGACCGCCGCGATGCCGGTATCGGCGGTCAGCAACGGGCGCACCTCTTCTTCGGTGGCCTGCACGGCCAGCATCGCCCCGCCCGCCGGTAGCGCTTGCATGAAGCGACCGCGGGCGGCCACCAGTACCGCGGCGTTCTCCAGGGACAAGACACCGGCGACGTGTGCGGCGGCCACCTCGCCGATCGAGTGGCCCATCACGAAGTCGGTTCGCACACCCCAGGATTCGAGCAGCCGGAACAGGGCGACTTCCACCGCGAACAAGGCCGGCTGGGCGAATTCGGTGGTGTTCAGCAGGTCTTCGTCGTGACCCCACACGACTTCGCGCAGGGGACGCAGCAGGTGCCGGTCGAGTTCGGCCACCACGGCGTTGAACGCCTCGGCGAACACCGGATACCCGGCGTGCAATCCCATTCCCATACCCAGAACCTGGGAGCCCTGACCGGGGAAGACGAAGACGGTCTTGCCGCCTTGAGCCGTGCCCTGGACGACCGATCCGATCTCGCCGCCGGCCAGTTCGTCGAGACCGGCCAGCAACTGATCGCGATCGGCGCCGGCGATGACGGCCCGATGTTCGAAGTTCGACCGGCCGGCCAGTGACCACGCCACGTCGGCGGACTCGAGGTCATGGTAAGCGCGCAGGTGGTCGGCCAGCCGGGACGCGTGAGAACGCAACGCCAACAATGACTTTGCCGAAACCACCCACGGCAGCACCGGCGCTCCTGCGCGCTCGACGACGTCATCGACGTCGGTGGGGGCGGCCTCGATGATGACGTGGGCGTTGGTGCCGCTGATGCCGAACGACGACACACCCGCCCGGTGCGCGCGCCCCGCGGCGGGCCACGGGCGCGCCTCGGTCAGCAACGACACCGCACCCGCCGACCAATCCACATGCGGGCTGGGCTGATCCACGTGCAAGGTCGCCGGCACCAGCTCGTGGCGCATCGCGAGCACCATCTTGATCACACCGGCCACGCCCGCGGCGGCCTGGGTGTGCCCCATGTTCGACTTGATCGATCCCAGCAGCAGCGGCTCGGCGCGGTGCTGCCCGTAGGTCGCCAACAATGCCTGGGCCTCAATGGGATCGCCCAAGGTGGTGCCGGTGCCGTGGCCTTCCACCACGTCGACGTCGGCCGTCGACAAGCCGGCGCTGGCCAACGCGGCGCGCACCACGCGTTGCTGCGACGGGCCGTTGGGAGCGGTCAACCCGTTGGAGGCACCGTCCTGATTGATGGCCGAACCGCGGACCACCGCCAGCACCGGATGACCCAGCCGACGGGCGTCCGACAGCCGCTCGACGACGAGCATGCCGCCACCTTCGGAGAATCCGGTGCCGTCGGCGGCTCCCGCGTACGCCTTGCACCGACCGTCGACGGACAGGCCGCGCATCCGGCTGAACTCCACGAAGATGTCGGGGGTGGCGTTGACCGTGACACCGCCGGCCAGGGCCAGGTCGCACTCGCCAGACCGCAGCGACTGTGCGGCCATGTGCAGCGCGACCAACGACGACGAGCACGCGGTGTCCACCGACACCGCGGGGCCCTCCAGCCCCAGCACGTAAGAAACTCGGCCCGACGCGACGCTCGAGGATTGCCCGGTCAGCCGGAAACCCTCCGCGGTCGGCGCGGCGCCGATTCCGTACCCCTGCGTGTAGACCCCGGCGAACATGCCCGTGGCGCTGCCGCGCAACGCACCGGGCTCAATCCCAGCTCGTTCCAAGGCTTCCCACGAAAGTTCGAGGAACATCCGCTGTTGCGGATCCATCGCGAGCGCCTCGGTCGGCGTGATGCCGAAGAAGGCGGGATCAAAGTCTCCGACCCCCTCCACGAAGCCGCCGGTGCGGGTGTAGCAGGTGCCCGGAACATCGGGGTCCGGGTTGTAGACGCCGGCGATATCCCAGCCGCGGTCGCTCGGGAATTCGGTAAGCACATCACGGCGCTCGGTCAGCATCTCCCACAGGTCCTCGGGAGAGCTCACCCCACCCGGGTAGCGGCACGACATGCCGACGATCACGATGGGGTCGTCTCCGGTGACCGCAACGGCCGCGGTGGGCGCGATCTCTTGCGGAACCCCGGCGAGCTCCTTGCGGATGTAGCCGGCCAGTCCGTTCGGCGTCGGGTAATCGAAGATCAATGTGGGCGAAAGTGCAAGCCCCGTAGCGGTTTTCAGCCGGTTGCGCATTTCGACCGCGGTCAGCGAATCGAAGCCCAGGTCCTGGAACGCCTTGTCCGGGTCGATCGCCTCGACAGTCGTGTTGCCCAGCACGGTCGCGATGTGCGAGCGGACCAGATCCAACAGCACCGCGTGCTGTTCGGGCTCGGAGAGCCCGTGCAGCCGGTGCGCCAGAGCCGATTTCGACTTCGCCGCGGCCAGCGAGTCGTCGACCTGGCGCCGGGCCGGCGCAGTTAGCAGGTCAGTGAACATCGGCGGTACGGCGGAGGCATGCGCGCGCAGCGCGGCCAGGTCGATGCGGGCGGGCGCGATGAACGCCTCGTCGACAATCAATGCGGTGTCGAACAATTCCATCGCTTCGTCCGACGACAACGCCAGAATGCCATCGCGGCTCAAGCGGGCGATGTCGGCGGCGTCGAGTCCGCCGGTCATGGCGCTGGCCTGGTCCCACAGCCCCCACCCCAGCGAGATCGCCGGCAACCCGTGTGCACGGCGATGCGCGGCCAACCCGTCCAGGAACGTGTTGCCCGCGGCGTAGTTGGCCTGGCCCGACGAACCCACCAGTCCGGCCATCGACGAAAACATCACGAACGCGGACACATCCAGTTCGCGAGTGAGCTCGTGCAGGTTCCAGGCCGCGTCCACCTTGGCCCGCAATACCGCATCCACCCGCTCGGGCGTCAGGGAGGTGACCACGGCGTCGTCGAGCACACCGGCGGCGTGAATCACCCCGGACAGCGGGTGCTGCGCCGGGATCTGGGCGATTACCGCGGCGAGTGCGGCGCGGTCGGCCGCGTCGCAGGCGGCCACCTTCACCCGGGCGCCGGCCGCTTCCAATTCGGCGACCAGCTCGGCGGATCCTTGCGCATCCGGGCCGCGCCGGCTCAACAGCACCAGGTTCTGCACGCCGTGGTGCGCCACCAGGTGACGGGCCAGCGTCGAGCCCGCCATCCCGGTCCCGCCGGTGATCAATACGGTGCCGGCACCCAGCCCACCACCGGGCGCGCCGGGAAGAGTCATGACGACCTTGCCGATGTGGCGCGCCTGACTCAGGTACCGCAACGCCGAACGGGCCCGTCGCACATCGAAAGTCGTTACCGGCAGGGGCCGCAGCACGCCGGCGTCGAACAGTTTCGCGAGCTCGAGCATCCACTCGTGCATCCGGGGACGGCCCGGCTCGAACAAGTCGAAGGCGCGGTAACGCACGCCCGGGTACTCCCGGGCGACCACACCGGGATCGCGGATGTCGGTCTTGCCCATCTCCAGAAACACACCGCCGGGGGCGACCAGACGCAGCGACGCGTCGACGAATTCACCGGCCAGCGAGTCCAGCACCACATCCATGCCGCCCCCGCCGGTGACCGCGCGGAACTTCTCCTCGAACTCGCACGTGCGCGAGTCGCCGATGTGGTCGTCGTCAAAGCCCATGGCCCGCAAGGTGTCCCACTTGCCGCGGCTGGCGGTGGCGAAAATCTCCAGACCCAGGTGCCGGCCGAGCTGTACGGCGGCCATACCCACGCCGCCGGCGGCCGCGTGCACCAACACCCGCTGACCCGGCTTGACGTCGGCAAGATGGATGAACGCCATGTACGCGGTGGTGAAAACCGCCGAGATGGCCGCGGCTTCGGGGTAGGACCAGTGGGCGGGCTTCGGCAGCAGCAGCCGGGTATCGCCCGGCACCAGCGTGCCGCTGCCGTCGGGGAAGAATCCGTAGACCGAATCGCCGACCGCGAATTCGGTGACGCCCGGACCGACTTCGACCACCACCCCCGCACCCTCGCCGCCGAGCAGGGCGTCGTGGGTGAACATGCCCAGGGTGATCATGACGTCTCGGAAGTTCGTGGCGATAGCCCGCAGTGCCACCCGAACCTGGCCCGGCTCCAACGGTGCTCCGGCATTGGGAACCGGCTCTAGGCGCAGGTTTTCGAAGGTGCCTGCGTTGCTGATGCCGAGGCGCCAGGGCCCCTCGGCGGGCGGCACCAGGATACCGTCGACCGCGCGGCTGCCGTGTACCCGTGGGGTGTAAAGCGTTGCGCCACGAAGCAATACCTGAGGCTCGCCGGCCGCCACCACCGCAGCTGTCGTGTCATCGTCAAGGGGCGCATCGGAATCCACCAGCACGATCCGGCCAGGGTGCTCGGTCTGCGCCGATCGCACCAGGCCCCAAACCGCAGCGCCCGCCAAATCGGTGACGTCCTCCCCCGGCAATCCCATCGCACCGCGGGTGGCCACGACCAGGACGCCCGAGTCGTGTTCGGTCAGCCACGACTGCACGGCCGCCAGCACCTGGTGGGTGCGCAGATACGTGGCTGCCACCGGATCACCTTCCGCGACAACGGATTCAAGCAGCTGGTGGGATGAACCGTTAGCGGCGGTGGCTGCCGGCGCCGGTGTCCACACCACCTCGAACAGCCGGTCCGGACCCGAGCTCGAGATCGCCGCGCGAAGTTGCTGCTCGTTGACCGGGCGGGCGACCATGTTGACCACCGAGAGCACCGGCAACCCCAGCCCGTCGGCAAGTTCGATCGAGAATCCCGAAGGACCGGCCGGCGCAATGCGTGCGCGCACCGCCGAAGCGCCCGCAGCGTGCAACGAAATACCCTGCCAGGCGAAAGGCAACACCACGTCGGTGGCCTGGTCGTCGGCCTGGTGTGCCATGACCATGGAATGCATTGCCGCGTCGAGCAATGCCGGGTGCACTCCGAACCCGCTGACACCGCCGGCCGCGTCCGGCAGTCGCACTTCGGCGAACACCTCATCGCCACGGACCCAGGTGGCGGTCAAGCCCTGGAAGGCCGGGCCGTAGCCGTACCCGCGGGCCGCCAGCTTTTCGTAGCCGTCGGCCGTGTTCACCGCGATCGCGCCCGCCGGCGGCCACACCGACAGGTCGGCAACCGGCTCGACCGGCGCAGAGCTCAAGGCCCCCTCGGCGTGGCACACCCACGCGGAGTCGGCGTCGGCGCGCGAAAAAATCGCGACACTGCGCTGCCCCGATTCCTCGGCCGGGCCCACCACGACTTGCACCGCCACCGAACCGAATCCGGAATCGCCGACCGGCAGTAGCAACGGCGCCTGCAACGTCAGCTCGTCGACCGTCGAATATCCGACTTCGTCGCCGGCGCGGATGGCGAGCTCCACGAACCCGGCGCCGGGGAACACCACCGCGCCGGACACGGCATGATCGGCCAGCCAGCTCTGCGTGCTGGGTGACAGGCGGCCGGTCAGCGCCACCCCGCCCGAGGCCGGCAGCTCGACGACCGCGCTGAGCAGCGCGTGCTCGCTGGTGCCCAGCCCCAAGCTCGCGACGTCGGCGCCGATGCCCTCGCCCGACAGCCAAAACCTGCGTCGGTCAAAGGCATACGTGGGCAGCTCGACGAAGCCGGCTCCGTCGAGTACCCCGCGCCAGTTCACGTTCACACCCGCGGTGAAGGCCGCCGCGGCCGAGGTCAGGAACCGCTCGAGTCCGCCGTCGTCACGGCCCAGGGTGGGAATGACGATGGCCTCGGTGTCGCCGGAGTGGTTGCTGTCGTTGAAAGTGTCCTCGATGCCGGCGATCAATGCCGGATGCGGACTGGATTCGATGAATGTCCGGTATCCGTGCTCGCAGGCGGTGCGCACCGCTTGCTCGAATTGCACGGTTTGTCGGATGTTGCGGTACCAGTAGGCGGGGTCCAAACCGGCTGTGTCCACACGGGTTCCGGACACGGTGGAGAAGAAGGCGACCCGCGAGGTGCGCGGCTCGATGCCGGCCAGCGCCGTGGTCAGCTCGTCACGAATCGCCTCGACCTCGACCGAATGCGACGCGTAGTCCACGTCGATACGGCGGGTTCGCAGATCGAGGTCGGCACAGAAGCCGATGAGTTCCTCCAACGCGGCGACCTCACCCGACACCACGATGGCGGACGGGCCATTGACGGCGGCGATGCTGATCCGATTGCCGTAGGGCGCCAGCAATTCTCGAGCACGCTCGGTGCTGCACGCGATGGAAACCATGCCGCCGGGGTGGGTCAGCGAGCGCAGCAGTTTGCTGCGCAGCGTCACCACACGCGCGGCGTCGTGCAACGACAGCGTACCCGCGACATACGCGGCGGCGATCTCGCCCTGAGAGTGGCCGATCACCGCGTCGGGATTGACGCCGACCGACTTCCACAATTCGGCCAGCGACACCATCACCGCGAAGAGCACCGGCTGCACGACGTCGACGCGATCCATACCCGGAGCGCCCGGCGCCCCGCGCAGGACGTCGATCAGCGACCAGTCGACGAATTCGGCGAACGCGTCCGCGCACGCCTCGATCTGCTGGGCGAATACCGGTGCGGTATCGAGCAATTCGACGCCCATACCGACCCATTGCGAGCCCTGGCCCGGAAAGACGAAGACGTGTTTGCCCGCGGGCAACGCGTGGCCCCGGATGATCGAGGCACCCGGCTCGTCGCCGGCCAATTCCTCCAGCCCGGCCAGCAACCTGTCGCGGTCACCACCGACGACAACGGCCCGGTGCTCGAAGGTCGCCCGGCCCGCCAACGACCACGCTACGTCCGCGATGTCGAGCCCGTCATCGGCGGCTACGTGCGCGGCCAGCCGTGAAGCCTGGGACGCCAACGCCGGCAACGACTTTGCCGAAAGCACCCACGGCACGACCGCGGGGGTCGGGGCGGGTTCCCGCGGTTCTTGCGGCGGGGCGGATTCGACGATCACGTGGGCGTTGGTGCCGCTGATCCCGAACGACGAGATCCCCGCGCGGCGTGCGTGATCCGCGGCCGACTTAACCTTCCAAGGCCGGGCTTCTGTCAGCAACGACACCGCACCCGCCGACCAATCCACGTGTGGGCTGGGCTGATCCACGTGCAACGTCGCGGGCAGCGTTTCATGGTGCATTGCCTGCACCATCTTGATCACGCCGGCAACGCCGGCGGCGGCCTGGGTGTGGCCCATGTTCGATTTGATCGAGCCCAACCACAGCGGCTCGGTGCGATCCTGGCCGTAGGTCGCCAACAACGCTTGGGCCTCAATGGGATCGCCCAAAGTGGTGCCTGTGCCGTGGCCCTCGACCACGTCCACCTCAGCCGTCGACAACCCGGCGTTGGCCAGTGCCGCACGCACCACCCGCTGCTGCGACGGACCATTGGGCGCGGTCAGGCCGTTGGAGGCGCCGTCTTGGTTGACTGCCGATCCCCGCACCAGCGCCAACACCGGATGCCCCAGCCGGCGCGCATCCGACAACCGCTCCACGACCAGCATGGCGCCGCCCTCGGACCAGCCAACCCCGTCGGCCGCCCCGGCGTAGGCCTTGCTCCGGCCGTCGGGCGCGAGGCCCCGGTGCCGGCTGAACTCGATGAAAACCGTGGGCGTGGCGTTGACGGTCGCCCCGCCGGCCAGCGCGAGGTCGCACTCGCCGGACCGCAGCGACTGGACCGCCATGTGCAATGCCACCAGTGACGACGAGCACGCGGTGTCCACCGACACCGCCGGGCCTTCCAGGCCGAGCACGTAGGACACCCGCCCGGACGCGACGCTGGAGGTCATGCCGGTCAGCCGGTAGCCCTCGATCTCCTCGGCGAGCATGCCGTAGCCCTGGACGATGAGTCCGGCGAACACTCCGGTGGCGCTGCCGCGCAGCCCGCTGGGGTCGATCCCGCCGCGCTCCAATGCCTCCCACGACAGTTCCAGCAGCATTCGATGCTGGGGATCCATGGCGAGCGCCTCGGTGGGCGCGATGCCGAAGAACGCGGGGTCGAAATCCGCGACATCGTCGACGAAGCCTCCGGTTCGCGCGTATGTCTTGTGCCGCGCGTCGGGATCGGGGTCGTACAGGCCGGCCAGATCCCAGCCGCGATCGCTGGGAAACTCCGAGATGACGTCGCGGCCGTCGGCCACCATTTGCCACAGGCGCTCGGGGGTATCAACCCCGCCCGGGAAGCGGCAGGACATGCCGACGATCGCGATCGGCTCGCTCGAGCGCTCCAGCAGCGCACGGTTGGTGCGCTTCAGGCGTTCAACCTGGACCAGCGCTTTCCGCAGCGCCTCGGTCGCATGCTGGAGTTGATCCACCTCAGTACCCCTTGCCTAACATTGGCCGTTCAACCACCGGATGCCGCGTCACGGCAGTTACGGCACAAACGACGTCGTCGTGCTGCTACGACCCAAGATGTCGCTGGTGAGTATGGCCAACTCCGACAGGATTTCAAAACGTCCCGTAATCCGCAGGAACGGGCGCCCGTCCATGGCGCGACTGTACCCGGCTAACCATTTGTCGTGGTCGAGTGCGGTCAGACGACCGCTCGACGCCAGCCGTCGGCGGCCTGGGCCGCGCGGATCAGCACTTCGCAGAGCTCGCGCAGTTCGGTCGCCTCGGCGCCTTCGTCCAACGCTGTCGCGACATCCTCGGCGGCGCATCGGACCTGGTAGACGCGATCTGATAGGTCGGACGCATCGTCGGCCGACAGCACCACGGCATCGACCGGTAGGGCCGTCACCTCGCCCCGGTTGATCGAAGCCCGCTGCTCGTAGGCCCGCTGCCGACACGACTGCCGACAGTATTGACGGCGCCGACCCATCCCGACTTCGGTCACGTCTCGACCGCACCAGCGGCATGGTTGTGGGTGGGAACGGCGGCTCACGCCTGCCGATTTTAGTCGGCCGCACTGGCCGATCCCGGTATCATTGACGGTCGAGTCGCCTATGCCGCGTGTCGACTCGGGAACTAGGCACAACGTCCTAACGTTTGCTATGCGAATAGAATCGCGTCACCGGAGCCTAGAGCTCAGAGCAATTAAAAGGAGTAACAGCCATGGCTGATCGTGTACTGAGGGGCAGTCGCCTCGGAGCCGTGAGCTATGAGACCGACCGCAACCACGACCTGGCGCCCCGTCAGCTCGCGAAGTACCGCACCGAGAACGGCGAGGAATTCGAGGTTCCGTTCGCCGACGACGCCGACATCCCCGGCACCTGGCTGTGCCGCAACGGCATGGAAGGCACCCTGATCGAGGGCGACCTACCCGAGCCCAAAAAGGTCAAGCCGCCGCGCACCCACTGGGACATGCTGCTGGAGCGCCGCTCCGTCGAAGAACTCGAAGAACTGCTCAAGGAGCGCCTCGAGCTGATCCGCTCGAAGCGACGCGGCTGACCCGGGCGGTGAGCCCGGCCGGCTAGCTGTGGTTGGCCGCGCGAGCGGCCCGAGCACCGTTCCGGCGGCTCTCAATGCCCCATTTCGCGACCTTGACCAGCGCCTCGCGAATGTTGGATCCGCTCATTTTGGAGACGCCGAGTTCGCGCTCGGTGAAGGTGATCGGCACTTCGACGACGATGAATCCGCTGTCCAGGGTGCGCCGGGTCAGATCGATCTGGAAGCAATAGCCCTTGGAGTCGACGCCGTCGAGATCGATCGCCTCGAGCACCTCGCGGCGGTAGGCCCGGTAGCCGGCGGTGATGTCATGGATGTCGATGTCGAGCGCCAGTCGCGCGTAGGTGTTGGCGGTCCAGGACAGGGCCCAGCGCCGCTTCGGCCAATTCCGCACCGCGCCGCCCTCGACGTAGCGCGAACCGATGGCCAGGTCGGCCCCGGCGTCGACGGCGTCCAGCAGGCGGCGCAGCTGTTCGGGCGCGTGACTGCCGTCGGCGTCCATCTCGACGAGGACCGCGTAGTCCCGACTCAAACCCCAGGCGAAACCGGCAAGGTAAGCGGCGCCCAGGCCGTCCTTGGCCGTGCGGTGCATGACGTGGGTGCGACCACCGTCGGCGGCGGCCAGCTCGTCGGCGAGTTCGCCGGTCCCGTCGGGGCTGCCGTCGTCGACGATCAGCACGTGTACATCGGGGCAGGCGTCCGTCAGCCGCCGATGGATCAGGGGTAGGTTCTCCCGCTCATTGAAGGTCGGGATGATAACCAGGACACGCTGGCTTCCACGATTGCCCGGAGCCCGGGTCGCCTGCTCGCCGGTGGTCATTTATCTCCTCTGTGTCGCCCGAGATACCGCGGTTGTGGGCCGCCCTTTTGGTGGAGCGGAGTGTAGTCGTCGGTGTCCGACGGAGCGTCGTGCGCGGTCGTCGGGACTTCCTCGTCGGGCCCGGGTTCGTCCGGGGCGGCCCCGACGTCTGCCGATTCAGCCGATGGCCTGGACCGCAGGCGAATCGAACGCGGGAAGCTCCCATTGTGCCGTATTCCGGCCAGAATGACCGCTCCGGCCGCCGCGACCAACACCCACTGCATAATCGGGGCCCACCGAGTTGCCGGCGTCAGCACCGTCTTGAGGCGTACCTGGATGTCGAGGTAAGCGGGCTGGAAGAAGTCGGTACGGACCAGCTCGGCGCCGTCGGGAGCGATCACCGCACTGATCCCGGTGGTACCGGCGACCACGACGTATCGGTCGTGCTCGACGGCGCGAACCTTGGCGAATGCGAGTTGCTGCTCACTCATGCGCTTGTTGAAGGTGGCGTTGTTGGCCGGCACCGCCAACAACTGGGCGCCGTTGAGCACGGCCTTGCGCGGCACCCGGTCGAAGATCACCTCCCAGCAGGTGGCCACGCCGACGGGGACGCCGGCGATCTGCACCACGTCGGCGCCCTTTCCCGGGACGAAATTGCCGGCCAGGCCGGCCTTGCTCGACAGATGCTCGAAAAGCCACCGCATGGGCAGGTATTCGCCGAACGGCTGGACGATCTCTTTGTCGTGGCGGTCGGCCGGGCCGGTGACCGGATTCCAGACGATGGCGGTGTTGGTGTACTGCTCGGGTCCTTGGTCGTGGTTTGGCACCGCGAGCACCGAACCGATCAGGATCGGCGCGTTGATCGCGTGCGCCGCCTCCGCGATGCGCTGGGCGGCGTCGGCGTTGACGAAGGGGTCGATGTCGGAGGAATCCTCGGGCCAGATCACGAACTGCGGTTGCGGGGCGGCCCCGGCCCGGACGTCCTCGGCCAGCCGCAGCGTCTCGTCGACGTGGTTGTCGAGCACCGCGCGCCGTTGTTCGTTGAAGCCGAGGCCGAGCCTGGGCACATTGCCCTGCACGGCCGCGACGGTGACCGTCGGTTCGCCACCCGATCCGGCGCCGGAGTGCCGCACCTGCGGCCAGACCATGACCGCGACAAAGAGCACCAGACAGAAGCACACGCCGGGCAGCACGACCGCGGGCGGCGGCGCCGCTTCCACTCCGGTCTCACCGGCCGAGGCGTCGCCGCGCACCCGGCTACCGGTCCGCCACCAGTTGGCGATTTCCAGCGCGATCGCGGTCACGCTGAAGCCCAGCAGGACGACCCCCATGGAGAGCAGCGCCACCCCGCCGAGCTGGACCAACGGCAGCAGTGGGCCCTCGGCCTGGCCGTAGGCCACCGCGCCCCAGGGAAAGCCGCCGAACGGGACGATCGACTTCAGCCACTCCTGGGCCGTCCACAGCACTGCGAACCAGATCGGCCACCCGGGCAGTCGACGCACCACGACGGCGAAGAAGCCGAACAGGCCGGGGAACAACGCGCACATGGTGGCCAACGTCAGCCACGGGACGGCGCCCACCAGCAGGCTGATCCATGGCAACAGCGGGACATAGAACGCGAGCCCGAACAGGAACCCGTAACCGAATCCGCCCGCCAGTGTCGTGTCGGGATGTTTGAGCACCCAGGCCAGCAACGCGGCGGCGACAACGGCCGCCCACCACCAGTTGACCGACGGGAAGCTGGCACACAGCAGCGCTCCGCCGCCGATGGTGGCCACCAGCCGCGGCAGCCGGGGCAGCAGCGCGGCCCCGATGCCGGGGACCCGAGCGATCGCCCCCTTGCCCAGCCGCGCCAATCCGTGGCCGGTGGCTGCGGCCATTCGACCGGCCGGGCCCGGACGGTCTGGCTCCGGCTGCTCCCTAGCCATGGATGACAGCGCCTCGGTGGACGGTGCCCCGGCACCGCGGGAGCTCGTCGTCCGGGCCCAGGCACGGCAAGGCGGGAACCCGCGACCGTGGGTCGGTGGACCACCGCTGGACGCTGTCGTCGGGGGTGTGGACGTCGAGGTCTCCGGCGTCCCAGACCGCGTAGGAGGCGGGAGCGCCCGGCACCAGGGCGCCCATGTTCGCGTCGCGGACGCCGCACGCGCGCCAACCGCCGCGTGTGGCGCCGGCGAAGGCCGCCCGGGCCGATACGCCACTGCCCGCGGTGTGGTGATTGACGGCCGCGCGCACGCTTCCCCACGGGTCAAGCCCGGTCACCGGGGCGTCGGAACCTAGCGCGAGGGGCACGCCTTGGGATGCTAACAGCGCGAGTGGATTGAGCCGGCTGCCTCGTTCTGCGCCAAGACGGTCGGCGTACATGCCGTCGCGACCACCCCAGAGGGCGTCAAAATTGGGCTGCACGCTGGCGATGACGCCCCACGCGCCGAGTTTGGCGGCCTGGTCGGCGGTTACCATCTCGAGGTGCTCCAGCCGGTGCCCGCAGCGGGCGACGGCGACCACCCCGAGGTCGGCGACGACTCGTTCCAACGCATCGACCGCCGCCGAGACCGCGGCATCACCGATGACGTGGAAGCCCGCCGTCACCTGCGCCTCGGTGCATGCCCGCAGGTGAGCTTCGATGACGTCGGCGTCCAGGTAGCAGGTGCCGACACGGTCAGGAGCGTCGGTGTAGGGCTCGTGCAGCCACGCGGTGTGCGAGCCCAGCGCCCCGTCGACGAACAGGTCACCGGCCAGCCCACGGGCACCGGTCTGCTCCATCAGCGCGCGGGCCTGCGCGGCGGTGCTGACCGCCTCACCCCAATAGCCGATCACCTCGACGCCGTGCTCGAAGGCGTTCAGCTGCAGCCAGTCGTCGAGGCCACCGATCTCGGGGCCCGCGCATTCGTGGACGGCGACGATGCCGGCCGCGGCCGCGGCTCCCAGCGCGGCGGTCCTGGCCTCGGCTAGCTGCGCGGGCGTGAGCAGGCCCCGGGCGACGGCACGGACCAGGTGGTGAGCGTCTCCGGCCAGCGGCCGGTCGGCGGTGAAACCGCGCGCCGCCGCCAGGTCTGGAACCAGCTGACGCAGCCCGGTCGAGGCCAGCGCGGAGTGGACGTCGATGCGCGCCAGATAGGCCGGCCGATCCCCGAGCACCGCGTCGAGCTCGGCGGTGGACGGCGGGCAGTTCTCGGGCCACGACGACTCGTCCCAGCCGTGCCCCCAGATCGGCTCGCCGGGGTGGGCGGCGGCATAGTCGGCGACCATCCGCAGGCACTGCCCGCGCGAGGTGGCCCCCCGCAGGTCCAGGCCGCTGAGGGTGAGGCCGGTCGCGGTGACATGGATGTGGCTGTCGACGAATCCCGGGGCCACGAAGCCGCCCTCGAGGTCCATCACCTCGGCGTCGGGAAACTGCCGGCGACCGACGTCGTCGCTGCCCAGCCACGCAACCACCTCGCCGCGCACCGCCATCGCGGTCGCGTCGGGATGGCTGGGGCTGTGTATCCGCCCGTTGAGCAGCAGCGTCGTCGGAATCGGGGTCACATCGCAAAACTACGTGCAGCAAGAGCCCGTCAGTTCGGGCCGGCCGCGTAGCGGGGGCCGCCCCAGTGCTCGTCGACGGGCCGGTCCTTCGGCAACGCGGGCGGCTCGAATTCGTAGACGTCGATGACCTCGCCGTCGATGTAGTCCCCGCGACCGGATGTGAACTCGGTCATGACCAGCGGTGCGTGTCGCTTAAGGCTTCGCAGCGCGATCCTGGTCAATCCGGGCCCGGCAGCCGCACGCACCGGCGGGAGCAGCAACAGCATTCCCGCCATCGTGGTGACGAAGCCCGGAACCAGGACCAGCGCCGTCGCCGTCGTCACCAGCGCGCCGTCGCCCAGGGTGCTGCGCGGTTCCTTGAGACCGGAGCGCATCCGCCCGATGTCGCGAATCAGCTGCGACCCCGCGATCGGGGCCAGCAGGCCCCAGCCGATAACGAACGTGACCAGCAGGCCCAGCAGGGTCCAGCCCCACCCCACCGTCCAGACCAGCGCGAAGATCGCCGCCAGTTCAACGACGGCGTAGACGAGTAACAACCGGCTCACCATGGAATGGCAACGTCTGCGGGTCGCGGCAGAGTTCCCCTGGTGATCGGTGTCGCGGCTGCAGTTAGATGACGATATGACCACGATTGAGATCGATACCCCGGACGGACCGATCGATGCGCTACTGAACATTCCGGCCGGTGATGGCCCCTGGCCGGGTGTGGTGGTGATCCATGACGCCTTCGGCTACGGCCGGGACAAGCAGCAGACCAACGACCGCATCGCACGGGCGGGTTATCTCGCGCTTACTCCGAACATGTACGCGCGGGGCGGCCGCATCCGTTGCATCACCCGGGTGATGCGTGAGCTGATGACACAACGTGGTCGCGCTCTCGACGACATCCTCGCGGCCCGCGATCACCTGCTCAAGCGGCCGGATTGCACCGGGCAGGTTGGGATCGCCGGCTTCTGCATGGGCGGACAGTTTGCACTCGTCATGTCGCCCAAGGGTTTTGGCGCTTCCGCTCCGTTCTACGGCGCTCCCCTGCCGCGGCACCTGAACGACACGTTGGAGGGGGCGTGCCCGATCGTGGCGAGCTTCGGCGGGCGCGACCCGCTGGGCAAGGGTGCACCTGAGAAGTTGCGCGAAGTGATCGCGGCCAAGCAGATCACCAGTGACGTCAAGGTCTACCCCGACGCCGGGCACAGCTTCGCGAACGCCCTTCCCGCCCAACCACTGCTGCGCATCGCGGGCTTCGGCTACGACGACGCCGCGACCGAAGACGCCTGGAGCCGCGTCTTCTCCTTCTTCGGCGAGCACCTAAAGACGTAATTTGTCCGACACGACGCGCGCGAAGGTGTGGGTGTCCCCGGGCCAACGCGCCGAAATGTAGTTGCCGTCGTCGACGACGAATGCGGGCCGCGAGTCGGTCGCCGTGTCCCGCGCCAACCCGGACGACTTCAGCCGCCAGTGCGGCGTACCGCGTGCGACGTCGCAGAAATCCGTCGGATCTTCAAGCGCGCGTGTGACTTCCGACTGCACGGACATATAGCCCTTCGCCTGGCCGGGCGCTTCGGTGTAGGTCCGGTAGTAATCGGAATCCCAGAATCGGGTGATCCGGGTCAGCCGCCAGGCCAGCCGCTCCATCGCCCAGGTGAGCGCCGTGGTCTTGCGTCCGTAGAGCACCGAGCGACCCGTGTTGGGGTCGACACTGCGCGCGGCCAGCAGCACACCGTGACAAATCGCGGCCACGATCATGTCGCGGGCAAATGCCTCGACGACGAGGCGCTGCAGGATGCCGCTGTCGATGTAGCTACGCATCCCACGGGCGCGATGACCGCCGGGCAGCAGCACCGCGTCGACGCCTTCCAGCGTGGCGGCACTCCAGCTGACGGGCTGCTGATACTCCGATGAACCCACCATGGCGGCGTAGGCGTCGCGACCGTTCTTGTCGGCGCGCAGCGCCAGCCCGACGAGTGACAGAGAGCCCAGTACCGGCAGCGCGGACCAGATGTCCAGACCTCGACCGGTCACCATGATGTCGTCGGCCACGCCGGGCGCACCGCTTTCGGTCGCGAAGATCACTCGGTGACCGTTGTCGGTCAAGACCCGCCAACTGACGGCGACCTCGGTCGGGTCGAAGTCACGGTCCGGGATCGGGATGAGCACCGTGCTCATGGGGAGCTCTAGCCTTGGGCCACTCGGAGTTCGAGGCCGATGTTGTTTTCCATGCCGCCGCGCAGCTTGCTGAAGAAATTGAAGACCGCGCCAACGACGCCGTAACGCTTGCCGATCGCGTCGTAAACGGTGCCGGTATCCGACTTGTCGAGCAGGGCCGCGGTGCCCTCGACCGCCTCGCTCGTCGGGCGACCACGCATGGTGCAGGTCGCCATCGTCACGCGGGGTGTATTACGAATCCGCTTGACCTTCCAGGAGTTTGCCTGCGTGATCACCAGCAGGCGGTCGCCGTCCGGAGCGGTCCAGATCGGGGTTGGCTTGGCTCGGCCGTCCTTGGTGAAGGTGGTCAGCAGGATGTATTGCGCCTTGGCGAGGTCGGCAAAAGTGGGCGTCACGGTCTCAACCTACCTGTGAACGTTGACATTCTCAGCAGTCAGCTGTCATGGTGTTAAGTGAAAACATCGTTTTCGTTTAAGAAACTGGGGCTACGACCGGAGCGAGGACACGCGTGAGCGATTCGAACACGCCGATGGCATGGCTGCCGTTCTCGATCACCGAGGCAGCGCTGGGGGGCGCCGAGGCCGACGATGTCGACCTGTCCCAGGCGTGGTCGTATCTGCAGGACCGACTGCGCGACGCGGCGCAGATCGTGCAATCGGACCCGGCCAGCCGAAATCGGGTCGACCTCGCCGCGGGAATGCGCCACCTGCTGGTGCTGCTCACCGCCGGCATTCACGAGGTGCTGCGGTTCGACCCCGATCCCGTCCTGTGTGTGCAGCGCACCAGCACCGACGATCTCGTGACCTGGGGAATGGAGTGTCCGGACTGCATTTACACCAGCGCCGTGCTGCACGGGGGTGAAAGTTACCGGTTGTTCGGCAATCGGGGCACCGCACGCTACGTCGGCCTGCAGACGATGAACGGCATCGTCGCAACCGCTAACGAACTGGTCGACGAACTCGAGGTCGATGCCGACGGGAACTTCGAGGTGGTGCTGTCCGCTTCGGAGCAGCCGGCGGGCAATTCGATGCGGCTCGACGGCGATAATCCGACATTGACGGTGCGGCACTTCTTCTACGACTGGGACACCGAAGTCGCGTCGTCGCTGCGCATCGAACGGATCGGCGACCCGGTTGCCGCCGCCGGCCGCGCGGTCGATCCGGCCGTGGCGATGGCACGACAGCTGGTCGCCCTCGGCGATTTCGTGCAGGACAACCTCGCGTTCTTTCTCCAATTCGGCGCCGCGGCTCCGACGAACGGATTCCTGCCGCCGATCGACCGCTCCGATATGGGCGCGGCCGCGGAAAACCGGCCGGTGATCGGCCGTTGGGAGCTGGGCCCGGGCGAGGCGCTGATCGTGGAATCCGAACCGCCCGAAGGGATTTACTGGAGTTTTTCCATCGGCAACCCGTGGTGGGAGACGATTCATTACGGTCGTCATCAGTCCAGCCTGAATGCCTTTCAGGCTGCGCTGGATTCCGACGGTCTGGTGCGCGTGGTGCTGTGCTCGGAAGATCCGGGCGTCGCGAATTGGCTTGACACCGCGGGCTTCAGCAATGGGCCGATCATCTTGCGTTGCGTGCGAACCAAAACGGCGCCGACGCCGTCGACGCGAGTCGTGCCGTTCGACGACCTGCACGCGGCTTTGCCCCCGGACACCGCGACGGTGTCACCCGAGCAGCGGGCACGCATCATTGCGGCGCGCCGCACCGCCGTGCGAGAAAGGTTCGCCTGATGACGTTTGACGCCGACGATTTGGAGAACGGTGCACGTGCGGCAACCGGTCTCGAAGATTTCGGATCTCCGTACTATCGCGAGGGACTCGATCGCATCGTCGACGCGCTGAACACCGAGGCCGACCTCAATGACATCGGTCAGGTCATCCAGCACGCGACCCTCAGCAACGCGTTGATTCAGCGCCTCAGGGTCGAGGACACCTACCGACAACATCCCGAGATCGACGACCAGGTGGTCGACGGCCCGGTGTTCGTGATCGGCCTACCCCGCACGGGCACCACGGCATTGAGCCAGCTGATCGCCGCCGATCCGCAATTCCGGTCGCTGCGGACGTGGGAATCTCAGGCGCCCACCCCGCCGCCGGAGGCCGCGACACAGCACACCGATCCGCGAATCGCGCAGGCCGAGGCGGGTCTGAAGATGCTCGACGACATGTTCCCGCTGATGAAGACGATGCACAACTCCGAAGCGACGGCCGCGACCGAATGCCAGGACTTGATGGGAATGAGCTTTCGTACCTTCCACTTCGACGGCGCGGTGCGCGCCCCCGGATATCTGGCGTGGCTGATGGACTGCGACATGCGCGAGACGTATACCTTTCACCGACGGGTACTGCGGCTGCTGCAATGGCACTGCCCGCCGACCCTGTGGCACCTCAAGACCCCGGTGCACATGTTCGCGCTCGACGCGCTCGTCGAGGCGTACCCGAACGCCAAATTCCTCTGGAGTCACCGCGATCCGGCCAAGGTGCTGGGTTCGGTATGCAGCCTGATCCAGTACGTCCGCAGCTGGAGCAGCGACCGCAACGATCCGCACGAGCTGGGCGCCGAGCAACTCGACAGCTGGGTCGAAGCCGTCCGGCGCGCAATGGATTTCCGTTCCCGAACGGGGAACGATCGCTTCGCCGACGTCTCCTTCGCCGATTTGCAAACCGATCCGGTGCGCACGCTGCAAGCCGGCTACGAACGCCTGGGGTTGAGCTTCACCGACGCCGCGTCGAACGCGGTCAGGCGATGGGCCGAAGAGCACAAACCCGGCTCTCGCGGCGCACATGACTACGACCTCGCCGAGTACGGCCTGACATCGGAGGGGGTTCGCGAATGCTTCGCGGACTACCTCGCCACCTACGATGCCACCGCCTGACCACACGACCGCTCCTCGGACCCGGCGCCGCGACAAGCTGGAGCCAGATCCGGCCGTGCGCCGCGAGATTCTGGCGGCCGCGTCGACGACCCTGCGCGAGCAGGGGGTCCCCGGCTTGAGCATTGCCGCGGTGCTGGACCGCGCCAAGTTGAGTACCCGCGCCTTCTACCGGCATTTCGACTCGAAGGACGAACTGGTCGCCGCGGTGTTCCTGGAGACCGCGCGTGCGGAGCGGCGACGGCTGCAACGGCGAATGTCGGCCGCCGGCACCGAGATCGAAGCGGTCGCGGCCTGGATCGACGGGCGGCTCGACCTGGCGTTCGACGACAAGATCAAATCCGATTTGCGGCGGCTGTCGCTGGAAGCTCAATCGCAAACGTCGATCTCCCCCAGCCTGATTCAGCCCGCATACGCCGAAATGCTCAAGCCGCTCAGCGATGCGCTGCGGCGGGGGCTGCAGGCCGGCGTGTTCGACCACATCGACCCGGTAAACGACGCGGAGTTCATCCAGGGCGTGGTGTGGGCGAGCATCAACCGGCAGTGGCGAACCGGCGATTGCGACCGCACCGAAGTCCGCGACGACGCGCTCCGGTTCTGCTTACGTGCGTTGGGCGTAGCCCTCGGTGCGATCAATCAGACCTGTTCAAACGACTGACTGAGGGAGTATCGATGGACCTGGGTTTTGCCGGATCGACGGCGGTGGTGACCGGTGGGAGCAAAGGGATGGGATTGGCCATCGCGGAAACCCTTGCGGCCGAAGGCGCCAGCGTGGCCGTGATGGCACGAAGCCGGGAAGCGCTCGATGCCGCCGTGGAATCCCTTCGCAGAGCCGGCGCTCCCGACGCCGTCGGCATCAGCGTGGACATGGGCGCAGCTAATTCCATCGCCGACGGTTTCGCCGCCGTCTCCGAGCGCTGGGGTCGACTCAACAGCCTGGTCCACACCATCGGACCGGGTGACGGGTACTTCGAGCAGATGGACGACACCGACTGGGACGCCGCGTTCGCGCTGGGCACGATGTCGGGCGTGCGGTCGATTCGCGCGTCGTTGCCGCTGCTGCGCGCGGCGGACTGGGCCCGCATCGTGACGCTGTCCGCGCACTCTATCCAACGGCAGAACCCACGCATCGTCGCCTACACCGCGTCGAAGGCAGCGTTGGCCAGCGTTACCAAGAATCTGTCCAAAAGCCTTGCCGCGGATGGCATCTTGGTCAACTGCGTGTGTCCGGGAACCATCGTGACCGCCAGCTTCACCGAAAACCTGAAGGACATCCTGGCGGCCGACGGCCTTGACGCCACCGACCCGCACGACGTCATGACCTGGATTGACAACAACTTTCATCAGCCCTGCGACCTTGGTCGGGCCGGGCTTCCCGAAGAGGTCGCATCCATCACCGCCTACTTGGCATCCCGGCGCAACGGCTACGTCACCGGGGCGACGGTGAACGTGGACGGCGGATCCGACTTCATCTAGCGGGCCGCGTCAGCCCTCCAGGTCACCCTCGGTTTCCAGCAGCGCCTGGCGCAGCCCGTCGAGGGTTTCCTGCGTCGGCTCGGCCCACATGCCGCGCCCGGCGGCCTCCAGCAGTCGTTCGGCCATGCCGTGCAGGGCCCACGGGTTGGATTCCGTCATGAATTTGCGGTTCTCCGGATCCAGCACGTAGCGCTCGGTCAGTTGTTCATACATCCAGTCCGCCATCACCCCGGCGGTGGCGTCGTAGCCGAAGAGGTAGTCGACGGTGGCCGCCATCTCGAATGCGCCCTTGTAGCCGTGCCGGCGCATCGCGGTCATCCAGCGGGGATTGACCACCCGGGCCCGAAATACCCGCGTGGTCTCCTCGGACAGCGTGCGGGTGCGGATCGCGTCGGGTCGGGTGTTGTCGCCGATGTAGGCGACCGGCGCCCTGCCGGTCAGCGCTCGCACCGTGGCGACCATGCCGCCGTGGTATTGGAAGTAGTCGTCCGAGTCGGCGATGTCGTGCTCGCGGGTGTCGGTGTTCTTGGCGGCCACCGCAATTCGCCGGTACTGACGATTCATGTCGTCGACCGCCTCGCGGCCGTCGAGGTCGCGTCCGTAGGCGAAGCCGCCCCAGGCGGTGTACACCTGGGCGAGGTCGGCGTCGTCGCGCCAGTTCCGGCTGTCGATCAGCTGCAGCAGCCCAGCGCCATAGGTGCCCGGTTTAGAACCGAAAATCCTTGTGGTGGCGCGGCGTTGGTCGCCGTGCTGGGCCAGGTCAGCCTGCGCGTGCGCGCGGACAAAGTTTGCGTCGGCGGGCTCGTCCAGTTCGGCGACCAAGCGCACCGCGTCGTCAAGCATCGTGACGACATGGGGGAACGCGTCGCGGAAGAATCCCGAGATGCGGACGGTGACGTCGATCCGCGGGCGGCCCAGCTCGGCAAGCGGAATCGGATTCAATCCGATCACGCGGCGCGATGCGTCGTCCCACACAGGCCGAACACCTAGCAGCGCAAGGACTTCGGCGATGTCGTCGCCGGCGGTGCGCATCGCCGAGGTGCCCCACACCGACAGCCCGACCGATTGCGGCCACTCTCCATGGTCATCGCGATACCGTTCCAGCAATGAATCGGCAAGCGCGACACCGGCTTCCCAGGCCAGCCGCGACGGCACCGCCTTGGGGTCCACGGAGTAGAAGTTGCGGCCGGTGGGCAGCACATTGACCAGGCCGCGCAGCGGTGACCCGGACGGCCCGGCCGGTATGAACCGGCCGTCCAGGGCCCGCAGTACCTGGTCGAGCTCGGCTGCCGTACCGGCCAGCCGGGGCACTACTTCGGTGGCCGCGAATCGCAGCACCGTGGCCACGTCGGCGTTGTCGGTGATCGTGTCGGCGGCGTCGGGGTCCCAGCCACTGGCTTGCAGCGATGCCACCAATTCGCGGGCGACCGCCTCGGTTTGATCGACCGTGTTCCGCTCGTCGGTGCCGTCTTCGGCGAGACCGAGCGCTTGTCGCAAACCGGGGATCGCATGCTCGCCACCGAACAGCTGGCGGGCCCGGAGAATGGCGAGCACCAGGTTGAGTTCTGCTTCCCCCGTAGGCTTTTGCCCGAGGATGTGCAGCCCGTCGCGGATCTGGACATCCTTGATCTCACATAGCCAGCCGTCGACGTGCAGCAGCATGTCGTCGAACGAGTCTTCTTCGGGCCGTTCGGTCAGGCCCAGATCATGGTCCATCTTGGCGGCCCGGATCAGCGTCCAGATCTGCTGGCGGATGGCGGGCAGCTTGCCGGGATCCAGCGCGGCGACGTTGGCGTGCTCGTCGAGCAGTTGCTCCAAACGCGCGATGTCGCCGTAGCTTTCGGCACGGGCCATCGGCGGGATCAGGTGGTCGACGAGCACCGCGTGCGCCCGGCGCTTGGCCTGAGTGCCCTCGCCTGGATCGTTGACCAGAAAGGGGTAGATCAACGGCAGGTTGCCCAGCGCGGCGTCGGATCCGCATGCCGCCGACATGCCCAGCGTCTTGCCCGGCAGCCACTCCAGGTTTCCGTGCTTACCCAGATGCACCACCGCGTGCGATCCGAATCCGGTGTCGAGCCAGTGGTAGGCGGCCAGATAGTGGTGACTCGGTGGCAGGTCCGGATCATGATAGATGGCAACGGGATTCTCGCCGAACCCGCGCGGCGGCTGCACCACCACTACCAGGTTGTCGGATTGCATTGCGGCGATGACGATCTCACCGTCAGGATCGTGGGTGCGATCGACGAACAGCTCCCCGGGCGCCGCGCCCCAATGGGCCTCGACGGTCGCGCGGAATTCTTCGGGCAGCGTGGCGAACCAGTCGCGGTAGTCCGCGGCGGACACCCTGACCGGGTTGCCGGCCAGTTTCTCTTCGGTGAGCCAGTCGGGGTCCTGCCCGCCGCGTTCGATCAGCGCGTGGATCAGCGCATCGCCGTCGTTGGCGTCGATTCCGGGCAGATCGCCCACCCGATAGCCGCGGTCGCGCATCGCCCGTACCAGGGCCACCGCGCTGGCCGGGGTGTCCAGTCCCACCGCGTTGCCGATGCGGGCGTGCTTGGTGGGATACGCCGAGAACACCAGGGCCACCCGCTTGTCCGCGGGGGCGACGTGTCGCAGCTGCGCGTGCCGGATGGCCAGGCCCGCGACCCGCGCGCAGCGTTCGGCGTCGGCCGCATAAGAGATCAGCCCGTCGTCGTCGATCTCTTTGAACGAGAACGGGACGGTGATGATGCGCCCGTCGAACTCGGGCACCGCCACCTGAGTGGCCACATCCAGCGGGGACAGGCCGTCGTCGTTCTCGTGCCACTGCTCCCGCGAGCTCGTCAGGCACAGCCCCTGCAAGATCGGAATATCCAGGGCGGCAAGGTGTTCGACGTTCCAGCTGTCGTCGTCCCCACCGGCCGACACGGTCGCGGGCTTTAGTCCCCCGGCGGCCAGCACCGTGACCACCATGGCGTCGGCCTCGCCGAGCCGGTGCAGCAGCTCGGGCTCGGCGGTGCGCAGCGACGCGCAGTAGACGGGCAGCGGTCGTCCGCCGGCCTCTTCGATCGCCGTGCACAGCGACTCGATGTAGGCGGTGTTGCCGGCCAGATGTTGCGCGCGGTAGTACAGCACCGCGATCGTCGGCCCGTCGACGGTCCGCGATTGCGGCCGTTCCAGTTCGCCCCAGGTCGGGGTCACCACCGGCTCGGTGAAGCCGACGCCGGTCATCAGCACGGTGTCGGACAGGAAGGCGTGCAGCTGGCGCAGGTTCTCGACGCCACCGTGGGCCAGGTAGATGTGCGCCTGCACCGCGATTCCGGCGGCCAATGTGGACAGTCCGGTCAACTCCGCGTCCGCGGCCTGCTCGCCACTGACCAGGATCGCCGGAATGCCACTCGCGATGACGGTGTCGATGCCGCTTTGCCAGGCGCGATACCCGCCGAGGATCCGGACCACCACAATGTCCGCGTCGGCCAAGAGGTCGGGCAGTTCGTCATCGGACAGCCGCGCGGGGTTGGCCCATCGATAGTTTTTTCCGCTGGAACGCGCGCTGATCAGGTCGGTGTCGGATGTCGACAGCAGGACGATCGTCGGCTCAGCCACCCATCATTCGTACCGTAACGCGACCGGTGGGCGGACGGCGACCGCTCAGGTCCCGGTGCAGATGCTGATGAAACGTATGGGCGCGCAGATGCTGACCCAGACGTGCGGCCGCGGACCGGACCACGCCGGCGGAGGCGGCGGGGGTGGCGGAGCGGCCGGCGGCGCCGGAGCCGGCGCCTGCGCGGCGACGACGCACGTGTTGGTTGGCGCGTCGTAGATGGTCCCTTCGCCACATTGGGCTGCTCGACTTACTGCCGGCGACATCGCCGCCGCGGTAATGGCGAGCGCGAATGCGGTCGGGAGGATGAGTGCCAAGCGATTCGCTATCCCGAACATCACAGCTCTCCGTGCGACCCAGTTCCCCCCTCAGCAAACATTGCCACAAATGGCGCTAGACCGCGCGTGTTCATGCCGTTTTCAAGTAAGTGCCGCCGCGATTCGTGCGGCGACCTCGCCGGCCACGTCCGCCGACTCGGCCGCGTGGTAGCGATCGGCGGCCGGGTCGTACGCCGCCCCCGCGATCGACCCGTGATCGGCCGCCAACTCCACCAGCTGCACCGGCCACCCCACTCCTTCGAGCTGGGCAGCGAAGTCGCGGCTTGCGGTCACCGGAACCACGTCGTCGTCCAGGCCGTGCAGCAAGGTGAACGGCGGGCCGTCCCGGCCGGGAGTCAGTTCGTCGCCCGGGATGCGACCCGTGATCGGGTCGGGGACCGTGAAAGCGCCTGCCAGACAGAAGGTATGGGTCAGCGGGAGCTCCCGGTAAGTAAGGGTCAGACCTGCCGCCGCAAGGCCGCCCATCGACCACCCGACGAGCACGAAGCGGTCGCTGCGCTGCCGCATGAATTCGACTGATCCCAACAAATCCGCGCGGCCACCGTCGCGGGAATGGGAATCCCAATCGACCACCACGACGGTGGCACCGTGGCCGGCCAGCAACCGGGCCAGTGGCCGGACGACAGCGCGGGCATTGGCCTGCATGCCGTGCCATACGAGAATGGCCGGTTGAGTCGGGTCACCGAAGACATCGGCCAAGCGCCCCGGGGCGTACTCCATCGTCTGCACTACGCGAGTGTGCCCATCACGGCCCACCGCAATCTTCGGACTTGTCGGTAGCCGTCGCTACTATCGAAAGTATGTTCGATGGCTTGCAGGACACCGCCGAGCTAGCGCGCGTTGACGATGCGGCCGTGGTCGCGGCGATCGCGGAGTGGACGCGAGCCGAAGCCGCCGCTTCGTCGCGCCGGCTGGCGGCCATCGCCGAACTGGTGCGCCGCCACGCTATGGGGCCCGTCGACCACGCCATGTGGTCGTGTGACAACTGGGACGCGATGGCCGCCGAAGTCTCTGCCGCACAAGGTATCAGCCACGGCATGGCGTCCGGTCAGATGTATCTGGCCGTGGCACTGCGCGACCGGCTACCAGAAGTAGCCGCCCTCTTCTATGACGGCGCCATCAGCACGCGGCTGGCCGCGGCGATCGTGTGGCACACGGATTTGATCAAAGACCCGGACACGCTGCGACTGGTCGATACGGCACTGGCCAAGAATGCGACCCGCTATGGGCCGCTGTCGGTGAACAAGGCGGCGCAGGCCATCGACGCGATAGTCGACCGCTATGACCCCGGTGCCTTGCGCCGGATCCGAGCGGCCGCGCGCAGCCGCGACTTGGTGGTCGACCTGGCCAATGACGAGTCGGGAACCGCCGCGGTGTGGGGCCGGCTATATGCCACCGATGCCGCGGCTTTGGACAGGCGGCTCCTGCGAATGGCCCACGATGTCTGCGATGACGACCCGCGCACCCTCGGTCAGCGCCGCGCCGATGCGTTGGGCGCGCTCGCCGCGGGAGCAGAGCGACTCCGCTGTGGCTGCGACAACGCCGAATGTGCGGCGCGCCTGGAGTGCGACGAGCGCGCGACGGGTGTCGTCATCCACGTCGTCGCCGAGGCATCGGCGCTGGACACCGCGCCCACCACCTCGGGTGTTAACCGGCCTTCCGCGTTGATCACCGGTGGTGGAACGGTTCCCGCGCCACGGCTGGCCGAGCTGGCCCGGGATGGTGCGAGGGTGCGGCCGTTGCGTCATCCCGGCAACGACGCCGCGGCCGAGTCGAGTTATCGGCCCTCGGCGGCGCTAGACGCATTTGTGCGATGCCGCGACCTGACCTGTCGATTCCCCAATTGCGATCGTCCCGCCGAGCTCTGCGACGTCGACCATACGATCCCCTATCCGTTCGGCCCCACGCATCCGTCAAATCTCAAGTGCCTGTGCCGAAAACATCACCTGCTCAAGACTTTCTGGACAGCCTGGCGCGACGAGCAGCGGCCGGACGGTACCGTTGTCTGGACTTCGCCCAGTGGGCACAGCTACACCACCCGCCCCGGTAGTCGCCTGCTATTTCCCACGCTGTGCGTGTCAACAGGCGAATTACCCAGCGCGCCAAGGGCTGACGACCGGCCCGGCTGGCGCGGGGTAATGATGCCCACGCGGCGGCGCACCCGAGAGCAAGATCGCCTCAGCCGCATCAACGCCGAGCGTTCGCTCAACGCCGCACACATCGCCGAGCGAAATCAAGCGCCGCCGTTCTGAAGCTGCCTTACCGTGGATTACATGGCCCGAACCCGCGACAGCGACGCGTGCCCCGGTGCGCTTCAGGTGCATCAGGCCGCAGACGGCGCTCTGGTGCGCGTGCGACTGCCCGGTGGGATGATCACCGCCGCGCAACTGGCGGCGCTGGCCGGCCTGTCCAGCGGCTTCGGCTCGGGAACCTTGGAACTGACCGTGCGCGCCAATGTGCAGTTGCGCGCGATCACCGACGTGTCGGCCGTCGCTGAGGGCATCGCCGAGGCCGGGCTGCTGCCGTCCGCGACGCACGAACGGGTGCGAAACATCGTCGCCTCGCCGCTGTCCGGGCGCTCGGGCGGACGCGCGGACGTGCGGGCCTGGGTGGGCGCGCTGGATGCGGCGATCTGCGCCGAGCCCAAGCTGGTGGATCTGGGTGGCCGGTTTTGGTTCAGCATCGACGACGGCCGTGCCGACGTGTCCGGGCTGGGCGCCGACGTCGGTGTACACGTCTGCGAGGACGGGTACGCGCTGCTGCTGATGGGACGCGACACCGGCCTGCGCATGGCGGCCGACGACGTGGTCACCACGCTGGTCGGGGTCGCCGTCCGGTTCACTGAGATACGCGAAAGTGCTTGGCGTATCAATGAACTGGACGACATCGAGGATCTACTGCCCGGCGCCGATTTCGGCGCGGTCCCGTTTGCGCCGGTCTCCAAACCGCCGGTGGGCTGGATACCCCAGGACGGGCCCGGCCCGGAAGGCCGAGTTACGTTGGGCGCCGCAGTACCGCTGGGTGTGCTGCCCGCGCAGGTCGCGGAGTATCTCGCCGTGATCGAGGCACCGATGGTGATCACGCCGTGGCGCTCGCTGCTCGTGTGCGACCTCGACGAGGGCGTCGCCGATTCCGCGCTGCGGGTGCTGGCGCCGCTGGGTTTGGTGTTCGACGAGAACTCCCCCTGGCTCGACATCAGCGCCTGCACCGGCAGCCCGGGCTGCGCGCACTCGGCCGCCGACGTGCGGGCGGACGCGGCGAACCTCATCGGGACGGATTCGTCGGTGCATCGTCACTACGTCGGCTGCGAACGCGCGTGCGGCAGCCCACCGAGCGGACAGGTGCTGGTCGCTACCGGCGACGGATACCGGCTGCTTCGGCCGTAGGGTGGGCAGGTGCTCGACTACATCCGCGACGCGGCGGAGATCTATCGCCAGTCGTTCGCGACCATCCGCGCCGAAGCCGACTTGGCCCGATTCCCCGCCGACGTGGCGCAGGTCGTCGTCCGGTTGATCCACACCTGCGGGCAGGTTGACGTCGCCGAGCATGTCGCCTTCACCCGGGACGTGGTGGCGCGGACCGGCGCCGCACTACGAGATGGGGCTCCCGTGCTGTGCGATTCGTCGATGGTGGCCGCCGGCATCACCAAAGCACGGTTGCCCGCCGGCAACGAGGTCGTGTCGTTGGTGGCCGACCCTCGCGCACCCGAGTTGGCCGCGCGACGACAGATCACCCGCTCCGCGGCGGGCGTGGAACTGTGGGCCGACCGGCTCGACGGCGCGGTGTTGGCGATCGGCAACGCGCCTACCGCGCTGTTCCGGCTGCTCGAGCTGATTGACGAGGGAGCCGCGGCGCCGGTGGCGGTGCTCGGCGGGCCGGTGGGATTCGTCGGCTCGGCGCAGTCCAAGGTGGAGCTGATCGATCGCCCACGCGGGATGTCGTATCTGGTGGTGCGGGGCCGCCGCGGCGGCAGCGCGATGGCCGCCGCGGCCGTCAATGCGATCGCGAGCGACACCGAATGACGACCCGGGGCACGCTGTGGGGCGTCGGCCTGGGCCCCGGCGATCCGGAGTTGGTGACCGTCAAGGCGGCGCGGGTGATCGGCGAGGCTGACGTCGTCGCGTACCACAGCGCCCGGCACGGCCGCAGCATCGCCCGTGGCATCGCCGAACCGTATCTGCGGCCCGGTCAGATCGAGGAGCACCTGGTCTATCCGGTGACCACCGAGGTGACCGATCATCCCGGCGGCTACGCCGGTGCGATCGAGGACTTCTATATCGAGGCCACCCAGCGCATCGCCGCGCACCTCGACGCGGGACGCACGGTGGCGCTGCTGGCCGAAGGCGATCCGCTGTTCTACAGCTCGTATATGCATCTGCACACGCGGCTCACGCAGCGGTTCGACGCCGTCATCGTGCCCGGCGTGACATCGGTGAGCGCCGCGTCGGCGGCAGTCGCAACCCCACTGGTGGCCGGCGACGAGGTGCTGACGGTGCTGCCGGGAACCCTGCCCGTCGCCGAGCTGACCCGCCGGCTCGCCGACGCGGACGCCGCCGTGGTGCTCAAGCTGGGCCGTTCGTATCACACTGTGCGGGAAGCTCTTTCGGCATCCGGACGGCTGGACGAAGCGTTCTACGTGGAGCGGGCCAGCACTGCCGCGCAACGCATCTCGCCGGCCGCCGACGTCGACGTGGCCAGCGTGCCCTACTTCTCCCTGGCCATGCTGCCGGGCGGACGCCGGTTCGAGGAACGCTCGCCGGTCGGGGCCGTCGCCGTCGTCGGACTCGGCCCCGGCGACCACGACTGGATGACACCACAGAGCCGGCGTGAGCTGGCCGCCGCGACCGACCTGATCGGCTACGGCAACTACCTCGATCGCGTCCCGGTGCGCGACGGGCAGCAGCGCCACCCCAGCGACAACGCCGACGAACCCGCGCGGGCGCGCCTGGCCTGCGCGCTCGCCGAACAGGGTCGCGCGGTGGCGGTGGTGTCGTCTGGCGATCCGGGAGTGTTCGCGATGGCCACGGCCGTGCTGGAAGAGGCCAAACAATGGCCCGGGGTTCAGGTTCGCGTGATCCCGGCGATGACCGCGGCGCAGGCCGTCGCCAGCCGCGTCGGTGCGCCGCTGGGTCACGACTATGCGGTGATTTCGCTGTCGGATCGGCTCAAGCCATGGGACGTGATCGAGACGCGCCTGACCGCCGCGGCGGCGGCCGATCTGGTGCTGGCCATCTACAACCCGGCGTCCAAAAGCCGGACCTGGCAGGTCGGCGCCATGCGTGACATCCTGCTGACCCATCGCGAACCGGGAACGCCGGTGGTCATCGGCCGCAACGTGTCCGGACCCGACGAGGACGTGCACGTGGTGCGACTGGCCGACCTTGATCCGGCCGACGTCGACATGCGCTGCCTGCTGATTGTCGGTTCTTCTCAAACCCAGTGGTACACAGACGATTCCGGCGACAAGGTGTTCACGCCGCGGCGCTATCCGACCTGAAGCTCGCTAGTCCTTGTCCCAGCTGCTCGGCAGCATCGGCACGGACGGACCGTCATTGAGCCCATCGCCGTTCAGCGTCGTCAGTCCTGCGGCGTCGTCCGCGCCGGATTTGGTTGCGGCACCGACGAATCCGAGCGGCCCGGCGCCAGACTCCCCGGCGGTGGTGACGGGCTCGTCGTCCGGCGCGGCGGGTGTGTCCTCGAGGTCCATGTACTCGTAGCGGTAGGCCTTGTCCTTCGCGGTTCCGCCGCGACGGCGGCGGGCCTTCAACCGCTGCTTGGCGGATGCTGCCGCGGCCGCGGCCGGGGCGTCAGCGTCGTCCGGCGCGGGCTCCTCTGACTTGCGGCGGGATCGGTTCCGCGCGCTGGCGCTTCCCGAAAGTCCGGACAGCCCAACGGCGTACAGCGCGTCGGACAGGCCCGCGCCGAGTCCCGTCGTACTGGTCGGGCCGAAGCCAACGCCGGGTCCGCCGCCGACCGGCGGGGCACCATGCGCGGGCATGGCAGTTGCCGTTGCGGGTGCAGGCGCGGGTGCGCTGACACTCGAACTGGTCGGCACATTGCCGAATCCGGCTGGAGCCGGCGCGGTGGGCATCGGCGTGGGGGCCATGGCGGGCATCGGCGGCTGGATCGCCAGGGGAACCGCGGTGCTCACCGCGATCGCCGCCGCGCCCGCCGCGGCGCCGGCGGCCCCGGCCGCGGCGACGACCATCATGGCCGGGATGGCGACGACGGCCAGCTGAATCGCCACCTGGATGAACGGCCAGAAGATCATCAGCGTGTGGAAGATGGCCCAGCCCATGGCGCTGGCCAGCGTGGGCGAGAGCCCCAACTGCGTGAAAAAGGAGGCGAGGCTGTTGACCCAGGGCACCGGCGGGAAGGGCCAGCCACCGGGGTTGAGTTCCTTGGACACCGGCCACGCAAAACTGGTCGTGTACTGCCGAATCCACGCCTCGAGCTGATCCATCCAGGACGGGTACTGCTGCGTCGCCGTGGTCGCTTGCTGCTGGGTGGTCGACGTGTCGGCGGCCGCCACCATGATGTGCGGCGCGGGTGTCGACGGCGGCACCGCGGCGAGTGCGGATTCGCTGACGGCCTCATAGGTGCTCATCGTCGTGGCGGCCTGCACCCACATGCGCGCATAGTCGGCCTCGTTCACGGCGATCGGGATCGTGTTGATGCCGAAGAAGTTCGTCGCGACCAGGGCGCCGTGAATCGCGTGGTTCGCGGCGAGTTCGCCCATCGTGGGCATGGCGGCCAGCGCCGCGGTGTAGGCGCCGGCGGCCGTTTCGTGCAATGCGGCCGCAGCCGTGCTGTCCGCGGAGCTCGCCAGCAGCCAGGTCAGATACGGGGCGTGGGCGGCGACGTACTGCTGCGCGCTCGGGCCCTGCCACTCCCCGGCCTGCACCGCACCCAGCAGCACGGTGAGTTCGTCGGCGGCGTCGGCGTATTCGGTGCTCAACGCCGACCACGCCCCGGCCGCCGCCAACAGCGGCCCCGGCCCGGGCCCACTACTCAACAGGGTGGAATGCACCTCTGGTGGAAACGCGAGCCAGATGGGGGCGGTCATTGAAGCGGGCCTTCCGGGGCGATGTGGGCTGTGCTTAGTGGTCGTTGCGCCGCGCGATTTAGTTCCCATCGGGTTTCTTCTTTGCGCCCGGCGCACGCATGCGCAACGATGCAGGGATGCGGTGTGACATTGCGCGTGAAGCGCTTTCCGCCCGATTGGACGGCGAGCGAACAGACGTGCTCGCCCAGCAGGTGGATGCCCATCTGGAGACATGCCGCGGTTGCCGCACCTGGTTGATCGGCGCGGCCACGCAGACTCGTCGGCTGGCCTCGATCGACCACGCGGACGCCCCCGATCTGGTCGCACGAATCATGGCGAGCATCGACGAGGACCCTGCGGCGCATCACGGCTGGATGCGTGTCGTTCGGGCGCGCTACGCGCGGTGGGGACTCATCGCGGTGGGTGCCTTCCAGGTGGTGCTCGCGGCTGCTCAGATCGGCGGAATGAACTTCGGCATGGTGTCGCATCACATGCACGGCGCGATGTCGGGCGAGCACCTGCTGCACGAGTCCACGGCCTGGTTGTTGGCGTTGGGGGCAGCCATGATCGCGGCCGGCGTCTACCCCGTGATGGCGACCGGCGTAGCGGCGATAGCCGGTGCGTATTCCCTTGGGCTGATGGGTTACGTGACCGCTGACGCTCTGGACGGCCAGGTGACCGCGACCCGCGTCGCCAGTCACGTACCGGTGCTGCTGGGGCTGGCGTTCGCCGTGCTGGTGGCGCGCGAACGAACCGGCGGTCGCGGGTCGGGCCGGTCTGACTTCGACGCCTTCGATGGCAAGCTACCCGCCAGTTTCCCCACTCGTCGCCGCGGCCATTTGCGGCCGATCAACCGGTCTCCGTCGGACCTCGCCGCAAACTCTACGACGGCCCGTCGTAGACTGACCGAACCCGCGCAACTAAGGTGGTTGGCCATGACCGCGTCCAGCGACGACGAGGCCGTAACCGAACTGGCCTTGGCAGCCGCGCGCGGGAACGAGCGAGCTCTCGAGGCTTTCATCAAAGCCACCCAGCAAGACGTGTGGCGGTTCGTCGCCTACCTTTCCGACGCGGGCAGCGCCGACGATCTGGCTCAGGAAACCTTCCTGCGGGCAATCGGGGCGATCGAGCGGTTCTCCGGCCGCTCCAGCGCCCGCACCTGGCTGTTGTCCATCGCGCGCCGCGTGGTCGCCGATCACATTCGACACGTCCAGTCGCGGCCGCGCACCGCCCCGGGTGCCAACCCCGAGCACGTGCGCAACGGCGACCGGCACGCGCGCGGATTCGAGGACCTGGTCGAGGTGACGACGATGATCGCCAACCTCACCCCCGAGCAACGCGAGGCGCTGCTGCTGACCCAGTTGCTCGGGCTGCCCTACGCCGACGCCGCCGCCGTGTGTGGCTGCCCGGTCGGCACCATCCGGTCCCGTGTTGCCCGAGCCCGCGATGCGCTACTGGCCGACGCGGAACGCGACGACCTGACCGGTTAGGCTTGGCGCGCAATCCAATCCGCGGCTTCTCGCACGGTTCCGACCTTGTGCACGCCCTTTGGCAGCGGCGGGCGGTCCACCATGACCACCGGAATGTCCAGCGCCGCAGCGGCATCCAGCTTCGCCTTCGTCATGTCGCCACCGCTGTTCTTGGTCACCAGGGCGTCGATGCGGTACTCGCGCATGATGGCGATTTCGTTGTCGTAGTCATACGGCCCGCGGGACAACAGCAGTTGGTGGTTGCGGGGTAATGCTTGGGTCTCGGGTTCGGTGACCGCCCGGATCAGAAACCATGCGTCGCTTTTCGCGAAGGCGTTGGTTCCCGAGCGGCCGGTGGTGAGAAATATTCGTTCATAGCGTTGGCCGGCAACGGCTTTCGCAGCTTCGTTGTCGGATGCGACGACGGTTGCGGCGCCGGGGTCCCACGCCGGCCGGGCCAACACCAGGTGCTTCATGCGCAGTTCTTCACAGGCCTGCGCGGCATGCGCGGTCATGGTCGCCGCGAACGGGTGGGTGGCGTCGACCACGGCGTCGATGTCGTGTTCTCGTAACCAGCGTTTGAGGCCGTCGGCGCCCCCGAACCCGCCGATGCGCACCTCGCCGACGGGCAGCGCCGGATCCGGGACCCGCCCGGCCAGTGAGCTGATCACGTCGACATCGGGGTGCAAGGCTTTGGCGAGCGCGCGCCCCTCGGCGGTGCCACCGAGCAGCAGCACTCGCATCAGTGTCGACTCCCCCGGGTTCGCCCGGCCGAGTACAAGTAGCTGTCCGTAAAACCCTCGGCGGCAAGCACATCGCCGACGATGATGACGGCGGTCTTGGTGATGTCGGCCTGGTGCATCTGGTCGGCGATGTCGGCCAGCGTGCCGCGCAGGGTTACTTCTTGTGGCCAGCTTGCGAAAGCAACCACTGCGCAGGGCGTTTCGGGTCGGTAGCCGTTGGACAGCAACTGCGGAACAATGGCGTCGATCTGGGCGGCAGCCAGATGCAGTACCAGCGTGCCGCCGGATCGGGCCAGAGTTTGCAGGTCTTCGCCGGCCGGCATGGCAGTCGACAGTGTCGATACCCGAGTAAGTGTGACGGTCTGCGCCACTCCCGGGACGGTGAGCTCGCGGTTCAGGGCGGCGGCTGCCGCGGCGAAAGCCGGTACGCCGGGCACGATTTCGTAGCCGATTCCCAGCGCCTCGAGTCGCCGACATTGCTCGGCGAGCGCGCTGTACAGCGACGGATCACCGGAGTGCAGTCGGGCGACGTCGTGACCCTTGCCGTTCGCATCGCCGAGTTCAGCGACGATCTGCTCGAGCGTCAACGGTCCGGTGTCAACGATCTTCGCGCCAGGCGGACACAGGGTCAGCAGGTCGTCCGGCATGATCGAACCCGCGTATAGGCATGTTTCGCATCGTTGCAGCAGTCGTTGGCCGCGGACGGTGATCAGGTCGGCGGCCCCGGGGCCGGCGCCGATGAAGTAAACGGTCACTTTGTCACCGCCCACTGGGTGACCGGGTACTGCGGGCGCCACCCGGTGAAGCCGCCCACCGGTTCGCCCTGGTAAAGCTGAAAACGTCGCAGTTCACCGCCTCGCCGTGAATATGCCTGCAGTAGTTGAGCTTCCGATTCTGTCGTCACGACATTGGCGACCAGGCGCCCTCCCGTCGGGAGGTGCTCGAGGCAAGCATCGAGGACGCCGGGATGGGTCAGTCCGCCACCGATGAAGATGGCGTCAGGCTGTGCGGCACCGTCGAACTGGCCGGGCGCTTCGCCCCGCACGTCGATGGTGACGCCGAAGGCGGCGGCATTGAACTCGATGTTCATCCGACGCTGCTCGTCTTGCTCGAACGCCACGGCGGTGCAGCCCGGCCAACTGCGGCACCATTCGACGGCGATGCTGCCCGAGCCCGCGCCGACATCCCACAACCGCTCGCGGGGCCGAGGCTTGAGAGCCGCGAGGGTGAGTGCCCGGATGCCGTGTTTGGTTATCTGGCCGTCGTGAGCGAACGCTTCGTCGGGCAATGGCGTGATGCGTTCGTCGGGCAGGTAGCGGATGGCGATCACGTTGAGATCGTCGATGTCGTCGTCGACCCAGTCGCGGGCGGTGCCGTCGCGGCGGCGTTCGGCCGGGCCGCCCAGTTGTTCGAGCACGCTGAACTCGGAATCACCGCGGCCGTGCGCGGTGAGTAATTCGCTTAAGACCTTCGGCGTGGATCCGCTTTGCGACAGCACGATCGCGTGGCCGCCGCGGCGTACCGCGGTGTGCGGCGGGGCGGTGACCAGGCTGATCACCTCGGTGTCGTGGACGTTCCAGCCCAGCCGGGCGCACGCCAGCGTCACCGATGAGACGTGCGGTATTACGCGGACGTTTTCGGCGCCGTGGAGGCGGATCAGGGTGCCCCCGACGCCGTGCATGAGCGGGTCGCCGCTGGCGACGATGTGGATGTCTGGGCCGTCGATCGGCAGTGCTTGCAGGGCGGGCAGCATCGGCGACGGCCATGGTTTGCGCTCGGCGGCCGCCGTGTCGTCAAGCAAGTTGAGTTGCCGTTCGGCGCCGTAAATGACTGTGGCCGTTTGTAATTCGCGCTTCGATTTTGCGGATAGGCCGGCCATGCCGTCGGCGCCGATGCCGACCACGACGATCATCGCGGCATCCTGCGCCAGACGAATTGCGGCAGCATCCGCATGACGGCGGCCGCGGGCCCCAACGCCCACGGGATCCACACCGTGCGCCGACCCTTCTTGAGGGCCCGGGCCGTCGCTGCGGCCACCTGTTGCGGGGTGCTGGACAGCGGTGCCGGCGTCATGCCCTCTGTCATACGCCCGATGACGAATCCCGGGCGCGAGATGAGCAAGTGCACCCCGGTGCCGTGCAGCGCATCGGCCAGGCCGCTGGCGAAGCCGTCGAGGCCGGCCTTCGCCGAACCGTAGACGTAATTGGCCCGACGCACGCGGGCACCGGCGATCGAGGAGAACACCACCAACGATCCGCGGTTTGAGGCGCGCATGGCGTTGGCCAGATGAGTGAGCATGCTGACCTGGGCGACGTAGTCGGTGTGCACGACGGCCGCGGCGTGGTCGGCGTCGGCCTCGGCGCGGGCCTGATTGCCCAAGATTCCGAAAGCCAGCACCGCGGTGGCGATGGGCCCATGCTCGGCGATGACTTCGGCGACCAGCGGGCCGTGCGAGGCCAGGTCGTCGGCGTCGAATTCACGGGTGTGGACCGCCTTCGCGCCGGCAGTTTTGACCGCGGTGACCTGCTCGTCGAGCTGATCGGCTCGGCGCGCGGCCAGCACCACCGTTGCTTCTTTCGCAAGGTGGCATGCGAGTTCAATGCCGATCTCGCTGCGGCCGCCGAGAATTAGAACTGGACCTGCGCCCGTGTCGTCCACGGCTGCGATTATCACCTGCGCTAGCGTGAGCGGTGATGGCGAACACCACGACGCGGCTCACCAACGACGCTTTGGCGTTTCTGTCCGAACGTCATCTGGCGATGCTGACCACGCTGCGGGCGGACAACTCGCCGCATGTGGTGGCCGTCGGATTCACCTTCGATCCCACGACCCACATCGCCCGGGTGATCACCAGCGGCGGCACGCAGAAGGCCGTTAACGCCGACCGTGCCGGGGTGGCCGTGCTCAGCCAGGTCGACGGCGCGCGCTGGATTTCCCTTGAGGGCCGGTCCAAGGTCAACAACGACGCCGATGCCGTGCGCGACGCGGAGCTGCGTTACGCGCAGCGCTACCGCACGCCCCGGCCCAATCCAAGGCGCGTGGTCATCGAGGTTCAGATCGAGCGGGTGCTCGGGTCGTCAGATCTGCTCGACCGCGGCGGCGAGTAGCTTTTCGCCGTTCCTGCTTTGCTCGTTAGAAGCCCTATACAGGGGTTCCACGATTATTGCCGGGCCTTTGCAACAGCAGATCATCGTGCTCATGCTTACGACAAGCCTGTACGAATTCGATCGCCGCTGTGCGGTCGCGTAGAAAATCACGATACTGATCTGGCGTTAGTTCGTAATACTCTTCATAGTCAACGATGCCATTGCTTACCGGTATTGACGCATAATATCGACCGGAGACAGACTCGATTCCGATTGAATATCTGTCGTCTCTTGAAAAGTACGTGTCTTCAAATTTCATCGATATTTCGCCTTACTGGAAGATGTCCGTGACAGTGTAGTCGCTGGGAGGTATATCCCTACCATCTACGACCGCTTCCGATGCGCCGTTAGGTAGCCGCCCACCTGGGATCCATTGTTCGTTCGCTCCTGCTTCATTGCCAGAGGGAATCCTTAACGCGAATCCTGATGGATCAGATATGTCTATTCTAACAATACTGTTTGAATCGAGAAATCCTTCGGGAAGGCCGAGCTCGGCCTCCATCGCACGTGGATCGCCCTTACTGCCATTGATCATTGCGTCAGCTTCGCTTCTCGGCATTACGAACGAAGTACCGTCCCGTTGAGCAATCCCATATTTTTCCAGATTGCTTTCTGGCATGAACCGCGTCGCCCCGTCAGCGAATTTATCGAGGTGTCGCTGAATATACTCCGGGGATAGGTACTCCGAGGGGTCAGGACGACTACCCTTCGGTGTGCCCAGGATTTCGTCGCGCTTCTCATCGCTGAGCCCGTCCGTCGAAGAGTCGTTGCCATGGACTCCGTCACCCTGGTCAGACGATTCTGATGCGCCGTCGTGCGGCTTCCCGGCTTCCGGTTTTCCGTCGTGCGGGGATCCTGGTGCCTCGCTGCGGCCATCGCCAGGTCCGTGAGGGCTTCCTTCGCCTGGTGGCGCATCATGCGGGCTGCCTGGGGAGCCGTCCTCGCCAAGCCCGCGCCATCCGCCGCGACCTGGCGCAGGTAGTTCGGCGGATGGCGCACTGGAAGGCGTGAAATGTGAAGGCGATGCATGAGGCGCCGCCGATGGGAGCGCCGGTGCATGCTGGGCTGAGGGCGCGGCGGCTGGCGGTGTTTCAAGCGGAGCACGATCGGCCGACAGCGGGACGCGAGACGGATTGGGTTCTTCGGGCTGCGGATTGCGTGACGGCAAGTGCTCGGTGGGTGCGGCCGACACCGATGCGGGCTCTCGTGGGGCTGCCGCGGGTGCTGACACTGGTTCGTGCGGAGCGACAGGTGCTGTTGGACGTCCGGGCGCCGATTCCCCGGGCGCCGTAGGCGAATGAGGCGCTGGCGTACCTGGCGGCGCTGGTTCCACCGGTCGCGGCGGTGGCCCGCTTTGAGGCTCGACCGGTGGCGCACTCACCGGACGGCCGCCGGTGGGAAAATCCGTCTTGGGCAGATCGAGTTTGAGGTTGTCGAGGTCTCTCGTCAGGTTGGTGCCGGCCTTGCCAATGTCGCCTAGCGCACCGGTAGTCGACGCAAACTCCCCGAGCTCTCCGACACGCCCTGCCGCGCCTGCTCCTTCTGCGGCCTCTTCGGCGCCACGCGCAGCCGCAGACCCTGCTTTCGCCCCCGCACCGGCTTCTCCGATTCCAGGCACAAATAAGGTCGCGCCATCGAAAACGTTCTCCCCGAATCCCAAGCCCGGCCGAGCGGTACTCCAATCATCCAGGTGCAGAAGCGATTTCCACATCTGCATGTTGGCTGCCCCGCCTTCCCCAGGATGCAGAATGAGGTTGAGCGTGCCTGCTTTGAACTGGCTCTGCACCATGTCCTTCCAGGTGTTCTCCGCTCCCTCGGGATCCAAGAGCAACCACGGCGCTGCTAAATCGCCCAGGCCGACGGCCGCTTGGGCGGCTACTTTTGCAACTCCCTCATTTGCGTTGACGAACGTGTCGAAAACAGTGGCGGCCTGGTTTCCGACAGCGTCGCCCAGGAAGTGGGTGAACTGACCGCGCATGGACTTCTCCATGTCGACGACCAAACCGTCGGCGACCTGCATCAGCAGCTTTATGCCCTGTTCGAAAGCCCTTGCCTGCCGGCCCAAGTCATGCAACACGGCGTTGATGTCGCACGCGATCTTTTTGATTTCTTCTAGCGCATCGCCATCGAGTATCGAGACCACGTCATGCCAGATATCAGTCAGCGACTCCAAGCGGTGCAACAAATTTCGGATATCGTTTTGGGCCTTGGCAACTCGATCAGCGAAATCATCGAGGATGGTCGCCATGTGCCAGCATTGCGCCCCCAATTTGGCCATCGCGACGCCGATTTGCGATAAGACCTGATTGATCTTTTCGCCTTCCGGGATCTGTTGCGTACCGACCAGCGTCCTCGATCCGTCCAGCGCATCTTGCATTCCACTGACCGCCGAGCTAAACGTGCGCCAGCACCCGGCCGCGGCATGCAGCGCCGCCACATCGCCGTCAGGCCACACGTCGTCAACGAAGGACTGCACCACTGCCCACAACAGCGGCGGGGGCTCCCCTGGGCCCAATGTTCCCGGCGGACCGGGCGCGCCAATGCGGGCCGGCTCCGCTGGTGCGTGCAGCACGCTGGCGCCGCCACCTAGCCGCGAGGCAGCTTCGGCCTTCGACCAGTTCGATGCGTCGACTTGGATCATGACGCCATTGCGCCGACATGCATTGATCGCTGCCGCAGCAGCCTTCAACAACGACTCCGCCGTCGCTTGATACGACAGCCCGAACACCTCACCGGCGACGTCCAAACCTGTGTTGGCGCCGAATCCCGCCGTCAAAACCGCCATGGCCGCGTCCAGGCCATCGCCCGCGGCGACTACGGCGCTGCCCGCAGCGGACAGCGCATCCGGGTCGACGGCAACAGGGGCCACATGCGAGATTTTTGCCCAGGCCGTCCGGCGACGCTATTCACCCGCAACTCATTGATTGCCAGTGGCGTCGGGGATGTCCGCGGCGTCTGGGCCAGGTGTCTGCGACCGCCAGCGGCGTAGTGAATTGACCAGCATTCACACCGCCATTAACCTCGCCACTAAGGCATGGGGGGCACGTAAATCGTGGTAGCCGGGAGGGTGACATGGTCGTCGACACTGCCCTGCTCCCCACAATTCCGAGCGGGAGGTCGAAATGACCGGCGACCGGATACAAATAGACCTCGATTCGCTGGCGAAATTGGGCGGCGGGCCGCCACCTCCGGGGATAACGCCCGATCAGCTCGCTACAGGCCGTTCGCTCATGAGCCAATTACTGAGAATCTTTGGGATAGCTGCTAATACGGGTGATCCCGCCGACATGTCTGGTACCGAGTCCGGCTATGCCGAACGAAGCGCGAAAACCGGTGACGCTCTGGCCAAATTCCCTGCAAACGAAGCAGAGTCAGCCGGGAAGTTAGGCGGTGCCGGCAGCCCCGCCGAGATGGCTCAGCAGATCCCGCAGATGATCTCCGGAGTCGCCGGCGGTATCTCGGGTGCCATGCAAGGTTTGCTGCAACCGTTAAGCCAGCTTCCGCAGCAGGCTGCTCAAATCGGACAGCAGATGATGCAAGCCGGCATGGGGGCGATGCAGCACGGCGCCGGAGAAGCGGCGGCCATCCCGGGTGAACTGACGGGATCGACCAGCGGCGCCGGTGCAGGCGCGGGCGGTGGCGGTGTGGGCGGCGGCGGACTCGGCGGCGCCACCACGCCGACAGGAAGCCTCAATCCACTGCCCGCACCATCAGCCGGCACTGAGCCCGCGTCAGCGCGCTCCACGTCGATACCACCACCAAGCGCCGCGGCGCCGACGAGTGCATCGAGGGGCGGGATGGGCGCGATGCCGATGATGCCGCCCGGTGCGATGCATGGAGCCGGTGGCGGCGGCAAGGATGAGAAGCCCGATACCAAACGCATTGTCGCGCCGTCTGTGAAGAATGGGGCTCCGGTCCAGGGCCGCATCACGACGCCTCCGCCCGTGGCAGAGGTCGTCAAACGTGTTGAGGGTAAACCGGTTGCGAGCCGCCGCATCATCTTGCCGGATCAAAAGCGCGATGACGATGATTCAGACTCAAACCGTTAGAAGAACGGTGCACGCCGTTAGTTGCACACCAGATCACCTTCGCTGGAACGCATTTCGATACTTGTTGCGACTAGTCAGTCAGAGCCCTGCGGCGGCGCCGAGAAGCAGATACCTTCCGCAATCGTGGACGGGCGATAGGATCGGGCTGTGACGGACCTCACTCCACCTCCACCGATGCCGCCACTCCCACAGCCTTGGCAGCCATCGTTACCCGTTCGGCCAACGCGACAGTGGCCGATGTTTGCATTTTTCACAGTTGCACTCTTAGTGACCCTCGCCGTTGCAATCGTCGGCTGGTTCCGACCTGCGCCAGCAAAGCCGCCCGCCGCGCCTACGTACACCGACCAACAGGTTGCCGAGGCCAAAGCCAAGGTGTGCGCGGCATACGAAAAAGTACGCAACTCGATAAATGCGAGTACGGCGCGAGACAGAGGCGCCGATCCCACGTCCCAGCTCGTGTTCGCCATTAACGGACAGCAGGCGATTTTTACTGGAAGCGAGTACCTTCGAACCACGCTTGCTCAAGAGCCGGCAACTTCAAGCGAACTAGCCAAAACGATTCGACAATTAACGGACATTTATCAAGAGCTCGTCATTGAATATCAAAATAACTTGCCAGATTCAGAAGAGGCACCGACGGTGCACGCCGCCGATGATACTGCGGTGGCCGTTCAAAGACTTTGCAAATGATTTTTCCTCCAGGCGAATGGTCTTTTCTCCTAATCGGCGAACAATGGCCTTATGACGAGGACTTGGCCGCACTATCTCACGGCAAGCTAAATCGCGGACAGATCAAGTCGGGTTTCATGCACTTTGCGGATCTGCTGCGTGGCGCCCAAACCGGACCGCTGTCCCAACAAGAGGGCTATACGATCGACGACCTCCGCAGCGCCTTTAGCCGAGGCGAGGAGCACGCTCGAGAGGTAGCCGAGAAGAACGGTGCCAAAGAGAGCGCGTATGGTACCGCCTTCGACAGCATGGTAAGCCTCCAGCATGCTCTAGCTAATGTGGCCGATGAAGGCAACCAGCAAATCAAAGAAATTCAAAACTCAAAACAACCGGTTGAAATCAAAGTGCCACAGATCGTCGAGGCGATCCACCGCTACCGAGCTCAGGCAAATATGGTCGCAGCCAAGTACAGCGCAAACGTTTCTGATGCAATGCAAAAGGTTCTCAACGCCGACATGCCCGGGCAATCCGCTCGCCAATTCGCCCAGTCGCACGGCCTCGAAATGGGCCAGATGTTCAGGGGACCGAATCAGGAGAATCTTCAGGAGCAGGTTAAGGGAATCCTCAACAACAGCCACACAACCGGTGGCCTGCCGCCAGATCTCAATACCCCTCCGCCGGCCTCGACCTCGCCGGCTGGACTAAATACACCAGCTCCCACCCCCCAGGGACAGCAAGCCCCGGCTGCGGCTATCTCGCCGGCTGGACTAAATACACCAGCTCCCACCGCCCAGGGGCAGCAAGCTCCAGTTGCTCCAGGCTCGCCGCCACGCCTGATGCCAGATGTCAACCGGCCGCCCGCGCCGCCCGTTTCAGCAGCACCAGCTACCCCCGCCCCAGCCACGGGGCCTATGCCTGGCGCGCCCTCGCTGTCGCACGGGGGCACCCCATCATTAGGGGTGCCAGCAGGTGGAGGCGCCCAAAGCGTTCCGCCCGTCACGGCAACACCCCTAACCGGCGCGCCAACCGCGCCTGCAAGCCCAGTTCAACCGGTCACCCCGGCCGACTTGATGCATAGCTTCGACAAGGGAATGCAAGCGGGAACACCGATTTCGGCGACGGCTGGCGCCGTGCCGCCACCTCAGCCCCCAGAGCCGCAAGCCCCACCGACAACGCCAACGTCCGGCATGGGCAGCGTCCCTGTCAATGCGCCCGCATATGAGGCAGCGCCTGTCGCCCACGCGGCAGCTCCTGATGCGACCCCGGCACCGCAGGTCGTCGCGGGACCGTCGGCACCAGCCACCCCGGCCGCACCCGCACCCTCGGGCCCGCTGCCCGCTTACGCCTCCGACATTCGGCCGGCGGCCCCCGCGGCCTCCGCCCCTGTTGTCCCGTCGAGCGCACCGCCTTCGGCGATGGCAAGCTCCGCACCGGTACACCCGTCGGCGGGACAGGCGAGCCCTGCCGGACCCACTGTCGTGCGTCAGGCTCCGACCCCGCCCCCTCCATCGTCGCCGTCGAGTTTGGGAACCGAGGCCGCCGCTGCCACCGCCACCGGGGCGGTCGCCGGGGCCGCATCCGCCAACGCCGCCGAGCGGGCACGGCTGGAACGACTCGTCGCCGCGGTCGCCCGTCAGCAACCACGCTTGGCCTGGGCAGTAGGAGATCGACCTGACGAAACCACCGTGCTGACAACCGATCTCGCGAGCGGCTGGATTCCACCGGGCATCGAAATTCCGGCCGCGGTCACGCTGCTCTCCCCCGAACGCCGCCGTGGGGATATCGAAACCTTGCTCGGCGAAGTCACTCTCGCCGCCGGCTACACCCCGATCCACGCCGTCCCCGAAGAAGACGAGCCAATTCCCACCTCGCCGCGCCCGCGACGGGTGCCCGAAATTGATGAACTCGGTTGGGAACTCAACCAAGCGACCCAGTGGCGCGACGGTCTACCAAGGCTCGCCCACACCCTGGCCAAGGCTGCCACCAGCGGCACCGGAGTGCTGGACAGGGAAGTCGAACTTCTTCAGACGCATCTGCGGGAAGTCAGCACCCGCGTTCTGGATAGCTACCCCGACAACGTCGACTGCCACGATATCGGCAACTGGCAGCTGCTGGCCGCGATCGAAGCCCTGGTGGCCGGCAACAAGTCGGAAGCTAACTATCACCTCGCCTGGTTCCAGGCCTACAGCACCACGATGAGCCAGTAAGGAAGGCAGCGATGTACGTCGACACCGGCTTACTACACTCGGGCGGCAGCCAGACGCAGCGCGCGGGCGGCCATGCCCAAGACGCGGCGGATCGCCTGTCGCGAGGGCCCGTGATGTCAGGAATGTTCGGCGATTTTGACGCCGCTGACGCCTTCCACGACGCGGTGAGTGTGGTCCATGGTAGGCATGTGAAAAGCCTTCAGGCCCATGGTGAAACGCTCATCGACATCGGCGGCAAGGCACACAAGGCCGCCGCCGGCTTCACCGAGATGGAAGAGCGCAATACTGCAGAACTGCGGGCCGTCTACCCCAGCTAGGACACCGGCACCACCACAAGTTCGTGCGGCCGGTTGTTGACGGGCAGCGCGCCGTCCTCGGTCACGATGACGATGTCTTCGATGCGAGCCCCCCAGCGACCCGGGAAGTAGATACCCGGTTCGATCGAAAAGGCCATTCCCGCAGTCAAAGGCAGATCATTGCCCTTGACGATGTACGGCTCTTCGTGCACCGAGAGCCCGATGCCGTGACCGGTGCGGTGCACGAAAAACTCACCCAGCCCGGCCTCGGTTAGCACATCGCGCGCGGCGGCATCGACCTGCTCGGCAGTCACGCCCGGGCGAACCGCCTCGAGCGCCGCTTGCTGAGCCTGCTGCAGAAGCGAATACTGCTGCGCGACAACAGCATCAGGCTCGCCGAGGCTATACGTGCGGGTGGAGTCGGAATGGTATCCAGGCTCGTAGGCTCCACCGATGTCGACGACGACAATGTCACCGGCCTGCAGTTCGCGATCCGAATAGCTGTGGTGCGGGTCGGCCCCATGCGGCCCGGAGCCGACGATGATGAACGACACATCCGAATGCCCCTCGGCGACAATGGCTTCGCCGATATCGGCGGCGACGTCGGCCTCGGTGCGACCCGGAACCAGGAACTCCGGCACCCGGGCGTGCACCCGATCGATGGCAGAACCCGCCTTGCGCAGCGCGTCAATCTCGCACTCCTCCTTGACCATCCGCAGCGAGCGCAGGATGTCGGTGGCCAACACCGGTGACACGCCGAGCAATCCGGCCAACGGCAACAGGTGCAGCGCCGGCATCGAATCGGTGACGGCAACAGCAGCAGGACCACCCAGGGCCGCAAGGACTAACTGGTAGGGGTCGTCGCCGTCGACCCAATCGCGCACCGCCAAGCCCAGTTCCGCAATGGCCGATCCCTGGAGCGAGGCCAGCTCCAGCCGCGGCACCACGACGGTCGGATCACCGGTAGCCGGCACCACCAGCGCGGTCAGCCGCTCGAACGTCTGCGCGCGCGAGCCGCTGAGATAGCGCAGGTCGTACCCCGGGGTGATCACCAGGCCGTCGAGTCCGGCCTCGGCGGTCGCCGCGGCAGCCGCCGCCAGGCGACGGGCGTAGACCTCGGCGTCGAATCGGTGAGAGTCCATGGCAGCCAGGCTAACCGCGCTGGCAGGATGGCCGCATGCCCGCACCTCTGTGCCTCCTCGACGGCGCCAGCATGTGGTTCCGCTCGTATTTCGGGGTGCCGTCGTCGATCACCGCCCCCGACGGACGCCCGGTCAACGCCGTCCGCGGATTCATCGACTCGATGGCCGTCGTCATCACCCAACAGCGGCCGAAAAGGCTGGCGGTCTGCCTCGACCTGGACTGGCGCCCGCAGTTCCGGGTCGACCTGATTCCGTCGTACAAGGCGCATCGGGTGGCCGAACCCGAACCCGACGGCACGCCCGACATCGAGGAAGTGCCCGACGACCTGACGCCGCAGGTGGACATGATCATGCAACTGCTTGACGCGTTTGGGATTGCGACAGCCGGCTCGGAGGGCTTCGAGGCCGACGACGTACTCGGCACGCTGGCCGCGCAGGAACGCGACGACCCGGTCGTCGTGGTCAGCGGAGACCGCGACCTACTGCAGGTGGTGGCCGACGACCCGGTCCCAGTGCGGGTGCTCTACCTGGGCCGCGGCCTCGCCAAAGCCACCCTGTTCGGGCCCGCCGAAGTGGCCGAGCAGTACGGCGTGCCGGCGGAAAACGCCGGGCCGGCCTACGCCGAACTCGCGCTGCTGCGTGGCGACCCGTCCGACGGCCTGCCGGGTGTGCCGGGCGTCGGTGAGAAGACGGCCGCCACCCTGCTGGCCCAGCACGGCTCGCTGGATCAGATCCTGGCCGCCGCCCACGACCCGAAATCCAAGCTCGCCAAGGGCGTGCGGGCCAAACTGCTGGGCGCGACCGACTACATCGAGGCCGCCGGCCAGGTGGTGCGGGTGGCCACCGACGCACCGATCACCTTGTCGACGCCCACCGACGAACTACCGCTGGTCGCCGCCGACCCGCAGCGCACCGCGGCGCTGGCGACCGAATTCGGCGTGGGGTCCTCGATCGCCCGACTGCAAAAAGCGCTCGACTCGTTGCCGCAGTGAGTTACTGCGGCCGTCCGACCTCGTAAGTGCCCTTGTCGTCCTGGAAGGTCACCGTCACGCGCTTCGGCGCCCCGTCGATGCTGACGGCGCAGTCAAAGGTGGCGCCCTTCGTCACGGTGGGATCGGCGCCGTTGTTGCACTTGACGTCTTTGACGTTCTTGGCGCCGTAGCCATTGGTTTCGTCGGTCAGGACCTGCTGCACACCGGCCTGCGCTTTGTTGACGTCCAGCTTGGTGGTGACGAAGAAGCCGGGCTCCCAGAAACCGAGCACCAGCACGACCGCGATCAGCAGGAAGGCGACCGCACCGGCAATGCCGCCGATCAGCGCCATCGAGCGCTTCTTCTGTGGCTGACCCGGGTACTGCTGCGGGTACTGGCCGGCCTGGCCGTACTGGCCCGGTTGCCCGTACTGACCGGGCTGCTGGCCGTACTGACCGGGCTGGCCGTACTGACCGGGCTGGCCATACTGACCGGGCTGGCCGTATTGCCCCGGCTGCCCGTATTGGCCGGGCTGACCGTACTGCTGCTGCTCGGGCTGCCCGTACCCCGGCTGCTGTTGCTGGGGGTACGGCTGCTGGTACTGGGGGTACTCGGCGGGCGGCGTATACGCCGGCGCCTGCCAGGTGCCGTCCTGGGTCGGCGGTTGCTGGTGTTGCCAGGGCGAGCCCACCTGACCCACCTGAGTCGGTTCCTGGGAGCGATCGCCACCCTCGCCGGGCGGCTGCCACTGCTGGCCCGGGTCCGATCCGTGCGGTCCGCTCATCATTTCTCCTCAATCACCTCGTGTCGTGTGGCCCTGTAACGGTAGCTCGGAGCCAGCCTACCCGGCGTCAACTGCGACGACGCCGCGCCGAACATCGTTGATGGCGCGCTTCGCCGTCGCCCGCAGTTCAGCATCCGGCGCGGCATTGCGAACCTGGTCCAACAGGTCGAGCACCTGGCGGCACCACCGTACGAAATCGCCCGCCAACAACGGCGAACCGCTGCCGGTCGCGTCCGCCGCGGCCAACGAGCCGGCCAGATCGCCGGTCCGGGCCCAGCGGTAGACGACGGTGACAAAGCCGTCGTCGGGTTCGCGGCTCGGCGCGATGCGGTGTGTTTGCTCGTCGGCGCGTAGCGCGAACGACAACTTCGCTGTCTGCAGCAACGCCTGCCGCAACCGCGGCGTGGGCGCCTCGGCGGCAAACGGAGCGCTGGGGCCGTCACCGCCGCGGGTCTCGTAAAGCACCGACGAGACGACGGCGGCCAACTCGGCGGGCTTCAGCTCCGCCCACGCACCGGTGCGCAGGCATTCGGCGACCAGCAGGTCGCTCTCGCTGTAGATGCGGGCCAACAGCCGGCCGTCGTCGGTGACGCGCGGATCACCCGCGGAGCCCTGGATGAACTCGCGCTCGGTGAGCAGCCCGACGATCCGGTCGAACGTGCGCGCCAGCGAGTTGGTGGCGGCGGCGATCTTCTTTTCCAGCTGCGCGTTATCGCGTTCGATGCGCAGATAGCGCTCGGCCTCTCGAACCTGCGCCTCGACGCCGGGGCTGTTGTGTGCCGGGTGGCGGCGCAACTCCTCCCGCAACGACGCCAGCTCCGGATCGTGGAAGCCGCCGTCGGAATCCGCGGCGCGACGGCGCGACGGAACGTCGAGCGGAGCGGCGGCCGATCGCAGCGCCGAGGCCAGATCGCGACGGACCCTCGGCTGGCGATGTTCGACGCGCTTGGGCAACGACATCGACCCCAGCGGCGCCGTGGCCCCCGAGTAGTCGGCCGACGAAATCCGGCCCGCCCAACGGTGTTCGGTGAGCACCAGCGGCCGCGGGTCGTCGCCGTCGCGCGCCGATTCCAGTACCACCGCCAGGCCGCTGTGCCGGCCGTTGGTGATCGTGATGATGTCGCCGCGGCGCAGTCCGGCCAGCGCCTCGTTGGATGCCTGGCGCCGGTGCAGCCGCGACGCCCGGGACTGCGCGCGCTCCATCTCGGTAATCCGTGCGCGCATCCGGGCGTATTCCAGGATCGGCGCGTCGGCCCCACCGAGTTCGGCGGCGATTTCGTCTTGCATCCGCTTGCCGCGGTCGATGCCTTTTACCAATCCGACGACAGACCGGTCGGCCTGGTACTGGGCGAACGATTGCTCCAAAAGTTGGTGCGCCTGCTCCGGGCCCATGTGCTGGACCAGGTTGATCGTCATGTTGTACGACGGCGCGAACGAGCTTTTCAGCGGGTACGTACGGGTGGACGCCAGCCCGGCCACCGCCGACGGCTCGGAGGTCTCCTCGGCGGGATGCCAGAGCACCACCGCGTGGCCCTCGACGTCGATCCCGCGCCGGCCGGCCCGTCCGGTCAGCTGCGTGTACTCCCCCGGCGTCAGCGGCACGTGCGCCTCGCCGTTGAACTTCACCAGCCGCTCGAGCACCACCGTGCGGGCGGGCATGTTGATGCCCAGCGCCAGTGTTTCGGTGGCGAACACGGCCTTGACCAGGCCGGCGGTGAACAGCTCCTCGACCGTGTGCCGGAAGGCCGGCAACATGCCGGCGTGGTGGGCCGCCAACCCGCGCAGCAACCCCTCCCGCCACTCGTAGTAGCCGAGCACCGCGAGGTCGGCGTCGTCGAGGTCGCCACACCGGTGCTCGATCACCTCGGCGATCTGGGCGCGTTCCTCCTCGCTGGTGAGCCGCAGCGGCGAGCGCAGGCACTGCTGCACCGCGGCATCGCAACCCGCGCGCGAGAACACGAACGTGATGGCCGGCAACAGCCCCTCGGAGTCCAGCGTCGCGATCACGTCCGGCCGCGCGGGCGGCCGGTAGAAGCGCGGCCGTTCCGGCCTGCCCCTGCCCGGCTGCCGGCGAGGACCACGCCAATCACCCATCCGGTCGGCCTCGCGGCGGTGCGCAATGTGGCGCAGCAGTTCGGGATTCACCCGCGGATGACGATCCGCGGCCGGCTTCTCGTTCTCGTAGTCGAACAGGTCCAGCAGGCGCCTGCCGACCAATACGTGTTGCCACAGCGGCACCGGCCGGTGCTCGTCGACCACCACCGTGGTGTCGCCGCGCACGGTCTGGATCCAGCCGCCGAACTCCTCGGCGTTGCTCACCGTCGCCGACAGGCTCACCAGCCGCACCTCGTCGGGCAGATGCAGGATCACCTCCTCCCACACCGGACCCCGCATCCGGTCGGCAAGGAAATGCACCTCATCCATCACCACATGGGAAAGTCCTTGCAGCGCAGCCGAATCGGCGTAAAGCATGTTGCGCAGCACTTCGGTGGTCATCACCACCACGGGCGCATCGGCGTTCAGCGACACATCGCCGGTCAACAACCCGATCCGGTCGCGGCCGTAGCGTGCCGTCAGGTCGGTGTGCTTCTGGTTGCTCAACGCCTTGATCGGAGTGGTGTAGAAGCACTTACTGCCGGCGGCCAGCGCCAGGTGCACGGCGAACTCGCCGACCACCGTCTTGCCGGCTCCCGTTGGCGCGCAAACCAATACGCCGTGACCGCGTTCTAGCGCCGCACAGGCCCGGTTCTGGAAATCGTCGAGCCCGAACGGCAATTCCGCGGTGAACCGTGGCAGCTCGGTCAGTTCGGTCACGCCGCCGTCAGGTGCCACTGTCATTTAGGTGACGTCGTCGTGTTGCCCGGCGATGTACGAAGGCTGGGGCTGCGGGTGGGACGGGGGCTCGGATATGGGTCCGGCCGGCTCGATGACCGACGCTTGGTCGTCGGGGATCGCGGTTTGGGCTGCGCGCTTGGCTTTTCGCTTGTCGTGGACGCGGGCGATCTGGATGGCCAGCTCTTGCAGCACGGACAGCGCGACGCCCAGCGCGGTCATTGAAAACGGGTCGGAGCCGGGGGTGAACACCGCCGCGAACACGAACATCGCGAAGATTAGGCCGCGCCGCCAGGCCTTGAGCTTCTCGTAGGGCAGCACACCAACCATGTTGAGCATTACGATCAGCAGCGGGAATTCGAAGCTGAATCCGAACACCAGCAGCAGGTTGATCAGGAAGCCGAAATAGCGATCGCCCGACAGCGCGGTCACCTGCACGTCGCTGCCGACGGTCAGCAGGAAGCCCAGCGCCTGGGACAGCACGAAATAGGCCAGGATCGCACCGCCGACGAACAGCAACGCGGCGGGAATCACGAACCCGATCGCGAAGCGGCGTTCCTTCTGATACAGCCCGGGCGTGATGAACGCCCACAGCTCGTAGAACCACACCGGGCAGGCCATGACGATCCCGGCCGTCATTCCGACCTTGAGCCGCAGCATGAACTGGTCGAACGGCGCGGTGGCCAGCAACCGGCATTGCCCGTCGGCGCTGATGTCGGCGCGCGCGGACTGCGGCAGCGAGCAGTAGGGGTGGCGTAGCCACTCGCCCAGGCTCTGCAGCCCGAACAGCGGATGGCCGTACCAGACGAATCCGAGAATCGTGGTGACCAGGATCGCCGCCAACGAGATCAGCAGCCGGGTGCGCAGTTCGGTCAGATGGTCGACCAGCGACATCGTCGCGTCGGGATTGGTCCGACTGCGCCTGTTGCGCGGGTTGAGATGCTTCAGGAACGCAGCAGTGCGCGCTGGAGTTTTGAATGCTTTCACGACGGTCGGTCAGTGGCGCTCGGGCACCATCTTGGCCAACGAAGCCGATTCCCGGCTAAGCGGGACGCGCTTCGGGGTGGCCCTGCTCGGTTGCCGCCGACGGGTCGACCCGCTGCGACTGCACGGGCTGGGGGGCCGCCGCAGGGGTTTCGATGGATGGCGCGTCGGACTTGTTCTCAGACTGCATCTCGCGCAGCTCGGACTTGAAGATGCGCATCGATTTGCCCAGCGAGCGCGCTGCATCCGGGAGCTTCTTGGCACCGAACAGCAGAATCACGACGACCGCGAGGATCGCCCAGTGCCAGGGACTAAGACTGCCCACTTTCATTACCTCCAGACGTCCACCCGATGCTACCGCAGCGCGGCCAACTGCCGGTGTGCCCGCGCCGTAGGGTCAGAACGTCACAGCCTGGTATGACCCCAAGGCCGCCGCCGCGGCCTCCCGTACCCGCTGGGCAAGGGAGCGCGGTTCGACCACTCGCACGTCCGGCCCGAAACCCAACACCAGGCGTGTCATCCAGTCCTCGGAGGCATACGTCATGACCGCCTCGCACGATCCGTCCGGCAGCTCGCGCACGTCGCGCATCGGGTAGTACTCGAACATCCACGACGCGGCCGGAGACACCCGTAGCTTGGCCGACGGCAGCGATGGATCGCCGTCGAATAGCGACGTGTCCGGCGGCGCCTGCAGCGCAGGCTGGGGCGGGGCGGACGGCTCGCCCAGCTCGGTGGCCTCGACGATCCGGTCGAAGCGGAACAGCCGCACGCCCTCGGCTTCGCGCGACCACGCCTCCAGATAGCTGTGTCCACCGATCAGCAGCACCCGGATGGGGTCGACGATCCGGCTGGTCAGGGTGTCGTGCGAGGCCGAGTAGTAGTCGATTGCCAGCGCGTGTTTGTACTGCACGGCGGTGCGGACGGTGGCCGCGGCGCGGCTCTCGATGGGCGCCGGCTCGTCGATCGCCGTGACCGTACCCGTCGCGTCCTGTCCGACGGCGCCGGCCGCGGCGGCGATCTTGGCGATGGCGCTGCGGGCCGCCTCCGGGTCGACCACGCCCGGTATGTCGGCCAGCGCCCGCAGCGCGACCAGCAGACCGGTGGCCTCCGGCGAGGTGAGCTTGAGCGGGCGGTCGATGCCCGCCGAGAACGTCACCTCGATGGTGTCACCGGAGAACTCGAAGTCGATCAGATCACCCGGGAAGTAGCCGGGAAGGCCGCACATCCACAGCTGGTTGAGGTCCTCCTCGAGCTGCTTGGCCGAGACGCCCAGCTCGGCGGCGGCCTCGGCGCGGGTGATCCGCGGGTTGGCCTGGAAATACGGCACCATGTTGAGCAGCCGGACCAGGCGGGTCGATACGGGGGTCATGCCGGTGTCTCCGCTTGGGCGCGCAACCGGGCCAGCACGTCGTCGCGCAGTGATTGCGGCTCGAGTACGACGGCGTCGACGCCGTATCCGGCGATTTCGCGGGCCAGCCGGTCGCTCGAGCTGATCTCGAGCTCGATCACCTCGCCGTCACGGCCAGCTAGTTGCCGGATACCGGTGGACCGTCCGGCGCGACGCAATGCGGTGGCCCGCCCGTCGGCGACCCACACCAGGGCCTGCGCGCCGGTCGGTGTCCCTGAAACGTCCGTGACCGTCTGCGCGACGATCTTGCGCAGGTCGACGCCGTCGGGGACGGTGACGGCGCCGGCCGGGCCGATCGGCTCGACGTCGGTGCCGATGCGGGAGAGGCGGAAGGTGCGGGTGGCGTCGCGGTCACGGTCGTGGCCGACCAGATACCAGCGGCCCTTCTCGGTGACCACGCCCCACGGCTCGACCGTGCGCATCGTGTAGGGCTCGGCACGCGATGGCCGATGCGGAAACTGCACGGCCTGACGGGAATCGATGGCGGACAACAGGATTCCGAGCACATCCTCGGAGCCGCGCAGTCCCGGCACACCCTCCGGTGAGGCGATGGCCACCGGCGCCTCGGGGTCGACGTCGACACCGGCGGCGCGCAGCTTGAGCAGGGCGCCCTGGGTCGCGGTGATCAATTCCGGTGACTCCCACAGCTGGGTGGCGACGGCGACCGCGGCCGCCTCGTCGGCGGTCAGCTCGACCGGCGGCAGCGAGTAGGCATCACGGTTGATGCGGTACCCCTCGCTGGGGTCCAGCGCCGACACCCGACCGACCTCAAGTGGGATGCCGAGGTCGCGCAGTTCGTTCTTGTCGCGTTCGAACATCCGGGAAAACGCCTCGAGGCTGGGGCTTTCCGAATAGCCCGCCACACTGGACCGAATCTTTTCGGCGGTGATGTAGCCGCGAGTGGACAGCAAGGCGATGACGAGATTGACCAGCCGTTCGACTTTCGAGGTCGCCATTTGCTCAAGGTTAGATGGCCCGCTCCCGGCGCGCGCACCGACTCGCCATCGCCACACTGGCCACACGCGTTTCAATTTCGGAAGGCACAGGTGGTTCTGAAATGTGATAGCGCATGCGATATCGCGTTTGCACTTCGACTAGGCCAACCCACGGGGGTGCCAATGTGACTGGTGTGACGGGCGCGGGTGCGGGTGTCACTGATGACGGGCAGGCAGCCGCTACATGCTGGCGATGAGCCGCTTCACCCGCTCGTCGACGGCCCGGAATGGGTCCTTGCACAACACGGTGCGCTGGGCCTGGTCGTTGAGCTTGAGGTGTACCCAGTCGACGGTGAAGTCGCGACCGGCCGCCTGGGCGGCGCTGATGAACTCGCCGCGCAGCCGGGCGCGGGTGGTCTGCGGCGGGTTGTCGACGGCCTCGGCGATGTCCTCGTCGGTGGTGACGCGCGTCGCCAATCCCTTGCGCTGCAGCAGATCGAACACGCCGCGACCGCGCTTGATGTCGTGATACGCCAGGTCCAGCTGGGCGATCTTGGGGTCGGACAGCTCCATGTTGTAGCGGTCCTGGTAGCGCTGGAACAGCTTGCGCTTGATCACCCAATCGATCTCGGTGTCCACCTTGGCGAAGTCCTGGCTCTCGACGGCGTCGAGCTGGCGACCCCACAGGTCGACGACCTGCTCGATCTGCGCGTTGGGCTCGCGGGTCTGCAGGTGCTCGACGGCGCGGGTGTAGTACTCGCGTTGGATGTCCAGCGCACTGGCCTGACGCCCGCCGGCCAGCCGCACCGGACGGCGGCCGGTGATGTCGTGGCTGACCTCGCGGATGGCACGGATCGGATTGTCCAGCGAGAAGTCTCGGAACGGCACGCCGGATTCGATCATCTCCAGCACCAGCGCGGCGGTGCCCACCTTGAGCATGGTGCTGGTCTCGCACATGTTGGAGTCGCCGACGATGACGTGTAGGCGCCGGTACTTCTCGGCGTCGGCGTGCGGCTCGTCGCGGGTGTTGATGATCGGGCGGCTGCGGGTGGTGGCCGACGAAACGCCTTCCCAGATGTGCTCGGCGCGCTGCGACAGGCAGAACGTCGCGGCCTTGGGGGTCTGCAGCACCTTGCCGGCCCCGCAGATCAGCTGGCGGGTGACCAGGAAGGGCAGCAGCACGTCGGAGATCCGGGAGAACTCACCGGCCCGCACGATCAGGTAATTCTCGTGGCACCCGTAGGAGTTGCCCGCCGAGTCGGTGTTGTTCTTGAACAGGTAGATGTCGCCGCCGATGCCTTCGTCGGCAAGCCGCTGCTCGGCGTCTACGAGTAGGTCTTCCAGCACCCATTCCCCGGCCCGGTCGTGGGTGACCAGCTGCACCAGGCTGTCGCACTCGGCGGTGGCGTACTCGGGGTGGCTGCCCACATCGAGGTACAGCCGAGCGCCGTTACGCAAGAACACGTTGGAGCTGCGACCCCATGACACCACCCGGCGGAAAAGGTAGCGCGCTACCTCGTCCGGGGACAGGCGGCGATGGCCGTGGAACGTGCAGGTGACACCGAACTCGGTCTCGATGCCCATGATTCGTCGCTGCACATCATCGAGGGTACTGGTTGTGTGAGCGCGACGGTCAGCAGCCGCGCCCACGGGCTAAGACTCGTCGTCAGAATCCGGGGCATCGTCCTCGGATTTCGAATGCTTCGAATGCTGCAGGAAGCTTTCCAGCGTGGATCGGCCGATGCGCCGGAACGCGCGCCGCGGCCGGCTCGCGTCCAGGATGGCGACCTCGAGGTTGGTCACGTCCAGACTGTGTTCGTCACCGCCGTTGGTGCTCCCGGCTCGCAGCGCGTCGACGGCAATTCCCAAAGCGCCGCGCAGGTCGGCGTTTTCCGCGTACGACTCCTTGAGCGCGGTGGTGATCGGCTCGGTGGTGCCCCCCATCACCACGAAGTGTGGCTCGTCGGCGATGGACCCGTCGTAGGTGATCCGGTACATCTCAGGCGGTTTGGTCTCGCCATAGTGCGCGACCTCGGCGACGCACAACTCGACCTCATACGGCTTGGCCTGCTCGGTGAAGATGGTGCCGAGGGTTTGCGCGTAGACATTGGCCAGCTGCCGACCCGTGACGTCGCGGCGGTCGTAGGCGTAGCCGCGGGTGTCGGCGAACTGGATGCCGCCGCGCCGCAGGTTGTCGAACTCGTTGAACTTGCCCGCGGCGGCAAAGCCGACGCGGTCATAGAGCTCGCTGATCTTCTGCAGGGACCGCGACGGGTTCTCCGCGACGAACAGCACACCGCCGGCGTAGGCCAGCGCCACCACGCTGCGGCCCCGGGCGATGCCCTTGCGCGCGAGCTCGCTGCGCTCACGCATCGCCTGCTCAGGCGAGATGAAGTACGGGAAGCTCACTTCTCACCGCCATCCGGGCCGAAAGTGTCGGCGCGCGAGCGACTTTCGATGACCTCGCGGGCCAATTCGGCGATGCGGCTCTCGGGCACGTCGGCGGCCCCTTCGGCGCCGATGGTGACGGCCGTGGGGAAGATGCCGCGCACCAGATCCGGTCCGCCGGTGGCGGAATCGTCATCGGCGGCGTCGTACAGCGACTCCACGGCTACCCGCAGCGCGGAGTCGCCGTCGCTAACTTGGGCATACAGCTTCTTGATCGATGACTTGGCGAAGATCGACCCCGACCCCACCGACTGGTAGCCCTCTTCCTCGATGTTCCAGCCGCCCGCGGCGTCGAACGAGACGATGCGCCCGGCGCTTTCCGGGTCGGCCGCGTGGATGTCGTATCCCGCCAGCAGCGGCAGCGCGACCAGCCCCTGCATCGCGGCGGCCAGGTTGCCGCGCACCATGATCGCGAGCCGGTTGACCTTGCCGGCGAACGTCAGCGGGACGCCTTCCAGCTTCTCGTAGTGCTCGAGCTCGACCGCGTACAGGCGGGCGAATTCGACGGCGATCGCGGCGGTGCCGGCAATGCCGGTCGCGGTGTAGTCGTCGGTGATGTAGACCTTCTTGACGTCCCGGCCCGCGATCATGTTGCCCTGCGTGGAGCGTCGGTCACCGGCGATCAGGACACCGCCGGGGTATTTCAGGGCGACGATCGTGGTGCCGTGCGGCAGGCCGACGTCACGCCCAGATTGACCGCCGCTGCCACCCAGGACGGCCGGGAGCAACTCCGGCGCCTGACGGCGCAACAAGTCCGCGAATGAGGACGCATTTACAGCAGAAAATCCGGGTAGTGCCGAGTTAGTGGACAGGCGATCGGGGAAAGGCCAGGTCACTGTCCGCCCTTTTGGACATACGCACGGACGAAGTCCTCGGCGTTTTCCTCCAGGACGTCGTCGATCTCGTCGAGCAGGTCGTCGGTTTCCTCGGTCAGTTTTTCGCGACGCTCTTGGCCCGCAGCCGTGGTGCCAGCGACGTCATCTTCGTCGCCACCGCCACCGCCACGTTTGGTTTGCTCCTGCGCCATCGCCGCCTCCTGCTATGTCTGAGCTTGCTTACTGGCCGCTTAAGCTGCCCGTTGGTATCTCTACCCTACCGGTCAAAGCCGAGGTTCTTTGGTTAACAAGCCTCAGCTCGTCAGTTGTTCCACCAGTTCGACGGCACTGTCCACGGAGTCCAGCAGGGCTCCGACGTGCGCTTTGCTGCCCCGTAGGGGCTCCAGCGTCGGGATGCGCACCAGCGAATCGCCACCGAGATCGAAAATCACCGAGTCCCAACTGGCTGCGGCGATATCGGCGCCGAATCGGCGCAGGCATTCGCCACGGAAGTACGCGCGGGTGTCGGTCGGTGGGTTGTCCACCGCCTCGAGCACCTGGTGTTCGCTGACCAGACGCTTCATCGAACCGCGCGCGACCAGCCGGTTGTACAGTCCCTTGTCCAGCCGGACATCGGAATACTGCAGGTCCACCAGGTGCAGCCGGGGCGCCGACCAGCTCAGGTTCTCACGCTGCCGGAACCCCTCGAGCAGTCGCAGCTTGGCGGGCCAGTCCAGCAGCTCCGCGCACTCCATCGGGTCGCGCTCGAGCAGGTCCAGCACGTGCGCCCAGGTCTCGACAACGTGTGCTGCCCGCGCGTCGGGGTCGCGGCCGTCGACCAGTTTGGCCACCCGATCGAGGTAGATCCGTTGCAGCGCAAGCGCTGTCAGTTCCCGACCGTCGGCCATGGCCACCGCGACGCGCAGCGAAGGATCGCGGCTGATCGCGTGGACCGCATGCACCGGCCGGGCCAACGCGAGATCGCTCAGGTCGATGCCGTGCTGCGGGCCCTCTTCGATCAGGTCGAGCACCAGCGCCGTGGTGCCCAGCTTCAGGTAGGTCGACGTCTCGGCGAGGTTGGCGTCGCCGATGATCACGTGCAGCCGGCGATACCGGTCGGCGTCGGCGTGCGGCTCGTCGCGGGTGTTGATGATGCCGCGCTTGAGCGTGGTCTCCAGCCCGACCTCGACCTCGATGTAATCGGAGCGCTGGGACAGCTGGAAGCCGGGCTCGTCGCCCGAGGGGCCGATGCCGACCCGCCCGGAGCCGGTGACCACCTGCCGGGACACGAAAAACGGCGTCAGACCGGCGATGATGGCCGAGAACGGCGTCTGCCGGCTCATCAGGTAGTTCTCATGCGATCCGTACGAGGCGCCCTTGCCGTCGACGTTGTTCTTGTAGAGCTGCAGCTTGGCGGCTCCGGGCACACTGGCGACGTGGCGCGCGGCGGCCTCCATCACCCGCTCACCGGCCTTGTCCCAGATCACCGCGTCCAGTGGGTCGGTGCACTCGGGTGCGGAGTACTCGGGGTGTGCGTGGTCGACGTAGAGCCGCGCCCCGTTGGTCAGGATCATGTTGGCCGCGCCGACCTCGTCGGCGTCGACCACCGGCGGCGGGCCGGCCGAGCGGCTCAGGTCGAAACCGCGGGCGTCGCGCAGCGGCGACTCCACCTCGTAGTCCCAGCGGGTGCGCTTGGCGCGCTGAATGCCGGCGGCGGCCGCGTAGGCCAACACCGCCTGAGTCGAAGTAAGGATCGGGTTGGCGGTCGGGTCGGTCGGCGACGAAATACCGTACTCGACCTCCGTCCCGATAATCCGTTGCATGCGTTAAGCGTAGGCCCGCCGACGTGGTGCCCCGCGCCGGGGAGCTGCCCACCGTCGAAACACCCCTTGGTTAAAGGTGATTCGCGCCAATCGCCGGGCGTTCTCCTGAACAAATACTGACCTGCGCGAAACGGCAGGCACACGGATTGCTGCGCCACTAGGGTGTGCCGGTGTGGACGTAACTGCACGCCGCACGCCGAACAGCCAGAAGGCAGCGACGGCCGCGGCTGAAAGGTGGTTCCTGGAGCGCGGTTTGCCGTCGGTGCTCACCACGCGAGGCCGATGGCGACGGCTCTGGCCGCGGTGCGCTCCGATGCTGGCCGCCTGGGCGGCCGTGGAAGCCTGCCTACTCGGCGTCTATCTCGTCAGCGACGGCAACGAGGTCTTCATCAACGGAACGCCGACGACCCACCAATGGGTGATCCTCGCGCTGCTCGCCATCGCTCTCCCGCTGGCCGCCCTGCTCGGGTGGCTGGTATCCCGGATATCGAGCGGGCGCAGCCGCACCACCGTCGCGACGGCGGCGTTGGCCGTCGCGGTCTCGTGCGGGCTCATCGAATCCGGCCCCGTCCAACTGACCCGCGATGGCGTCATCCTGCTGCTGGTGCTGCTGCTGACCGGCTCTGGCGTCGGGTCGGTGCTCGCCTGGGCGGTGCGCATGACGCTGGAGCATTTGTCCACGGTCGGCACGCTGGCGGTCCGGGCGCTGCCGATCGTGCTGCTGACCGCGTTGGTGTTCTTCAACACCTACGTCTGGCTGATGGCCGCGAACATCAACGGCGAACGGCTCTCGCTGGCCATCTTCTTTCTGCTCGGCATTGCGGGGACATTCGTCGTCTCCAAGACCGTGGAACGGGTGCGGCCGCTGCTGAAGTCGACGGCGTCATTGCCCGAAGGCAGCGACTACCTCGCCGGCACGCCTTTCGCCACGATGCATGATCCCTCGGCCGGCTCACCGCTGAAGCGCGCCGAACGCCTGAATGTGGTGTTCCTGCTGGCGACCTCGCAGCTCATCGAGATCCTGGTGGTGGCCGCCGTCGGTGCCACGATGTATCTCATCCTCGGGCTGATCATCCTGACGCCGCCGTTGCTCAAAGAATGGGCGCACAACACCGCCACCACCTCGACGGTGTTCGGCTTCACGTTCCCCGCCCCCGACTCGCTGATCCACATGTGCCTGTTCCTGGGCGCGCTGACGTTCATGTACATCAGCGCCCGAGCGGTCGACGACGACGAATATCGGGGGATGTTCCTCGACCCACTGATCGACGACCTGCATACCGCCCTGGCCGCTCGAAACCGCTATCTGGGCAACGTCGCCGACGAATCTGACACATCGACAGAAAGCGAGTAAGCACGTGACCGACCTGTCCGGGAAGCGTTATGGCGAAGTACTTCTCGTCGAGGTGGGCGAGGCCGGCCCACAAGCCACCGTCTACAACAGCTTCGGACTCAACGACTGTCCGGCCGAGTTGTGGTCCAAGCTCGACCCGCAGGCCATCGCGGCCGAACACGGCGCCGCCGCGGCCTTGCTCAACGGCCCGCGCTACTGGCTGATGAACACGATCGAAAAGCAGGCCGACGGTCCGCAGGAGCGGATGACGTTCGGCGGCATCGAGATGATCAAGCAGGCCACCGTCGCGCTGTCGTCGATGAACCCCGCGCCCTACACCGTCAACGAAGTGACCCGCAACACGGTCTTCGTCTTCAACGCCGGCGAAGAGATTTACGAGCTGGTCGATCCCGACGGCAAGCGCTGGGTCATGCAGACCTGGAGCCAGGTGGCCGACCCCAACCTGTCGCGGGCCGACCTGGCCGGGCTGGCCGAGCGGCTCACACTGCCGCCGGGCTGGAGCTATCAGCCGCGCGTGCTCGACGAGACGTTGCGGGTCGACACGACAAGCCGCCCCGCCCGCGTGACGCAGGACGACCTGACGAACAGCTACTCGTTCGAATTCGACTGAGCCGCTTAGGGATTGGATCCCTAGAGGTACTGGCCGAGGTTCGATTCGGTGTCGATGGCGCGCGACGCGCTCGACGACTTGCCGGTGACCAGGGTGCGGATGTACACGATCCGCTCGCCCTTCTTGCCCGAGATCCGCGCCCAGTCATCGGGGTTGGTGGTGTTGGGCAGGTCCTCGTTCTCGGCGAACTCGTCGACGATCGAGTCGAGCAGATGCTGGATCCGCAGACCCCGCTGGCCGGTCTCGAGCACCGACTTGATCGCGTTCTTCTTCGCGCGGTCGACGACGTTCTGGATCATCGCCCCGGAGTTGAAGTCCTTGAAGTACATGACTTCCTTGTCACCGTTGGCGTAGGTGACCTCCAGGAACCGGTTGTCGTCGATCTCGGCGTACATCCGCTCGACGACCTTTTCGATCATCGCGTGGATGCAGGCCGACCGGTCGCCGTCGAACTCGGCGATGTCGTCGGCGTGCACCGGCAGCGTCTCGACCAGATACTTCGAGAAGATGTCTTGCGCCGCTTCGGCATCGGGCCGCTCGATCTTGATCTTCACGTCGAGACGTCCGGGCCGCAGGATCGCGGGATCGATCATGTCCTCGCGGTTGGAGGCGCCGATCACGATGACGTTCTCCAAACCCTCCACACCGTCGATCTCGCTCAGCAGCTGTGGGACCACCGTGGTCTCGACGTCGGAGGAGACGCCGGTACCGCGGGTGCGGAAGATCGAGTCCATCTCGTCGAAGAACACGATCACCGGTGTTCCCTCGGACGCCTTCTCGCGGGCACGCTGGAAGATCAACCGGATGTGCCGCTCGGTCTCGCCGACGAACTTGTTCAGCAGCTCGGGGCCCTTGATGTTGAGGAAGTACGACTTGGCCTCGCGGGCGTCGTCGCCGCGCACCTCGGCCATCTTCTTGGCCAGCGAGTTGGCGACCGCCTTGGCGATCAGCGTCTTACCGCACCCGGGCGGGCCGTAGAGCAACACACCCTTGGGCGGACGCAGCGCGTACTCCCGGTAGAGCTCCTTGTGCAGGAACGGCAGCTCCACGGCGTCGCGGATCTGCTCGATCTGGCGAGTGAGACCGCCGATGTCCTGGTAGCTGACGTCGGGCACCTCTTCGAGCACCAGGTCCTCGACCTCGGCCTTGGGGATGCGCTCGAACGCGTAGCCGGCCTTGGTGTCGACCAGCAGAGAGTCGCCAGGCCGCAACTTGCGCGGCCTGGTGTCATCGTTGAGTGCGTCGGGAACGCCGTCGGGCAAGTCCTCTGCCACCAGGGGCTCGGCGAGCCACACGATCCGTTCCTCGTCGGCGTGGCCGACGACCAAAGCGCGATGCCCGTCGTTGAGCACCTCACGCAAAGTCGAGATCTCACCCACGGATTCGAACGTCCCGGCCTCGACGACGGTCAGGGCTTCGTTGAGCCGGACCGTCTGTCCCTTGCGCAGCGCGGACACCTCGATGTTGGGCGAGCACGTCAATCGCATCTTGCGACCCGAGGTGAACACGTCGACGGTTTCGTCCTCGTGCGTCCCGAGCAAAACGCCGTAACCACTCGGCGGCTGCCCCAGCCGATCGACTTCCTCCCGCAGCGCCAGCAGTTGTTGCCGGGCCTCTTTAAGAGTTTCCATTAATTTGGAATTGCGGGCCGCAAGCGAGTCGATCCGCGCTTCGAGTTGATGCACATCGCGCGCGGAGCGCGTGCCGGGCGGCGATTCGGCGGCCTGCTCGAGTTGCTCGCGCAGCACCGCGGCCTCGCGGCGCAGCTGTTCCAGCTCGGCAGCATCGCTGCTGGACATGCCGGTTTCATGATTGATCCCGAATGCTTCAGAACGCTCTGACTCACCCATGTTGCGCTCCTTTCCCGCCCCGAATTGATGCGGTGGATCCTTACAACGCTACCGGCGATTGGCCGTTCATGCGTGAACTCAAAAGCCATCAAAAGTCGCGTCTTTACTCCCGCTGGTAACCTCGGCGTCGATTTGGGACCACCGAAAGGACACCCCTTGACCGCAAAACCCCTCACCACAGGCCTTGCCGTGGTCGCGGTCATCAACGCAATGTTTCCAACTGTGACTTCCATTGCACCAGTTGGCCAGATCGCGGCAACCGCCGCCCTCCAAGAATCAGGCCTCGAATCAGACGGCGCCGAATAGCCCGGCCGGTTCAAGGGATGCACCAACATCTGTCCGTAGCGTTGAGCGCCGCCACCGCCGTGGCGGCCTTCGGGCTCGCGGCATGCTCGCACAGCGAACCCAAGGTGCTGCCGTCGACGAATTCGGCGGTGCCGGCGCCGACGTCGAGTCCGTTGATCGTCGCGGCTCCCCCGACCGCGCCGCTGCCGGTGCCCGAAGCTCTGGTCGAGGTGCTGAACCGGCTTGTCGATCCGAACGTCCCGGGCACCAACAAGGTGAACCTCGTCGAAGGCGCGACGCCGGAGAGTGCGGCCACGCTGGACAAGTTCATCAACGCGCTGCGCGACAACGGCTACCTGCCGATGACGTTCGTGGCGAACAACATCGCGTGGTCGGACAAGAATCCGGCGAACGTGGTGGCCACGGTCAGCGTCAACACCGCCAAGGGACCCAACGGCGCGTTCACCTTCCCGATGGAGTTCGCCGCGTTGGCGGGCGGCTGGCAGCTTTCGCGGAAGACAGCGGAAATGCTGTTGGCGCTGGGCAACTCGTCGGCCTCACCGTCCCCGCCACCCAGCCCGACGCCTCCGCTGCCCCCTCCGCCCGAACCGGTCCAGCCGCCACCTCCTTCGCCCGCTCCGCCGTCAGCCGCCCCGGCTCCGCCGCCTCCCGAGTCCGCGCCCGCGCAACCTCCGCCCGGCTGATGTGGATCGCCTGGCTCGAATTCGACGTGCTGCTGGGCGACGTGCGATCGCTCAAGGAGAAGCGCTCGATGATCCGCCCCGTCGTCGCCGAGTTGCGCCGCAAGTTCAGTGTGTCGGCCGCCGAGACCGGTTCGCAGGATCTGTATCGGCGAGCGGGCATCGGGGTGGCCGTCGTGTCCGGTGACCGGGCGCATGCGGTCGAAGTCCTGGATGCGGCCGAACGTCTGGTCGCCGCGCATCCCGAGTTCGAGTTGCTGTCGGTGCGACGCTCGCTGGCGCGCAGCGAGGACGACTAGCGGGCCTAGCCGTCCCTGCCCGCCCGCTTGCGGCCTAACGGCATCGGGGCCACCGTGCCCGGCGCGAGTCGTCGCGACGCCACCAGGAACGCGGTGTGGCCCCGCATGGTGTGCTGCGGCCGGACCGCCAGGCCGACGACATGCCAGCCGCGCTGCATCGTCTCCCAGGCGCGCGGTTCGGTCCAGCACCCCTGTGCCCGCAGCGCCTCCACCACCTTCGACAGCTGGGTGACGGTGGCCACGTAGATCAGCAGCACCCCACCGGCGACGACGAGCCGCGATACGGCGTCCAGCACCTCCCACGGCGACAGCATGTCCAGCACGGCCCGGTCGAAGGAGCCGTCGGGCAGCCCGGAGTCGACGACGTCGCCGATGATCAGCTCCCAATTGGCCGGCGCTGCGCCGAAGAAGACGTCCACGTTGCGCCGCGCGTGTTCGGCGTGATCGGCGCGCACTTCGTAGGACACCACCCGCCCGTCGGGTCCCACCGCACGCAACAGCGAACAGGTCAGCGCGCCGGACCCGGCTCCGGCCTCCAGCACGCGGGCCCCCGGAAACATGTCGCCCTCGTGCACGATCTGAGCGGCGTCCTTGGGATAGATGACCTGGGGCCCCCGCGGCATCGACATGATGTAGTCGACCAGCAGCGGGCGCAGCACCAGGTACGGGTTGCCGTTGCTGGATTTGACCACGCTGCCCTGTTCCAGCCCGATGATCGTGTCGTGCGGGATCGCGCCGCGATGAGTGTGGAACTCCGCACCTTCGGTCAACTTCACCGTGTAGTGGCGGCCCTTAGCGTCGGTGAGCTGAACGCGCTCGCCGACGACGAATGGACCGGTGTTGGACACGCCGTTCAGCGTGCCAGCCGACTCGCCGTCGGCGATGCTCGGGGTTGTCGGCACGGCGTCCTAGGCTGCGAATATGACCGACCAGCCAGAAGAGCAGGCGCGGGCGGCTTCCAGACCGGCTTCGAGGCCGGCACTGTCGCCGTCACGAGCGGCGGACTTCAAGCAGTGCCCGTTGCTGTACCGGTTCCGGGCGATCGACCGACTGCCCGAGCCGCCGTCGACGGCGCAGATCCGCGGGTCGGTCGTGCACGCCGCGCTCGAGCAGCTCTACGGCCTGCCCGCGGCATCGCGCGGTCCCGAGACCGCGGTCTCGCTGCTGGAGCCCGCGTGGGAGCAGGTGATCGCCGCCGAGCCCGACCGGTTCGGCGAGCTGGACGCCGTTCAGCGCGCCCAGGTACTCGACGAAGCTCGCGCGCTGCTGTCCGGTTATTACCGGCTGGAAGACCCGACCCGGTTCGACCCGCAGTGCTGCGAGCAGCGGGTGGAGGTGGAACTCGCCGATGGCACCCTGCTGCGTGGTTTCATCGACCGGATCGACGTCGCCGCGACCGGCGAGCTGCGGGTGGTCGACTACAAGACCGGCAAGGCGCCGCCGGAGGCTCGAGCGCTGGCCGAGTTCAAGGCGATGTTTCAGATGAAGTTCTATGCGGTGGCGCTACTGCGCACCCGCGGGGTGCCGCCGACCCGGCTGCGGCTCATCTACCTCGCCGACGGCCAGGTGCTGGACTACTCACCCGAACTCGACGAGCTGGAGCGCTTCGAAAAGACCTTGATGGCGATCTGGCGTGCCATCCAATCTGCCGGACAGACCGGCGATTTCCGCCCCAGCCAATCGCGGTTGTGCGATTGGTGTCCGCACCACGAGTACTGCCCGGTGTTCGGCGGCACCCCGCCGCCCTACCCTGGCTGGCCGGACAACGTTGGGGCGCAAGCTATTTCGTGTTCGAACGAACCAGCGGCATAGTCGCCACCGGGCTAATCGAGCGGCGACATCTCCTGCAGCATCGTGGGAATGAGCTCGCTGACGGTCGGATGGATGTGCATCGTGCGCGACAGCGTGGTGTACGGCGCCTTGGCCGACATCACGTCCAGAATGGCGTGAATCGCCTCGTCACCGCCGACCCCGAGGATGGTCGCCCCGAGGATCTGGTCGGTTTCCGCGTCGACGACGACCTGCATAAAGCCTTGCGTCTCACCCTTTTCCACGGCTCGGCCAACTTTGGTCATCGGCCGCCTACCGATCAGCGCCTTGCGGCCCGACGCACGGACCTCGCCGACGGTCATCCCGGCGCGGCCCAGCGGTGGATCGATGTAGAGCGCGTAGGTGGTGATGCGGTCGCTGACCCGGCGTGGATCGTCGTCGAGCAGGTTGGCGGCCACGATCTCATAGTCGTTGTACGAGGTGTGGGTGAAGGCGCCCTTGCCGTTGCAGTCGCCCATCGCCCAGATGTGGTCGACGTTGGTCTTGAGCGCATCGTCGACGACGATGTAGCCGCGGGCATCCGTCTGCACACCGGCGGCCTCTAGTCCCAGATCGTCGGTGTTGGGCCGCCGCCCCACCGCCATCAGCAGATGGCTGCCCGGGATCGGGTCGGCACCGGAGCGCGGAGTGAGTTCGAATCCGTTGTCGTTCTTGGTGATCCGCACATCGTCGGCATTGAGGATGATCTCGACGCCTTCGGCCTGCAGGATTGCCTTGATGGTGGCCGATACGTCCTCGTCTTCGCGCGAGGCCAACCGCGGGCCCCGCTCCACCACGGTGACCGCCGAGCCGAAGCGCTGGTACATCTGGGCGAACTCCAGTGCGATGTAGCTGCCGCCGACGATGACGAGATGCGTTGGCAGCGTGTCGAGTTCGAGGATGGACACGTTGGTGAGGTAGTCGACCTCGTCCAGGCCCGGGATGTCGGGCGCGACCGCGCGGCCGCCGACGTTGAGGAAGATCCGCTCGGCGTGCAACTCCTGGTCGTCGACGCGCAGGGTATGCGGGTCAATGAAGCGGGCGTGGCCGCGAACGACGGTGCAGCCGTCCATGCCCTCGAGCCAGTCCTCGACACCCTTGCGGTCGGCGAGCATGATGCCGTCTTTGCGGTCCTTGACTTTCGCCATGTCCACGCTGATCCACCCGGTCGCCACACCGTATTCGCCGCTGCGCCGGGCCAGGTGGGCGACATGCGCACTGGCGACCAGCGTCTTGGTCGGGATGCATCCGTTGTTGACGCAGGTGCCGCCGATCAGTTTGCGCTCGACGATCGCGACGCGCTGCCCCGCGTCGGTCAGCCGAGCCGCGAGCGAAGGCCCGGCCTGGCCGGCGCCGACGATGACCGCGTCGAAATGCGCGCTCACTTAACCGCCGAGATGAGGTATTCCGTCAACTCGTGACCTGTCAGCGCCGCGATGGCGAACCCGCCCAAGATCGCGACCGCATCCTCGAGCAGCGCGATCGGCAGGTCCCGTCCGCCGCTGACCGCCACCAGGCGCTTGCGTGCCTGATAGCCGCCGAGGGTGCCAAGCACCGCGCCGATGATGCCGGCTCCCAGGGCGGTAAAAGTCCAGTGCGGCCACGCGCCCAGCGCCGCGCCCGCGAGCCCGCCCATCAGGAGTCGGGCCGCGAAGACCGGTGGCGCCGTACGCGGCGGCGTCTTGGGCAGCTTGTCGTTCACCACTTCGCCGACGGCCAGAACGCTGAAGATGACGACCGTGATGATGTTGCCCATCCACGATGCCCAGGTGCCGTGCAGGTCGATCCAGCCGAGGTACGCGGCCCACGCGACCACCGCGGGAGCCGTCAGGGAGCGCAACCCGGCGACAACGCCAATCAGCAAAGCCAGCAACAGAACAAGGACATGTGTCACGGCGACCCTCCTGGGACGAACAACGCGGCAACCTTAAGAGTGGGCGGGCGTACGGGCCCCCACCTCTAGCCGGACGCTAACACAGCCGGGGCCGGGCTGGTGAGATCAGAATCGGCAGAACCTGATATCGGAAGCCAGGATCGCTTTGGCACCGATGGCCGCGAGCTCGTCCATGATCTCGTTGACGCCCCGACGCGGCACCAGCGCACGGATCGCGACCCAGTCCGCGTCGGCGAGCGGGGCGATGGTCGGCGACTCCAGACCCGGCGTGATCGACGTGGCCTTGTCCAGCACCGAGCGCGGGCAGTCGTAGTCGAGCATCAAATACTGTTGCCCGAACACCACACCCTGAATCCGGGCGACCAGCTGATCGCGTGCCGCCTGCTGTGCGCCGTCGCGGTCCCCGGCGGCGCGCTCGATCAGCACCGCCTCCGAATCACACAGCGGCTCACCGAAGGCCACCAGATCGTGCAGGCTCAGGGTGCGTCCGGATCCAACCACGTCGGCGATCGCGTCGGCCACGCCGAGTTGCACCGAAATCTCTACGGCGCCGTCGAGTCTGATGACGGTTGCTTCAATTCCCCTGTCCGACAGATCTTTTCGCACCAGATTCGGATAGGCGGTGGCGATCCGCTTGCCGGCCAGGTCGGCCGTCGTCCAGTCGAGCCCGGCCGGCCCCGCATAGCGGAAGCTGGACGACCCGAAACCCAGCGCCAGGCATTCTCGCACCGGCGCGTCGGAGTCGAGCACCAGGTCGCGCCCGGTGATGCCGAAGTCGAGCTGTCCCGAACCGACGTAAATGGCAATGTCTTTGGGCCGCAGGAAGAAGAACTCGACCTGGTTGGCGCGGTCGATGACGGTGAGGTCTTTGGAATCGGTGCGCCGCCGGTAGCCGGCCTCCGAGAGGATCTCACTGGCCGGCTCGCTCAGCGTGCCCTTGTTCGGTACGGCGACTCGCAACATGCTCATAGCTTCCGATAGACGTCGTCGAGGGACAGTCCACGCGCGATCATCAGCACCTGGGCCCAGTACAGCAACTGGCTGATCTCCTCGGCCAATGCGTCGTTGGATTCGTGTTCGGCGGCCAACCACACCTCGCCGGCCTCTTCCAGGATCTTCTTGCCCAGCCCGTGAATCCCGCCGTCGAGCGCGGCGACCGTGGCACTGCCGGCCGGTCGGGTGCGGGCACGATCGCCGAGCTCGGCGAACAGATCCTCGAATGTCTTCACGGCCAGCGATTGTTTCACGAGGCGGCGCGCAAAGTCACCTCGGTTTCTCGAGGTGACGACGTCGACCCGCTATCCCGAAGCCCCACAGGTTGTTTCGCGGTGCGCAGAACCCGTCAGCCGAACCCGGCGAGCGTGGTGCGCAGCGCGTCCTCCAATTGAACGTGGAACGGTCCGCCCGGGGCGGTATCCGGGTTCAGCCAGCGGTCGAGGACGAATTTGACTGTGGCCAAGCTTGTGTGAACCAGCAGAGCGGGTCGGACGTCGGCTGCGGCATCGACGCCCAAGCGACAGGCGACCTGCTCGAGGAACTTATCGTGATCGGTCTCGCTGACCAGCGCCGTTTTACTCAACAGGTGCGGCGCGGTGGCGATGGCATGGCGCCAGGTATCCAAATTGTCGAGCTCGTCCGCATTGCGGGCACGTGTGACGAATACCTGAATCAACGCCTCCACGGCCGACTCGTCAGGCGGTCTCGCGCTGTAGGAACGAACGATTTCGCCGATCGCCTCCCGGACGGGATCGACCAGAAGGCCCTCTTTTGTGGGCGCATGCCGGAAATAGGTACTGATAGAAATTCCGGCGGCCGCGGCAATGTCCTCGGTAGTGACGGTATCGAATCCGTGCTTGGCGAAAAGCTCGAACGCGCTGTGCTGGATCTGCGTGAGTAATTCCGCGCGGCGCCGGTCCCGTAACGAGCCGGTGTTTGCTGAGGGCATGCCATAACCTTCGTCGAGCTGACATTCCAACGCGTCGGTGCCGTCCAGTAACGATCGCAGATGAGTGACTCTACACTATTGAAAGTCCCTATCAAGTAGGCTAGTGTGACTCAGCACACACCGAGAACCGCAGTTCACAGGGCCTCGTGACACTACCTTTATGCAGATGCGTTTGACAGCACCCGGCCTCTACTGTTCTGCACTCGAGCACTTATTGGTGGGGGAACGCCAATGGAGGCGGCAGCTGGTGCGCAATGACCGGTAGATTAGGTTTGCTAGACGGACTACCGGTTGCGCGCCGATGACGACCCGGGAAGACGGCGTCATCGCCATCCAGAACTGGTCTGTCGGCTACGTCAAACGTCATCCGATCGCCTCGCTGACGACGGTGGGCGAGCAGTTCGTCCTTGGCGTGCGCACCATTCAGTACTTCTTTTTCGACCTGGTGACGGGCCGATTTCAGTGGCAGGAGTTTGTTCGCCAGGGCGCGTTCATGGCGGGCACCGCGGTATTGCCGACGATTCTGGTGTCACTGCCGATCAGCGTCACCCTGTCCATTCAATTCGCCCTGCTCGCCGGTCAAGTGGGTGCCACCTCGCTGGCCGGCGCGGCCAGCGGTCTGGCCGTCATCCGGCAGGGCGCGTCGTTGGTCGCCGCCGTTTTGATGGCCTCGGCGGTCGGCTCGGCGATCACCGCCGATCTGGGGTCACGAACCATGCGCGAGGAAACCGACGCGATGGAGGTGATGGGCGTATCGGTGATCCGCCGCCTGGTGGTGCCGCGCTTTGCCGCGGCAATCATGATCGGCGTCGCGCTCACCGGTGTGGTGTGCTTCGTAGGCTTTTTCGCGAGCTACATGTTCAACGTGTATTTCCAGAACGGTGCTCCCGGCAGCTTCGTGTCGACCTTCGCGTCGTTCGCGACGACGGACGACATGATTTTGGCGTTGGTCAAAGCGGTCATCTTCGGTGCCATCGTCGCCGTCGTGTCGGCACAGAAAGGCCTGTCCACCGTCGGTGGCCCCACGGGTGTCGCGAACTCGGTCAATGCCGCCGTCGTCGAAGCGGTTCTGCTGCTGATGATCGTCAACGTCGCGATCAGCCAGCTCTACATCATGTTGGTGCCCAGGACGGGGCTCTGACATGGCGGCCGCCCCTTACCTGCCGTTCGCGCCCATCACCGTCCCGATTCTGCGGCTCTACCGCCGGGGCACGGTGCCGATCATCCGGCTGGGCCATTTGCTGGTCTTTTTCATCCGGGCGCTGCTCGCGGTGCCACTCGCGCTGCGCCAGTACCGCGCCGAGTTCCTGCGGCTGTTGTCGAACATCACCTGGGGCAACGGCTCGATCGTGGTGGGTGGCGGAACCGCCGGAGTGGCCGTCGTTCTCGGCATGACCGTGGGCGCACTGGTCGGCATCGAGGGCTACAACTTCCTGGACCTGCTCGGCCTCGGACCGGCCACCGGCTTCGTCTCCTCGTTGGTCAACACCCGCGAGCTGGCGCCGCTGATGGCGTCGCTGGCGTTCGCCATGCAGGGCGGTTGCCGCTTCACCGCCCAGTTGGGGTCGATGCGGATCGCCGAGGAAATCGATGCGCTGGAATCCATTGCGATCCGCCCGATTCCGTATCTGGTGACGACGCGGCTGATCGCCTCGGTCGCAGCCATCGTCCCGCTGTATGTGGCGTGCCTGGCGATCGGCTATCTGACCACGCAGGTCGTGGTGGGGATCAGCAGCGGTGGCTCGACGGGCTCCTACCTGCATTACTTCACACTGATGCTGGCCGGCCAGGACATCGTCTACTCGTTGATCAAGGCCGTGATCTTCGTATGGATCGCGTCCACGATTCAGTGTTACTACGGCTACTACGCGACCGGCGGGCCCGAGGGCGTCGGGGTGGCCGCCGGGCATGGAATGAGGGCCAGCATCACCGTCGTGATCATGGTGAACATGCTCCTCACCATGGCGTTGTGGGGGGTAGACGCCGGCGCAAGGTTCGGTGGCTAGGTGAAGGGTAAGCCGAATTCCTTTGAGCTGGACGGCCGTGGGCCCTCGGACCGGCAGTTGCTTCTCACCGGTGCGGCGGTGGTAGTGGTCGCGGCGCTGCTTACCGTCGCGATGTTGCTCAAGTCCATCGGCCGGCTCAACGACTATGTCCGGGTGGTCGCCGATCTGGTCAACGTCGGCGACGGGCTGCCGCAGAAGTCCGACGTCAAGTATCACGGCGTGCTCGTCGGGACGGTCGATGACGTGGTCCCCGCGGCCAACGGAAAACCCAACTACGTCCACATCGATCTCAAAACCGAGTACGCCAAGTCGATTCCGGCCGGGGTCACCGCTCGCGTGGTGCCCAGCAACGTGTTCGCGGTGTCGTCGGTGCAGCTGGTGGGCTCGCCGAGACAGGAGGGCCCGTTCGGGGCGATCCGCCCCGGCGCGCACATCCCCGAAGACACCCGGCTTCCGACCGTGCTGTTTCAGACCACCGTCAGCAAGCTGCGCGACCTGCTGGCGGCCGCCGGCCGTGGCCGCGACGACAGATCCATCGGGATCCTGGCCGCACTGGGTGCGGCCACCGACCACCGCCGCGTCCCCTTGCTGAACGCCGGAGCGCAGCTGAATCGCCTTCTCGACCAACTGAATTCGATCGTCAGCACCGATACCGGGCCGTCGACCGTGTCCGCACTCGTCGACGCGGCCCATGGGCTGCAGGCCACCGCCCCCGATCTGCTCGACGCCTTGCACCAGGCCGTCGAACCCATGCAAACGTTCGCCGAGACGCGGGGGCAGTTGACCTCGCTGCTCTCCGGCGCCGAGGACACCCTCGGGACGGTGCACCAATCCTTCGACCACCACATCGACCAACTCATCCACATCACCAGCGATTTCACCCCGGTGCTGGGTGTGTTGGCGATGAAGTCGAACAACTTCGTGCCCGCGGTCACCAAGTTGGACAACCTGGCGAACAGATTCATGGACGAAGTGTGGGTACCGGGCCAAGATGTCGGCAATATGCGCGCGATGCTGACCTTCACCCCCAGCTCCACCTACACCCGTGCGGACTGTCCGCATTACGGGGACCTGAAGGGGCCCAGCTGCTTTACCGCGCCGCTGATCCCGGTGCGTCCCGACATGCCGGAAGTGCTGCTGCCGCAGAACTATCAGCCGCCCAAGGATCTGGCGCCGCCGCCGGGTACAGTCATCGGCCCGGACGGAAACCTCGTCGCCGTCGGACCGCCGCTGATCAACCCGAACCCCGATCTCACCGACCCCAATCCCCCACTGGCCCCGGGGATTACGCCGTCGCCACCGGTGCCGGGCAGCGCCAACCCCGATAACCCGTCGCCCGGGGCTCCCGCAACTCCTTCGCCGAACGCGCCGTGGGTCGCACCCGTGGCGCCGAAGGCGCCGTGGATACCGCAATCGTCCTTCGGAGGCAACGTCGGACCCGTCGGCAGCCAATACGAGCGAAACATGCTTAGCGTCATCACCGGGCAGGCGGCGACGCCGGCCACCGAGCTACTGCTGGGACCGGTGGCCCGCGGATCCACGGTCTCTTTGAGTCATGCACCGAAACCTGCACCCGGAGGCGCGAAATGAGATTTCGTGGCCCGTTGATCGGGCTCACGCTGTTCATGGTCGTCGCGTTGACGCTGACCTGGCTGGTGTACGTGAGCCTGCGACGTGACGTCGCCGGCGAGACGGCCAAGTATTCGGCACTGTTCACCGATGTCTACGGGCTACGCGAAGGCGACGACGTCCGGATGGCCGGGGTGCGGGTGGGCCGGGTGGAAAGCGTGGAACTCGACGGGAAACTGGCCCGGGTCGCGTTCGTGGTGCAAACCGATCAGCACCTGTACGGCAACACCGTCGCGTCGGTGACGTACCAAAACATCGTCGGACAGCGTTACCTCGGGCTGTCGTTGGGGCCGGAGGGAAATCGGAGCCTGCTCCCGCCGGGCAGTGTGCTGCCGTTGGAACGCACCGAACCATCCTTTGATGTCACCGCGCTGCTCAACGGCTACGAGCCGTTGTTCAGCCTGCTCAACCCGCAGGACGCCGACAACCTCACCAAGGGAATCATCGCGTCGCTGCAGGGCGACTCCGCCTCGCTGACCACGCTGATCAGCCAAACATCAACGCTCACCGAGACTTTCGCTGGACGAGACCAAGCCCTCGGCGACGTGATCACCAACCTCAACAAGGTGGTCGGCAACCTCGCTCGGCAGAACGACAATTTCGACGGGGTCATCATCCAAACCCGCGAGGTGGTCGACCGACTCGACCGGCGGCGTCCGGAACTTGTGGCCTCGGTGGGTTCACTGTCCCGGGTGATGGGCCGACTCTCGACATCGGCCAACGACGTATACCCGGCGCTGCGCGAATTCATCGACCGCAAACCCGGGGTGGCCCGACACCTGATGGATGTCGAACCGCAAGTGGCGTTCTTCGGCGACAACATCCCGCTGCTCCTCAAAGGGCTTGTCCGAGTGGGCAACCAGGGTGCCTACGGCAACGCCTACGTGTGCGACGTCAACTTCATGGGATTCTTCCCCGGCCTCAACGACGTCGTGCCGATCATCGTCGCCGCCGCCACGCCGGGAAACAAGACATGGCACACACCGAGATGCAGGAGCACCGCCGGTGGCTGATACGTCGGTATGGCAGCGGTTCAAGAAGCGTCCGCTGGAGAGCTACAACACCACCTGGATGGGGTTTATCGCCGTCGCCGTGGTGGCCGTCGTGATCGGGACCATGCTGGCGGTGCACGCGCTCGGTGCCGGCTACCGGCACTACACCGCCGAATTTCTGCAGGCCGCCTCGCTGCGGGCGGGCAACCCGATCGTCGTCGCGGGTATCCCGGTCGGCGAAGTGACCAGTATGAGACTCGACGGCGATCACGTCGAGGCGGGGTTGAAGATTCGCGACAATATCGTGCTGGGCAAGGATTCTCGAGCCACGATCAAGGTCACCACGATCCTGGGATCGCGGTATCTCTCGGTGCAGCCCAATGGCTCGGCGGCCCTGCCGCGCGGCACCTTCGACCTGGCGCACACCGAGGTTCCCTACGACTTGCAGTCCGCATTACAGGATGCCACCACGACGTTCGAGCAGGTCGACTCCGACCGGTTCGCGCAGTCGCTTGCGGTGCTGGGCAAGCAACTCGAGGGCCTGCCCGCGGTGGTGCCACAGGCGATGACGAACATCGGATCCCTGTCGTCGATCATCGCGGTGCGACGCGACCAACTGGGTCAGCTGCTGGGAAGCACCGAACGCGTGACCAACACGTTGCGGCGCCAGCAGGCCGGCCTCGGCAACCTGATCAATCAGGGGCAGGACCTGCTGGGCCAATTCGTCGCGCGGCGAGCCGTTTTCCACGCGATGATGCAATCGCTGACCAACCTCGTCGACACCATGAGCAAGATCGTGATCAACGACCGGTCGGGACTTGACTCGCTGATCGCCGACATGCGCGACTTCACCGCCATGATGGCGGGGCACGACGACCTGCTGAGCAACTTGCTGCAAATCAGCCCGATCTTCTTCCGTGAGGCGACCAACCTCACCGGCGAGGGCAATGCGGTGAATTTCAACGCCAACAACGTCCCGCTCGTCGACTCGTGGATGTGCGCCATCAGTGGACGCGCCAAGCAGTTCGGGATGATCGAATACTTCAAGGACTGCAAGTGATGGCATCGAAGATCCGGTCCAAGGCGGTGGCCGTCATCACCGCCCTGGTGGTGGTGGCCGCGGCCGTCGGAGTGGGTTGGTGGTGCCTGGCACCCGATCAGGAAACCATCATAGTGACGGCCCAATTCGACAGCGCCTCAGGGCTTTACGAGGGCAATGTGGTCGCGGTACTGGGGATGCCGGTGGGCAAGATCACCAAGATCAACGCCAAGGGCGGCTACGTCGAAGTCGAATTCACCGTCGATCGCCACGTCAAGGTTCCCGCTACCGCCCAAGCCGTCACGGTGTCCACCTCGATCCTCACCGACCGGCAGATCGAACTCACGCCGCCCTATCGTGGCGGTCCGGTCCTGCAGAACCACGACAACATCGGCTTGACCCGGACCAAGACCCCCGTCGAATTCAGCCGGGTGCTCAGCGTTCTCGACAAGGTCACCAAGTCGCTCGAGGGAGACGGCCACGGCGGCGGCCCCGTCGCCGACGTGCTGAACAACGGAACCAAGGTTGTCGAAGGCAACGGCGGGCAGATCAAATCGGCGCTCGACGAGCTGTCCACGGCGCTGCGCCTGTCCAGCGACGGCGGCGCGGCGACCCGCGAGCAGATCACCACGATCGTCAAGAACATCAGCTCGTTGTTCGACGCGGTAGCCGCCAACGACGGCAAGCTGCGCGAATTCGCCTCCACCATTCACCAAGTCAGCCAGATCATGGCCGACGAGGATATCGGCAGCGGCACTACCGGACGAAGATTCGACCAGCTGGTGCAACGGGCCGGCGAGCTGCTCGACGCCAACCGGGACACCATCAAGACGAGCCTGCTCAACGGCAACAAAATGCTGACGATGGTGACCAACCAGCGCCGCGACCTCGCCGAGCTTCTCGATGTCGCGCCGATGCTGGCCGACAACGCCTACAACATGATCGACCGCGCCAATGGTGCCGTGCGTGCCCGTTTCCTCACCGACCGTTTGGTCTTCGACAGCCAATACACCAAAGAGATCTGCAACTTGATGGGCCTTCGGCAACTCGGATGCAGCACCGGAACAATCCAGGACTTCGGACCGGATTTCGGGTTGACCTACGTGCTGGACGGCATGGCCGCGATGGGGCAGAAATGATCACCGCCCGCGTCCGCGTCGGGTTGGCCGTGTCGGCCACGGTGCTGATCGCCTCCGGATGCGGCACGAATGGTCTTGCCAGCCTGCCTCTTCCGGCGCCGGGGGTGGGTTCGGGCGGATACACCTTGACCGCGGTGTTCTCCAACGCGCTCAACCTTCCGATGAACGCGAAGGTGAAGCTCGCCGGCGCCGACGTCGGGCAGGTCGAAGCGATGGTCGCGCGCAACTACACCGCGGTCACCACGCTACGGATCAGAAACGGGGTGCGACTGCCGCGCGGCAGCACCGCCGAATTGCGCACCGCCACACCGCTGGGCGACGTGTTCGTAGCGCTCAAGCCCCCCGCCGACGATCCCGCCGACGATCCGATGCTGCGGGGCGGCGACACCATCGGCCTGGATTCGACGGCCGCGGCAGCGACCGTCGAATCGGTTCTGAGCTCGGCGGCGATCCTGGTCAACGGCGGCGCGGTGCGCAATTTCACCAACATCATCAACGGTTTCGGCAAGGCCACCGGTGATCAGGGCCAGGCGTTCGGTGAGCTGATCCGCAAGTCCAACCAACTGGTCGCAACGCTCGACGCCAGATCCGGCCAGATTTCGGGCGCGTTGACCGAATTATCCCGCCTCGCAGACCAACTCGACGCCAAAGACGCCGCCATCACCGACCTGATGACCGCGGCCCGGCCCGCCACCTCGGCCCTGGCCGACAACACCACCCAGCTGTCGGATCTAGCGGTGCAGGTGGGCAACACCTCCCGGTTGCTGGCCAGGTTCCCGTCGATCGGGGGGACCGACACCAGCGGCCGCAGCGTCATCGGTGACCTCAACACGATTGCCCGGGCCGCCAACGACGTTGCGGTAAGCCCGGATACCAGCTTTTACGCGATCAACCGGCTGATTCCCCCATTGGTCAAATCGACGTCAGGAAGCGCGATTTCGGTACACGTGGGCGTCGACAAGCTGATCCTCGGATCGCTGCCCGACATCGGATATCCCGGCGACATCGGGCTGCACGGGCCGCACCACTACAACATGAACCTACTCGTCGGCACCCTGAAATACACCCTGTGGCGGTTGCAAGAACGCGTCGTCGGGCGGGGACCGAACTCGCCGCAGGTCCCCGTCATGCCGGACCCGAACATCCCGGGCCAAATCGATATCGCCCCCGGTCCTGCCCTGCCCGCGCCGGGACCGCCAGCACCGGGACCGCAGCCATGATCGCCGAAGCCGCCGATGTCGTGGTCAAGGTGGTGCGGGCCGCGCATCGCCAACAGGTCTGGCTGTCGGTGGCCGGACTGGTGCTCACCCTGGTGGTCGGAACCGCTTACCTGCTGATCGGGGCATTGCGGGTGGCACCGTTCGCGTCGTCCTACCGGGTCACCGTGCAGCTACCGGATTCCGGTGGCCTGCTGCCCAATCAGGATGTGGCGTTGCGTGGCGTGCGAATCGGCCGCGTCGAGTCGTTGCAGATCACCGACAGCGGCGTCAATGCGATCGCCAGCATCTCGTCGAAGGTGCGGATTCCGGCCAACAGCGTCGCGCGCGTGTCGGCGCTCTCACCGGCCGGCGAGCAGTACATCGACTTGCTGGCCGAATCCGATGCCGGGCCGTATCTGCATGACGGCAGCCTGATCGCGCTGGCCCACACCAGTGTTCCGGTCAGCCTGGCGCAATTGCTCGGTGACGCCGACGGGATGCTGGCCCAGGTCGATCCCCGCAAGGTCGAGCTGATCAAGAAGGAACTGAGCCTGAGCACCCAGGGCCCGGCGAAGCTGGCCGCCATCGTCGACGGCGGCACGTTCCTGCTGTCGACGCTCGATTCGGTGCTGCCCCAAACCACCAGTATCATCAAGACCAGCCGGGTGGTACTCACCCTGGCGAGTGATAAGAACGCCGGATTAGCCGCCACCGCAACCGAACTCAATCGCACGTTGTCCGGGATTGCGCGCATGCAAGCCGGCTATCGGCGGCTAACCACGCAGACACCGCAGACGCTGTCGGCGGTCGACAAACTGTTCTCCGACAATTCCGACACGATGGTGCAGCTGCTGGGCAGCATGGCCACCATGTCGCAATTGCTCTACCAGCGGGTGCCGGCGCTCAACGCGCTGTTCCCCGACTATCGCGGCTCGGTGTTGGACGCGGTGTCGAGCGCCTTCCACGACCAAGGAGTCTGGGCGATCGCCGACCTCTACCCCCGCTACGTGTGCGATTACGGGACGCCCGCGCACCCGCCGTCGGCCGCGGACTACTACGAGCCGTTCATGTACACCTATTGCCGCGACACCGACCCCGCCGTGTCGATCCGCGGGGCCAAGAACGCGCCGCGCCCGGGCGGCGATGACACCGCCGGTCCGCCGCCGGGAGCGGACCTGGGGCGCCAAACCGACCCAACACCCAAGGGCCGCTTCACAATTCCCACGCCGTACGGCGGACCCCCGCTGCCGATCGATCCGCCCCACTAAGACCCACCTAAACTCTGACAGAGGAGTTGATTGTGACCGCCACATCCGAGAAAGTTGCCGACGCCGAAATGCCCCAAGCGCCAAGCCCAGAACCCGAAGACGTCGAGGGCGCCGACGTCAAAGACGAGGACGTCGAGGACGTCGAGGACACCGGCGTCAAAGACGCTGACGCTGAGGACGTCAAGGACAGCGAAGCGGCCGACGAGGCCGACGAGGACATCCCGTTCGGGCGCAAGGCCAAGAAGGACAAAGGCGACAAGACCCCGCTGCGCAATCGGCCCTGGGGGCGCTATCTGCGCCGCAGCGCACTGCCGCTGTTACTCATTGCCTCGCTTGCGGTTAACGGCTTGCTCGGCTGGAAGCTGTGGCAAGAGCATCAGGTGAAGGAGGCGGGCCAGCAGGCTCAACAGGCCGCGATCACCTACGCACAGGTGCTGACGAGCATCGACTCCAACAAGGTCGACGAGAACTTCCGGCAGGTACTCGACGGCGCGACCGGCGAGTTCAAAGACATGTACACCCAATCCAGCGTGCAACTTCGGCAGCTGCTGATCGACAACAAGGCGAGCGCCCACGGCGTGGTGGTGGATTCGGCGATTCAGTCCGCATCCACGAATAAGGTTGTGGTGCTTGTCTTTATCGACCAAACCGTGGCAAATTCGCAGTCGCCCGATCCACGCATCGACCGCAGCCGGATCAAGATGACGATGGAGAAGGTCGACGGCCGCTGGCGGGCCAGCAAAGTCCAGCTCCTCTGAGCCGGTGAGACACGCCATGCTGAAGAGACTGAGCGCAACACTTCTGTTGCTCGCCGCGACGGCGCTTCCCGGTGCGGCCATCGCGCGGGCCTCGGCACCGTCGTTCTGCGGTGAGCTCGGCGGCGACTGGGACGGCCAGTACTGCCACACCACGGTGACCTCGGAACGCAATGCCGTCCGTGACATCAAGGTCGCGCTGCCCGGCGAGCTGATCGACAACCCCGTCACCAGTGGTGTGGTGCGCGACTATCTGCACACCCTGGTCAACAACTGGCGAAACGCCAACACGCACATGGCCGCCGACAGCTATGGCGAGGAGAACTACGAGATCTTTCGGCACGCCAACCTGCTCAGCGCGGTGTTCCACGAGGACTACCACGCCGACGGGCCCAAGCCGAACAATGCCTACCGAACCTTCACGTTCGACATGGCCAGCGGCCGGCGGCTGCAGCTGTCGGATGTGACGACGTCGAATCCGCTGACCGCGATCCCGCCGCTGGCGCAGCCCTTCATCGAAACCGCGCTCAATCAGGCACCGCCGCCGCACGATCCGGGGACCTACCCTTTCATCGCCGACCGCTGGACACCAGACAAGGTGTACTCCGGCGCATACAAGGCGTGGGCGCTGACCCCCGACGAGTTGATCATCTACATGCCGGACTATCCCGTCGGCCACGACGAGCCGATCAACTTCTCCCCCGGCCTGCCGCAGTGGTACATGGACGGCGGCACCGTGCAGGCACACATCCCGCTCTCGGCGTTGGCGCCGGTCCTGCGCATCTAGTCGGCGGCCCCGCCGGTCCCCGCGTACAGTGGCGGTGGTTAAGTCACCTAACTAACGCTGAGGCACCGCGGAGGAACACCCATGGCCCGCACCGAGAACGACACCTGGGATCTGGCGTCCAGCGTCGGCGCGACCGCGACGGCGGTCGCGACGCAGCGCGCGATGGCGTCGCAGGGGCCGGACGCGCGGCTCAACGACCCGTGGGCCGATCCCCTGGTGCGCGCCGTGGGCAGCGACACCTTCATCAAGCTGATCGACGGAAAGCTCGGCGACACCGACGATCCGGTGATGAACCGGCAGGCCGTGATCGAGCAGATCACCGTGCGCACCCGGTACTTCGACGAGTTTTTCCTGCAAGCCACCGACGCGGGCGTGCGGCAGGCCGTGATTCTGGCGTCCGGCCTGGACACCCGGGCCTACCGGCTGCCGTGGCCGGCTGACACCGTGGTCTACGAGATCGACCAACCGGGCGTGATCGACTTCAAGACCCGCACGCTGGCCGACCTGGGTGCACAGCCGCCCGCCGAACGCCGCACCGTCGCGATCGATCTGCGCGAGGACTGGCCCGCCGCGCTCGTCGACGCCGGACTGGACACCTCCAAGCCGACCGCGTGGAGTGCCGAAGGCCTGCTGGTCTACTTGCCACCCGAGGCGCAGGACCGGTTGTTCGACAACGTCGCGGCGCTGTCGGCGCCGGGCAGCAGGATCGCCTGCGAGCACATGGATTTCCGCAACATCCCCGCGGATTGGGCCGATAAGCTCACCGAGAGGTCGCGGCGCATTGGTTCGAAGATCAATCTGGCCGAGTTGTTTTACACCGGTGATCGCAACGCCGCCGGTGAGTACCTCGCCGATCGCGGTTGGCAGGTCGACATCACCACGACCGAGCAGGCCTTCGCCGCCAACGGTTTTCAGGTGCCGCAGGACGAGCTGGCCTCGTTCGGCGGGGCATCCGGTTACCTGACGGCCGTGCTGGGCTGACACGCCCGGCCGGAGCGGTCCGTGTAAGCGGAGCGCACGCGGGTACACCCCGGTCGTGTCTCCGGTGCCCGACGATCTACGTAAACTCGCCAAAGCCCATGGGGTGGCGACCTTTTACCGCAATGAACGACGCGAACCGGTCGAGGTCGACCCCGAGGTCGTGGTCAAAGTCCTTTCGCTGCTCGAGGTGGATGCCGCGACCGATGCGGATCGGCGTCGGGAGTTGGACAAGCTGGCCGACTGCGAAGCAGTCCTCGCGCCCACCGTCGCCGTCCGGGTCGGCGGCCGAACCCAGCCGTTTCCCGGTGCGGTGGGATTGGTCAGTGAGGACGGCGCCGAAAGCAACCTGCGCGACGAATTACCAGCCGATCTGTCCCCGGGCTGGTACCGCCTGCATACCCGCGACGGCCAGGAGACGACCCTGGTGGCGGCCCCGCCCCAGGTGCCACAGACACCGGCGACCTGGGGATGGATGCTGCAGCTCTACGCGCTGCGTTCCGGACGCTCCTGGGGCATCGGCGATTTGGCAGATCTGCGCGAGTTCATCGAGTGGACCGCTGCCGAGCACGGCGCGGGCGCGGTCTTGCTCAACCCGCTGAATGCGCCCGGGCCGACGCACCCGGTGCAGCCCTCGCCCTACACGCCGTCCAGCAGACGATTCGCCAATCCGCTGGCGCTGCGCATCGAGGATCTCGATGCGTACCGTCGGGCCGACCCGGCGACGCGCACGGAGGTGGATGCGCTGCGTGTCGCACCCGATACCGAGCGCGTCGACCATGATCTCGTGTGGGTCGCCAAGCGCGGCGCGCTGGAATTGCTGTGGCGCGCCCAAGGCCGGCCTAACCCCCTGGACGAGCCGGGGGCGTCCACCGCGCTGCGCGATTGGGCCACGTATTGCGCACTTGCCGAGCGGCACGGTGGTCGCTGGCCGCAATGGCCCGAACCCCTACGAGATGTCAACGGCCCTGCCGTGACCGCGGCCCGCACGGAGCTGGCGCCCCGGGTCGCCTTCCACGCATGGGTCCAGCAGCGCTGCGCGGAGCAGCTCGGCGCAGTGCGCAACACCGCACGCGATGCGGGCATGGCGCTGGGCGTTCTGCACGACCTGCCGGTGGGAGTCGACTCGGACGGCGCCGACGCATGGGCACTGGCCGACATGCTGGCCACCGGGGTCCACGTCGGTGTACCTCCGGACAACTTCACCCCGCGCGGCCAAGACTGGGGATTGCCGCCGTGGCGCCCAGACCGGCTCGCCGAGACCGGATACGCCGCGTTTCGAGACATGTTGTGCGCCACACTGGTTCACGCCGACGGCTTACGGATCGACCATGTCGCGGGCTTGTGGCGGCTGTGGTGGATCCCGCCCGGCGACACCCCCGACCGAGGCACCTACGTGCACTACGACGCCGATGTCATGCTCGCGGTACTGGCGTTGGAAGCCCACCGGGCGGGTGCCACCGTCGTCGGCGAGGACCTGGGCACCGTCGAAGCGGAAGTCACCGAGGCGCTGGGCGCCAACGGCATGCTGGGCTGCGCCGTGTCCTGGTTCACCCGCGACGAATCCGAGCCCGACCAACCGTTGCTGCCAGCATCGAAATGGCCGACGCGGGTGGCCGCCAGCCTCTCCACACACGACTTGCCCACCGCGACGGGTTTTCTGCGGGGTGAACATGTGCGCGTGCGTGCGGAACTCGACCTTCTCAAGGACGTGCCGGCCGAACAATCCGCGGCCGACAAGGAAAAAGCGGAGTGGCTGGCGTTGTTACGTGCCGAAGGGCTATTGCCGGCCGATCCGGACGAGGCCACGATCATCTCGGCCATGCATCGCTTCTTGGCGGCAACCCCGAGCCGGTTGAAGCTGATCTCGCCGTACGACATCGTCGCCGAGCCGCGCCAGCCCAACTTGCCCGGCACCATCGACGAATACCCCAATTGGCGGCTACCGCTGCCGAAGACGCTCGAGCAGCTGCGGGTCGACCCACGAGTCGCCGAGATCGCCGCCGTTTTTCAGGCTGCCGCCGAAAGCTGAACCGCCGAGATTTTCAGTTCGCCTGACGGCGACGCAGGTCGATCGAGATCACGTCGGCAATGTGCTCGCTTTGCACACGCTGGTGCTGATCGTCCGCGGCCGTCGTCTTGCGGTGGGCGGACCAGCGCACGCTTCCCGCCAATTCGTTGTAGTCCCAGGCCAAATCGCCGACTTCGCGGTTGACTCGGCCGACCGCGGTGGACAGCGCTCCCACGATGCGCCGGACATGCAGGACCGTGACGTTCACGGCCGCCACGGCAATATCGGCGATGCGGTTCAACTCTCGCTCCAGCACGAACACCCCTCCCCTGAATGCCCCCTTGAGCTTAATCGTTGAAGTACCCGGCCTCAGTCCTCCGGGTTGTAGCCGAGGTTGGGGCCGAGCCAGCGCTCGGCTTCGGCCAGGGTCCAGCCCTTGCGCTTGGCATAGTCGGCGACCTGGTCCTGGGCCAACCGGCCGATCACGAAATACTGCGACTGCGGGTGTGAGAAATACCAGCCGCTGACGGCGGCACCCGGCCACATCGCCATCGACTCGGTCAGCTCGATGCCGGAGCGCTGCGTGACGTCCAGCAATTCGAAGAGCGTCACCTTCTCGGTGTGCTCCGGGCAAGCCGGGTAGCCGGGGGCCGGACGGATTCCCACGTACTTCTCACCGATGAGTGCCTCGTTGTCCAGCTGCTCGTCCGGCTGGAATCCCCAGAACTCCTTGCGGACCCGCTGGTGCATCCGTTCGGCGAACGCCTCCGCCAGCCGGTCGGCGAGCGACTCCAGCAGGATCGCGCTGTAGTCGTCGTTGGCCGCCTTGAACTCCGCGATCTTCTCACCGCCGCCAAGCCCCGCGGTGACGGCGAATGCGCCGACGTAGTCCCGGAGGCCCGTTTCTTTGGGGGCGATGAAATCACCCAGCGAGCGGTTCGGGATGCCGTCGCGGTGCTCGCCCTGCTGGCGCAGGTTGCGCAACGTGGTCAGCACCTCGGTACGGGTGTCGTCGGTGTAGACCTCGATGTCGTCACCGACCGCGTTGGCCGGGAAGAACCCGATCACCCCGTTGGCCGTCAGCCACTTCTCCTTGATCGCGGTGTCGAGCATCTCCTGGGCGTCGTCGTACAGCTTGCGCGCGGCCTCGCCAGAGGTGGGGTTGTTCAGGATGTCGGGGAATCGGCCCTTCATCTCCCAGGCGTTGAAAAACGGCTGCCAGTCGATGTATTCGCGCAACTCGGCGAGGTCGTAGTCGTGGAAATCCCGGACGCCGAGGCCCTGGGCGGGCACCGGCGGCGTGTAGCCGTCCCAGTCGATCGGCGTCCGGTTCGCGCGGGCCTTCTCCAGCGTCAGCATCGGCCGCTCGTTCTTCTGGGAGTGCCGCTCGCGAAGAGCTGCGTAATCCTTCTCGGTGGCCTCCAGCAGGGCCGGACGCTGCTTGTCGTCGAGCAACGCCGCGGCGACCGGCACCGAGCGGGACGCGTCCTTGACCCACACCACCGGACCCGTCCGGCGCGGCGATATCTTCACGGCCGTGTGAGCCCGCGAGGTGGTCGCGCCACCGATCAGCAGCGGGATCTCGAGGCCCTCACGTTCCATTTCGACGGCGAAGTTGGACATCTCGTCCAGGGAGGGGGTGATCAGTCCGGACAGCCCGATGATGTCGGCGTCGTGCTCCTTGGCCGCGGCCAGGATCTTTTCGGCGGGCACCATCACACCGAGGTCGATCACTTCGAAGTTGTTGCACTGCAAGACGACCCCGACGATGTTCTTGCCGATGTCGTGGACGTCGCCCTTCACGGTCGCCATCACGATGGTGCCGTTGGTGTCCTTCTTCACAGCCTCGCCGGGCAAGGGCTCCGCCTTTTCCGCCTCGATGAACGGCAGCAGGTACGCCACGGCCTTCTTCATCACCCGGGCTGACTTCACCACCTGGGGCAAAAACATCTTGCCCGAGCCGAACAGGTCACCGACGACGTTCATGCCGTCCATCAGCGGACCCTCGATCACCTCGATCGGGCGACCGCCCGCTTCGGCGATCTCGGCCCGCAACTCCTCGGTGTCATCGTCGACGTGAGCGTCGATGCCCTTGACGAGGGCGTGCGTGATCCGCTCGCGGACCGGCAGGCTGCGCCACTCGGCCACCGCCGGGTCCTCAGACTTCTCCGAGCTGTTGAACCGTTCGGCGATCTCCAGCAGCCTCTCGGCCGCATCCTCGCGGCGGTTCAGCACGACATCCTCGATCCGCTCCCGCAGCTCGGGGTCGATCGAGTCGTAGGGCACCAGGGCACCGGCGTTGACGATGCCCATGTCCAGGCCGGCCTTGATGGCGTGGAACAGGAACACCGCGTGGATCGCCTCGCGGACAGGGTTGTTGCCCCGGAACGAGAACGACACGTTCGAGATGCCGCCGGAGATGTGCACCCCGGGCAGGTTCTCCTTGATCCAGGCGCAGGCCTCGATGAAGTCGATCCCGTAGGTCGCGTGCTCCTCGATACCGGTCGCCAGCGCGAAGCAGTTCGGGTCGAAGATGATGTCCTCGGCCGGGAAGCCGACCTCTTCGGTCAGGATCCGGTAGGCGCGCCCACAGATCTCCTTGCGGCGCTCCAGGTTGTCGGCCTGCCCCTGCTCGTCGAAGGCCATCACGACGACGGCCGCGCCGTACTTGCGGCACAGCCGTGCCTCCCGGATGAACTTCTCCTCGCCCTCCTTCATGGAGATCGAGTTGACGATCGGCTTGCCCTGCACGTTCTTCAGGCCCGCCTCGATGACCTCCCACTTGGAGGAGTCGATCATCACCGGGACGCGGCTGATGTCCGGCTCGGCCGCGATCAGCTTGGTGAACCGATCCATCGCGGCGACGCCGTCGATCATGCCCTCGTCCATGTTGATGTCGATGACCTGCGCACCGACCTCGACCTGCTGCAGGGCGACCGACAGTGCGGTGTCGTAGTCCTCGGCCTTGATCAGGTTGCGGAACCGGGCCGAGCCGGTGATGTTGGTGCGCTCGCCGATGTTCACGAACAGGGAGTCGTCGGTGATGTTCAGCGGCTCCAGACCCGACAGCCGGGTGGCCACCGGGATCTGCGGCAGCTCGCGGGGAGTCTTGCCCTCGACGACCTGGGCGATTTCGGCGATGTGCGGCGGCGCCGTTCCGCAGCAGCCACCGACCAGGTTGACCAGGCCGGCCTCGGCGAAGTCGGCGATGTAGCCGGCCTGACGCTCAGGGGACTCGTCGTACTCGCCAAAGGCGTTGGGCAGACCGGCATTCGGGTAGCAGGACACGAAGGTGTCCGCGATCCGCGACACCTCGGCGATGTAGGGCCGCATCTCCGGCGCACCCAGGGCGCAGTTGAGGCCCACCGCGAGCGGCTTCGCGTGCCTGATCGCATTCCAGAATGCCTCGGTGACCTGGCCGGACAGCGTGCGCCCCGAAGCATCGGTGATCGTGCCCGAGATGATCAACGGCCAGCGGCGGCCGCGCTCCTCGAACAGCGTCTCGACGGCGAACACGGCCGCCTTGGCGTTCAACGAGTCGAAGATCGTCTCGACGATCAGCAGGTCGGCGCCCCCGTCGACCAGGCCGTTGGCGGATTCGAGGTAAGCGGCCACGAGCTGGTCGTAGGAGACGTTGCGGGCCCCGGGGTCGTTGACGTCCGGCGAGATCGACGCGGTCCGGGTCGTCGGTCCGATGGCGCCGGCGACGTAGCGGGGTTTCTCCGGGGTGCTGTACTCGTCGGCGGCCTTGCGAGCCAGGGCGGCGCCGGCGTAGTTCAGCTCGTAGCTGAGGTCGGCCATGTCGTAGTCGGAGAGCGAGATCGCGTTCGCGTTGAACGTGTTGGTCTCGAGGATGTCGGCGCCCGCATCGAGGTACTCGCGGTGGATACCCTCGATGATCTGCGGCTGCGTCAGCGTGAGCAGGTCGTTGTTGCCCTGAAGAGCCGTCGGCCACTCGGTGAACCGGTCGCCGCGGTAGCCGGCCTCGTCCGGCCGGTCCCGCTGGATCGCCGTGCCCATCGCGCCGTCGATCACCATGATCCGCTGGCGCAGCGCCGCCGTCAGTTCGTCCGTGCAGTCGGGGCGGATGTTCGGCGCGAAGGCCGTCGTCTCGGCGTCGTTCACGTACGTTCCTTCCATAGCGGAAGGCGTCCTTGACTCTGCCGAGCGTGGCGGTGACCGGCGGGAACCCGGCGAACCGTTGCAACGCCTCTCGACCAGAAAAGTCTACGTCCTCCCCCGACGTCTGGACGCCCAGCTCGACCGGACCACTCGGTGATCGCGGATCGTGTCGGCACAGTAGTAATTACCAATGTTAACCAGTTTGCTGCCAAGCGTATTTCGTGTCGACCGCGTCGAGGAGGCCCATGACGAGGTCGTGTTCGCTGGTAGCAGCCACGCCGCAAGGATAGTCGGCCTAGGCAAATGCCCAGGTGCGCCGGCCGACCGCGCGGCTGGGAGTCGTCGCCGGGCGGGCAGGCCTTAGGCTGATTCTGTGACTCCGCCCGATCGTGGCCCGGAAGCCTCATCGCTGCCCGACCTACACAACACGATTGTTGTGGCGGCGTTCGAGGGCTGGAACGACGCCGGTGACGCGGCCAGCGATGCGCTGGAACACCTCGACGCGATCTGGGAAGCCCACCCGATCGTCGAGATCGACGACGAGGCGTATTACGACTACCAGGTGAACCGCCCGGTCATCCGTCAGGTCGACGGGGTGACCCGCGAACTGGTGTGGCCGGCGATGCGGATCACCCACTGCCGGCCGCCCGGCAGCGACCGCGACATCGTGTTGATGCACGGCGTCGAGCCCAACATGCGCTGGCGCACGTTCTGCGCCGAGCTGGTGGCCATCGCCGACAAACTCAACGTCGACACGGTGGTGATCCTCGGCGCGCTGCTGGCCGACACCCCGCACACGCGGCCGGTCCCGGTATCCGGCGCGGCCTACTCGCCCGAGTCGGCGGAGCGGTTCGGCCTGCAGGAGACCCGCTACGAAGGACCGACCGGGATCGCGGGGGTGTTCCAGGACGCCTGCGTGGCCGCCGGGATCCCGGCGGTGACGTTCTGGGCCGCGGTGCCGCACTACGTGTCGCACCCGCCGAACCCGAAGGCGACGGTGGCGCTGCTGCGCCGTGTCGAAGACGTGCTGGATATCGAGGTTCCGCTGGCCGATATGCCCGCCCAGGCCGAGGAGTGGGAGCTGGCGGTCACCGAGATGGCCACCGAGGACGAGGACTTGGCCGAATACGTGCTGTCGCTGGAGCAACGCGGCGACGCGGAGGTCGATGTGAACGAAGCCCTGGGCAAGATCGACGGCGACGCCCTGGCCGCCGAGTTCGAGCGCTACCTGCGCCGCCGCCGCCCGGGATTCGGGAAGTAATTGACGGTCTTGTCCTGTTGCCGTCGGAGGCCGACTGCGAAAAGATCGCTGGCAAACCAACCGGATTAACCGTCCCCGGTCTTGGCAATTCGGGGCCTTCCCGCAGGTTGGGCGAACGACGACGATTGGACCTCGATGACCGCCCTGCCTGACACGCCTCAACCCGATGTCCCGCCGGCGATTCTCAACGAGGAAGCCGGATATCACAAGGGACTGAAACCTCGCCAGCTGCAGATGATCGCGATCGGCGGCGCGATCGGAACCGGCCTGTTCCTGGGCGCCGGCGGGCGTCTGGCCAACGCCGGGCCCGGGCTGTTCATCGTGTACGGGGTGTGTGGCGTCTTCGTCTTCCTGATTCTGCGCGCGTTGGGCGAGCTGGTGCTGCACCGCCCGTCGTCGGGTTCGTTCGTGTCCTATGCGCGCGAGTTCTTCGGCGAGAAGGCCGCCTACGTCGTGGGCTGGATGTACTTCCTGAACTGGGCGATGACGTCGATCGTCGACACCACCGCGATCGCCACCTACCTGCGCCACTGGACGACGTTCGCGGTTGTCCCCCAATGGGTTCTCGCGCTGGTAGCCCTCGTGGTGGTGTTGTCGATGAACCTGATCTCCGTCGAGTGGTTCGGTGAGCTCGAGTTTTGGGCGGCGCTGATCAAGGTGTTCGCGCTCGTCGCCTTTCTGATCATCGCGCTTGTGTTCCTGGCCGGGCGATTTCAAATCCAGGGGCACGACACCGGGCCCGGCATCTGGTCCGACCATGGCGGCCTGTTCCCGGCCGGCGCGGTGGCACTGTTGGTGACCACCTCAGGGGTCGTATTCGCTTATGCCGCAGTCGAATTGGTGGGTATCGCGGCCGGCGAGACCGCCGAGCCCGAGAAGATCATGCCGCGGGCGATCAACTCGGTGATCGCGCGAGTCGCGGTGTTTTACGTCGGTTCGGTCGCCCTGCTGGGGGTGATGTTGCCCTACACGGCATTCAAGGCCGGCGAGAGCCCGTTCGTCACGTTCTTCTCCAGCATCGGCTTCCACGGTGCCGGCGATTTGATGAACATCGTGGTCCTCACCGCGGCGCTCTCCAGCCTGAACGCGGGACTGTATTCGACGGGCCGCATCATGCACTCCCTCGCGATGAGCGGCAGCGGCCCCCAGTTCGCGAAACGGATGACCAAACGTGGCGTGCCCTTCGGCGGAATCGCGATGACCGCCGTCATCTGTCTTTTCGGCGTCGCGCTCAACGCCTTCAATCCCGGTAAAGCGTTCGAGATCGTGCTGCACAGCGCCTCGCTGGGCATCGTCGCGTCCTGGGCCATGATCGTGTTGTGCCAGCTTCGGTTCTACAAGAAGACCCAGGCCGGGATCCTGGAGCGCCCGCGATTCCAGATGCCGTTCACCCCCTACAGCGGCTACCTCACCTTGGTGTTCTTGGTCTGCGTCGTGGTGCTGATGGCCTTCGATAAACCAGTCGGCATCTTTACCGTTGGCTCGTTACTGGTGATCGGTCCGGCGCTGGTGGTGGGTTGGTTCGTGGTGCGCAAGCGGGTCGCGGCTTCCGCCACGCACTGGTGAGCGGGCGCTAGGGCTGGCCCAACTCCTGGTTGTAGGCGCTGGTGGAACGGCCAAGCGCGGCAACCTCGGCGTCCATCTGGGGCATCAGTTCCGCGGTGGTTCTGCGAATCGGGAGTTCGCCGACGCGGGTGGACAGCACCGGCTTGAGCCAGCGGAACGCGACCACCCAGCCCGGGCAGTAGACCCGGTCCTTGCGGCCCTCGATGCCCTTGACGAAGGCGGTCGCGCAGCTGTCCACGTCGGTGGTCTTGCTCAACGGCCACGGCAGTTTCTTGAGCAGCGTGGTGAACGCGGGCAGGTCGGCCTTGGTGTCGCGCACCAGAGCCGTGTCGATCCACGACATGTGCGCCACCCCGATGCCGACGCCGCGATGAGCGACCTCGAGTCGCAGCGCGTTGGCCAAGTGCTCGTTGCCGGCCTTCGACATGTCGTAGGACGCCATTCCCGGGGCCGCCGCGAACGCCGCGAGAGACGACACGATCAGGAGGTAACCGCGGCGGTCGATCAGCGCGGGCAGCGCCGCGCGCGCGGTGTGAAAGACGCCGAGCAGGTTGACATCCAGCACCCGCTTGAATGCCTCCGGGTCGACCTGCAGCACCGAGCCGTAGCTGGCGATGCCGGCATTGGCCACGGCAACGTCGAGGCCGCCGAAGCGTTGCACCGCGTTGTCGACGACGGCCTGCATGGCGGGCAGGTCACGCACGTCGGCGACGGCCGTCAGCACGTGCTCGTCGCCGCCGAGCTCGGCGGCCAGGGTGTCCAGCGCGGCCCTGTCGAGATCGGTCAGCACGAGTTTGGCGCCCTTGTGACGCAGCCGGCGGGCGACCTCGGCGCCGATTCCCCGGGCACCCCCGGTGATGAGAACGACTTTGCCCTGCACCGATGTCATGGCCGTCAACTACCTTTCACAGCGATTACAGTTCCACGCCGAGCAGCGCATCGATTGCGGTGGCCACTGACTTCGGCGCACCCTCGTCGTGTCCGCCGTACTCGAGTGCGTCTGTGGTCCAACCGTCAAGTGCTGCAATCGCTTTGGGAGTGTCCAGGTCGTCGGCCAGGTACTTGCGCACCCGGGCGATGACGTCGGTGGCGTCCGGGCCGGCGGGCAGCATCGTCGCGGTGCGCCAGCGCTGCAGCCGCGCGGCGGACTCGTCGAGCAGCTGCTGGCTCCAGGACCGGTCCGCGCGGTAGTGCCCGGCCAGCAGGCCGAGCCGAATGGCAGCCGGCGAGGCGCCTTGCGCGCGCAGCACCGACACCAGCACCAGGTTGCCGCGGCTCTTCGACATCTTGTGCCCGTCCCAGCCGATCATCCCGGCATGCACATAGTGCCGGGCGAATCGCCTTTCGCCCCTTACACATTCGGCGTGCGCGGCAGTGAATTCGTGATGCGGGAAGATCAGGTCGCGGCCGCCGCCCTGAATGTCTAGGCCACTGCCGATGCGGCTGAGTGCGATCGCCGCGCACTCGACGTGCCAACCGGGCCGCCCGGCGCCGAACGGTGAAGCCCAGCTGGGCTCCCCGGGCCGCTCGGCCCGCCACAGCAGCGCGTCGAGTTGATCGGTCTTGCCGGCGCGGTCGGGGTCGCCGCCGCGCTCGGCGAACAGCCGCAGCATGGTGTCGCGGTCATAGCCCGACTCGTAGCCGAACTGCGGCGTGGCATCCGCGCGGTAGTAGACGTCCGGATATTCCCCAATTTCCGGGTCGACGACGTACGCGGCCCCCGACGCCAGCATCTTTTCGACGAGCTCCACCACTTCGGGAATGGCTTCGGTCGCGCCGACATACTCGCGCGGCGGCAACACCCGCAGCGCGGCCATGTCCTCGCGGAACAACTGCACCTCGCGATCGCCGAGCTCACGCCAGTCGATGCCGTCGCGCGCGGCCCGCTCGAACAGCGGGTCGTCGACGTCGGTGACGTTCTGCACGTAGTGCACGTCGTGCCCCAGATCCAGCCACAGCCGGTGAATCAGGTCGAACGCGAGATAGGTGGCCGCGTGGCCCAGGTGCGTGGCGTCGTACGGAGTGATCCCGCAGACGTACATGGTTGCGGTCTTCCCGGCCGCCACCGGACGGACCTGGCGGTCGGAGGTGTCGTAAAGCCGTAGCTCCGGGCCGCGTCCGGGCACCACCGGAACCTCTGCGGGAGACCACGACTGCATGCTGTCGACTTTAGGCCCGGTGACGATGCGGCCCGCGCAGCGGGCGGCTGAGGAGGCGGGCAATCGGCCTAGGCGGGGCGGTCAGCGCCACGCGTCGCGGATGGCCGCGAGCAGGATCGGCGCTACCTCCGCACGGCACATGACGAAGTCGGGCAGGTACGGGTCTTCCTGGTTGTAGCGCATCGGCGAGCCGTCCAGCCGCGACGCGTGCATCCCCGCCGCCATCACCACCCCGGCCGGCGCCGCCGAATCCCACTCCCATTGACCGCCGGCGTGCAGATAGGCGTCGACGTCGCCGTCGATGATGGCCATCGCCTTGGCGCCCGCCGAACCGATCCCCACCGGCTGGATCGCCAGCGACTGCCGGATGCGGTGCAGCACGGCCGGTGGCCGGGTGGCGCTGACGGCGATGCGCAGCGGGTGCGGAATGCCGACCCGCGCCTGGCTGTCGTTCACGGTGTCGCTGCGATACACGATGTTGTCCCGCGCCGGCAAAGAGACTGCCGCATCGGTGATTTCGCGCCGGCCATCGACGGGACGCTGCCACAGCGCGATGTGTACCGCCCAGTCGTCACGCCCCGGGGTGGAGAACTCGCGGGTGCCGTCGACCGGGTCGATGATCCACACCCGGTCGTGCTTGAGCCGCTTCAGATCGTCGTAGGCTTCCTCGCTGAGCACGGCATCGTCGGGGCGCTCGGCCCGCAGCCGCCGCAGGATCAGCTCGTTGGCCAGGCTGTCACCCGCGTCGCCCAGCATCCACGGATGACCGAAGCCGACCTCCTCGCGGACTTTCAGCAGCAGCTCCCCGGCGTCGGCGGCGAGATCGGCGGCCAATTCGGCGTCAGTCATCTCCTCCGATTGGTCTTGAGAGGCCGGGCGCACCGTTTCAGTATCGCCGACGGCGATGCCGGACCCTAAAAGGCGGGCCAGGGAATGGGGCGATGCCGATTGGGGACGGGCATCACCGGGTTGTCCAGCAGCGCGTGCGCCCGCATGCCCAGCGCCGCGATCTCGGTGCGGGTGATCTGGCCAGCCAGCGCATCGCCGAATTCATCGCCCAGCGCGTCGCACAGGCCGGCAATGGCCTTGCACGTCTGATCGTCGATCGGCTTGCCGGCCCAGCCCCACAACACCGTGCGCAGCTTGTTCTCGACGTGCAGGCACACTCCGTGGTCGACGCCGTAGATGTGGCCCTCGAGATCGCGCAGCACGTGCCCGCCCTTGCGGTCGGCGTTGTTGATCAGCACGTCGAACACCGCCATCCGCCACAGGCGAATGTCGTCGGCGTGCATCAGAACGACCTCGTCGCCGCGGTAGTCCTGGGCGCGCAGTACCGGCAGATAACCCGGCTGCTGCCGACCGGCGGGAAACAGGTCCACCAGATCCGGCCCCGGCCGCGGATCGCTGTCCACCTCGTCGCCGGGCTGCTTCACCCACAGCTGCAGCATGCCCGGTCCCGCCGGACCGTGACGAATGATGGTGTAGGGCACCAGGTTCCAGCCCAGCTGTGCCGACACCTGGTACGCGGCAAGCTCGCGGCCGGCCAGCGTCCCGTCCGGGAAGTCCCACAGCGGCTGCTCGCCGGAGATCGGCTTGTAGACGCAGTGCACGGTGGAGTCGCCCAATGTGGCCTCGCACAGGAACGTGGCGTTACTGGCCGAGCGGATCCGTCCGAGAACGGTCAGCTCGCCGTCGCGCAGGACCTCGCGATCGTCATTCTGGTTATTCAGTGGGGTCATCGTTGGACCCGAGCAGCGCGCCGCGCTTATAACCGTTGGAGCGCGCGCAAATGTGGCCCTCAGGGTCCAGCGGTTCGTCGCACAGCGGACATGGCGGGCGTCCCGCCGAGATCACGCGATTGGAGCGGGTGGCGAACTGCCGCGCCGACTCCGGGGTCAAGAACACCCGGACCGCGTCGGGGCCTTCGTCGGTGTCGTCGAGCACCACCGAGGCGTCGAACTCGGCGTCGGTGACGGCCAGCAGTTCGACCACGACGGTCTGGGCCTCCGAGTCCCAGCCCAGGCCCATGGTCCCGACCCGGAACTCCGCGTCGACGGGCGTGATGAGCGGGTTGAGGTCGTCGACCTCGGACGGCTCCGGCGGGACCGGCGTACCGAACCGGCGGTTCACCTCGAGCAACAGCGCGCCGATGCGTTCGGCGAGCACCGCGACCTGTTGCTTCTCCAGGACCACCGACACCACCCGGGAATCGCCCACCGCTTGGATGTAGAAGGTCCGATTTCCGGGGTGACCGACGGTCCCGGCCACGAAGCGGTCGGGAGTGCGGAATACATGGATTGCGCGAGCCATGGCACCTCCAAAATACCGGCTGTTGCCGTCGCAAGGCGATTCGATTCGGTTGCCGCGACCGACTTAGTCTGTGGATCCCCCGACGACCGCGTCGCTCGACGGCTCCGCTTCGGCCGGTTGTTGTTGCGGCTCTTCTGATTTGTCGCTCTCGTCGCCCGTCTGGGGTGGCGGACCGGCCCGCAGCGCCGCGGCCAGCCGTCGACCGGTGTGGTTGACGTGTAACACGAACGGCCGCAACGGGGTGTACCGGATGACGCTCACCGACGCCGGGTCGGCGGTGACGCGCTGGAAGCCGTCCAGATGCATGCCGTAGGCGTCGGCGATCAGCGACTTGATGACATCACCGTGAGTGCAAGCCACCCACAGCACATCACCGCCGTGCTCCTCGCTCAGCCGCCGGTCGTGTTCCCGCACCGCGGCCACCGCGCGCGTCTGCACCTGGGCCAGCCCCTCGCCACCGGGAAACACCGCCGCGCTGGGGTGCGCCTGAACGACCCGCCACAGCGGCTCCTTGCCCAGCTCGCCGATCTTGCGGCCGGTCCATTCTCCGTAGTCCACCTCGGCGAGCCGGTCCTCGACGAATGGCTCCAGGCACAGCGCCTCGGCCAGCGGCGCGACCGTGTTCCGGCAGCGCAGCAACGGCGAGGTGATCATCGCGCGGATCGGCAGGTCGCCGATCCGGTCGATCAGGCCCATAGCCTGCTCGCGGCCCTTGTCGTCGAGGTCGACGCCCTCGGAACGGCCGGCCAGGACGCCCGCGGTGTTCGAGGTCGACCGGCCGTGGCGCAACAGGATCACAGTCACGTCGCGGCCGCCGTTTGTGTCACGACGACGACCGTACCCGGTGCGATTCGCCGCGCCCGGAAGTGACTAGCGAGAGACGGGCACCGCCGCCGCGACCGAGTCGCGCACCGCCGCGGTCAAACTGCGCTCGTCGGTGAGGTCGATGTCGACCAGACCGCGCACCGCCGTCGCGACCACGTCCTCGGCCTGCGGAACGGGCCCGGCAAGACGCGGCCGGTAAATTTCGACGATGAGCGAGCGATGCTCGATGTGGAACGAAAAACTGCGTCCGTCACCAACTTGTCCGTATCCGCTCGCAAAGATGCCGGTCGAAATGTCTTCGAAAGCAAACTCTTTGTGTGCGGTATGCCGGTCAGCGATGACGGTCATAATCCGACCATACCTCTCCAGTACGGGCGCATGTCGGCAACATGGCCCGATTGGATGCGGAGCCGTTCCTTAGAATTTGTATCCATGTCCCCCGATTCAAGGTTGGTTGTTGCTATCACGTCGTAAGACCAAGAAACGAACAGCTCAACGATCTTTTGTTAGATTGGTCACTTTGCTGGCGTTAGTCGCTGGTTGTTCATCGAATCCGCTCGATAGCGCCCCGCCCACCATCGAATCCGCGTATCCCGCCCAGTCGCCGCCGGTCTCGCAGAATCCGGCCGGCACGGTGCGGCCCCTGGCCGCTCACGTCGCGGCGACGGTCTTCGACGACGGCACCCACCAGCTGGCGGTGTTGACCCCCGGCGCCGGTCCGGGGGCGGCCGCCAGTGTCGCGGTGTTCGGCCCCGGGCAGCTCGCGCCGCGGGTGATCGGGCTGCCGGGCCCGGCGACCGCGCTGACCAGCGACGGCCACGGCACGGCCTACCTCGCCGCCCGCGGCGGCTACGTCGTGCTGGATCTGACTGGCGGCCACACCACGCAGGTAAACGTCGCCGATTCAGCCGGCGTGGACTTCACCGCGATCGCGCGCCGGGCGGACGGCAAGCTGATGCTGGGCAGCGCCGACGGTGCCGTGTACACCGTCGGCGCTGCGAGCGCGGACACTGCGACGGTGCAGAACCGGACGAAGGTTTTCGCCCGGGTTGATGGGCTTGTGACACAAGGAAATACGACGGTGGTTCTGGATCGCGGACAGACCTCGGTGACGACGATCGGCGCCGACGGCCGGGTCGCACAGTCGCTGCGGGCCGGCGCGGGCGCGACCACGATGGCCGCCGATCCGGTAGGCCGGGTCCTGGTGGCCGACACCCGCGGCGACGAACTGCTGGTGTATGGAGTCGACCCGCTGATCCTGCGGCAGGCCTACCCGGTGCGCCAAGCCCCGTACGGACTGGCCGGCTCTCGGGATTTGGCCTGGGTGTCACAAACCGCATCGAATATGGTTATTGGTTACGATTTATCAACCGGAATTCCCGTCGAAAAGGTGCGTTACCCAACTGTGCAGCAACCCAACTCGTTGGCCTTTGACGAGGCATCGAACACCTTGTACGTGGTGTCGGGGTCCGGTGCGGGGGTCCAGGTCATCGAGCGCGCGGCGGGAACGCGTTGACGGCGCCGCGGTGGAGTCGCCTACCGGCGGGCTGGGTCGCGGACATGTCCGACGACTACGAATGGGTTCCGCTGCGCCTGCCCCCGGAGGTGACCAGGCTCAGCGCCTCCATCCGGCTGTCCATCGAGGCCGAATACCGTGGCTGGGAGCTTACCCGGGTGCGGTTGTACAACGACGGCAGCAGACGGGTGTTGTTGCGCCGCAAGAAAACTCGCATCAGTGACCGACGGCCCGATCAGCCGGAACTGTGACGGTGGAAAACGGTCTGTACGGTCTGGCGCGCCGCCTGTTCTTCTTGATCCCGCCCGAGCGGATTCACACGCTGGTTTTCACCGCGCTGCGCGTCGCGACCGCCGTCGGGGTGCCGCGCCGGCTGCTGCACCGGCTACTCGGGCCGAGTGATCCGGTGTTGGCCAGCACGGTGTTCGGCGTGCACTTCCCCGCGCCGCTGGGGCTGGCCGCCGGCTTCGACAAGGACGGCATGGGGCTGCGCACCTGGGGCGCCTTGGGTTTCGGGTATGCCGAGGTCGGCACCGTGACCGCGCACCCGCAGCCCGGCAACCCGGCACCGCGCCTGTTCCGGCTGCCCCAGGATCGGGCGCTGCTGAATCGGATGGGGTTCAACAATCACGGTGCCGGCGAGCTGGCCACCCGTCTGGCCCGCCATCAGCCGGACGTGCCGATCGGGGTGAACATCGGCAAGACCAAGGTCACGCCGGCCGCCGAGGCCGTCGACGACTACCGGGCCAGCGCGCGGCTGGTCGGCCCGCTGGCGTCGTATCTGGTGGTCAACGTCAGCTCGCCGAACACGCCGGGGTTGCGCGATCTGCAGGCGGTCGAATCGTTGCGGCCCATCCTGGCCGCGGTGCTCGCCGAGACGTCGGTGCCGGTGCTGGTCAAGATCGCCCCGGATCTCAGCGATTCCGACGTCGACGACATCGCGGACCTGGCCGTCGAGCTGGGACTGGCCGGCATTGTCGCGACCAACACCACGGTGTCGCGAGAGGGTCTGCGCACCCCGGGAGTCGACGAGCTGGGGCCCGGCGGCATCTCCGGGCCGCCGGTGGCACACCGCGCCGTCGAGGTGCTGCGCCGGCTCTACCGCCGGGTCGGCGATCGCCTGGTGCTGATCAGCGTCGGCGGCATCGAGACCGCCGACGACGCGTGGGAGCGCATCACCGCCGGCGCCTCGCTGCTGCAGGGTTATACCGGCTTCATCTACGGAGGCGGCTTGTGGCCCAAGCACATTCACGACGGCATTGCGAGGCGGCTGCACGACGGCGGTTTCGCCACACTGAGCGATGCGGTCGGGTCGGCGGTCAGCCCGCCGACCTAGGCCGCCCGCCCGGCTAGGCCACTCCGTCTGCTCCGTCGACTAGCAGGACTTCCGGGTGATGAAAGGTGTTGACCCGTGGCTGATCTCGGTCGAGATGTGGTGGCGGAATCCATTCGGTGGCAACGTCTTTGCGCTTTCGGGTCTTCCAGCCCTTCTCGAGCAGCTTGTGATCGGGGCCGCAGGCCAGGGTGAGCTGGTCGATGTCGGTGCGGTGGGTGATCGCCCAGTCTTCGACGTGGTGTACCTCGCACCAGTAACCGGGTACGTCACAGCCCGGTCGCGTGCAACCACGATCCTTCGCGTACAAGACTATTCGCTGTCCCGCAGAGGCCAGCCGTTTGGTGTGGTACAGCGCCACGGGTTTGGCGTCGTCAAAGACCGCCAGGTAGTGGTAAGCGTCACGGGCCAGCCGGATCACGTCACTCATGGGAAGCAGGGTGCCGCCGCCCGTCAGCCCTTTGCCGGCCGCGGCATCGAGATCCTTCAGTGTGGTGGTCACGATGATGGTGGTCGGTAAACCGTTGTGCTGACCCAGCTTTCCGCTGGCCAACACGGCGCGTAGGGCGGCGTTAAGGCCGTCGTGATTGCGCTGGGCGGCAGTCCGGATATCACGCCGCGCGACAACGGCGGCGGGTGTGCCGTCCACGACGGGCAGGTCGTCCTCGGGATTGCACATACCGGGGGAAGCCGTTTTGGCCAGCACGGCTTCAACGGTGGCGCGGGCTTCGGGGGTCAGCCAGCCGGACAGCCGCGACATGCCATCGATGTCTTGCTTACCCAGCGTGAGTCCGCGGCGGCGGGCGCGATCGTCGTCGGTGAAGTTGCCGTCGGGGTTGAGGTAAGCGGCCAGCCGGTCTGCGAGCTTGGCCACCTGGTCGGGCCGATAGTGGGTGGCATGTTCGGCCAGATCCTTCTCGGCGTATTCCCGGGTCTCGATGTCCACCCAGGAGGGCAGCGCGTCGAAGAACTGGCGGATCACCGCGACATGGGATGAGCCGATATTGCCGTCGCGCTGGGCCTTTGCCGTCGCGGTCAATCGCGGGGGCAGCGGTTCGCCGCTGATCGCCCGCCGCGGCCCCAGATCGGCCGCCTCAGCAATACGCCGGCCGGCCTCACTTCGCGTGATCCGCAGCTGGTGGGCCAGCGCAGCGGTCAAGGTTCCACCCAGCTCACCGGAGTCGGACTGTTCGCCGAGCTGGTTGATCAATTCATGCCCCGGAACCCGCAGCCGCCGGGTTTCGCATTCGAGCCGCTCAAGCAGTGCCAGCCGTTCCGGTGTGGTCAGCGCATCGTACGAGTGGTCGACGATGCGCGAGACCGCGCCGCGCAGTGCGTCGAAGTCCTCTTGGATCTCCTCGCGACTACTCGAACACATATTCGAATAATATGTCCCACCGCCGACAAAAAGGCCCGATCTGAAACCACTGAAACCAAAGTGACTCAAGTGATTTGAGATGTTGGGAGCCGGCGAGACGACTTCACCGGGAGCCAATCAACATCTTTGCGCTAGCGACAAGATGCGAGCTAAGAGCGATTTTGTGTTTCGCTGTTGGTTGCCTCGCGTCAATGTATGGTGGCCGCACCACAATCGATCCTTCCGAGGAGGCCGCCGGTGCGATTCAACCGATTGACGATCGTCGGAACGACTGCCATGGCAGTGGTGATTGCGGGCTGCGTCGGCGGCACGGCGAACGGCGAGCCGCCCGACACCTCCACGTGTTACGACCTTGGCAATGCCAAGGACGACCTCATGCTCGCGTCGAAACCGGAGACCGCCCGCAAAGCTGCCGACACGCTGGAGAAGTACAGCCCTCCCGACGCGGTTAAAGCTGCGATCGAGCATTTCGTCACCACCGTTGGCATCCAACCCAGCGATTCGACTCTCGACGCCAATCGCAGCTCAATTGCCGACTGGCTCAGGCAAATGTGCCCAATGCTGCACACTTACTGAAGATACTCCGCGACGAAATCGACTGTGCGACGGTGCCATTCAAAGTACGGTCGCAGCATCGAATGGTCCGCACCCGCGATGCCCACCCACTGCGCGTCCAGCCCGCGCTGGCGGGCTCGTACCGTTTGGATGCGCGATGCTTCGGGGTCGGTGCGGGTGTCGGCGGTGCCGTGCACCACCAGCAGCCGGGTCGACGGCGGAATCAGGTCGCCGTCATCGCGGGGCCAGTACGGTGCCAGCGCAACCACCGCGCCGACCCGTCCACCGGCAGCAAGCCGAGTCGCGACTCGACCACCCATCGAATGGCCTACCAGCACAATGTTTTTCGCATCGAACTGATGACTAACGGAGTCAAGCACCGCAGTGGCGTCGACCACCGCGTCGTATCGCGGGCTGTTCCAGCCACGAAGGCGGTACCGGACGAGTCGCACCTCGACGTCGCGGCCCAGCCGCCACCTCAGGGCGGCAGCGACCAACATCATCCGGACGTTGGCCGGCTGCCACCACCGCGACGCCTCGTCGCTGCGCACCCGCCCGCCCGGTAGGACGAGCACAACTGCGCGAGGTTTCACCTACTTCTGTTCGTAGGTGCCGTAGATGTAGGCCCGCGCGATCGCGTGCTGGAACAGGTTGAAGCCGAGGAACGCCGGGCTCGCGTCCTCGGTGAGGTCGATCTTGTCGACATCGACGGCATGCACTGCCACGTAGTAGCGATGCGGACCGTGCCCGGGCGGCGGCGCGGCGCCGATGAAACGCCGCATGCCGGCGTCGTTGACCAGCTGCTGGGCGCCGCCGGGCAGCTCGCGGCCGTCGCCCGCGTCCTCGGGCAGCTCGGTGACGTCGGCCGGCAGGTTGGCCACGGCCCAGTGCCAGAACCCGGACAGCGTCGGGGCGTCGGGGTCATAGACGGTGACCGCGAAGCTGCGCGTCTCCGCGGGGAATCCCGACCAGCTCAGCTGCGGGCTCACGTCTTCTCCCCCGGCGCCCATGATGCCGCTGACCTGCGGCGTCGCCAGCGGCTGACCGTCGGTGATCGAGGTCGAGGTCAAGGTGAACGACGGCAGCTTGGGCAGCGCGTCATACGGGTCGGACGGCAAGCTCATTGGCGATCCTCTCGTTTCGGTTTTCTCTAACAGTGGGTCAGGAAATGGGCCAGCACGTCGGTGCCGAACCGCAGCGCATCGACGGGTACCCGCTCATCGACGCCGTGGAACAGAGAAGCAAAATCCAGCTCCGGCGGCAACTTCAGCGGCGCGAAGCCAAAGCAGCGAATGCCTATGCGCGCGAAGGCCTTTGCGTCAGTCCCGCCGGACAGCATGTAGGGCACGGTGCGGCCGTCCGGGTCCACCGCGAGCACCGCGGCGTTCATCGCGTCGACCAGATCGCCGTCGAAACTGGTCTCGTACGACGGCAGGTCCCGGATCCACTCCCGGGTCACGTCTGCACCGAGCAACTCGTCGATCTCGGCCTCGAACGCGGCCTGCCGGCCGGGCAGCACGCGGCAGTCGATCACCGCCTCGGCGCTGCCGGGGATCACGTTGGCCTTGTACCCCGCCTTCAGCATCGTCGGGTTGGCGGTGTCACGCACGATCGCCTTCAGCATGCGGGCCATCGGGCCGAGTTTTTCGATCGCGCCCTCCAGATCGCCGGAGCCGGTGTCGAAGGTCAGGCCGGTCTCGTCACTGATGGCGGCCAGGAACTCGACGACGGTGTCGGTCATTACCAGCGGAAACTGGTGCCGGCCGATCCGGGCAACGGCCTCAGCAAGCAGCGTGACCGCATTGCGGTCGTTGGCCATCGAGCCGTGCCCCGCCTGGCCCCGGGCGGTCAGCTTCATCCACTGGATGCCCTTCTCGGCCGTCTCGATCAGATACAGCCGGCGTTCGCCGCCGTCACGACGCGGCACGGTCAGCGAGAACCCGCCCACCTCGCCGATCGCCTCGGTGACGCCCTCGAACAGCTCCGGGCGGTTGTCGACCAGCCAATGCGACCCGTACTTGCCGCCATGCTCCTCGTCGGCCACGAACGCGAACAGCAAATCACGCGGCGGCACGATGCCGGCCTGCTTCAACTGTCGGGCGACGACGATCATCATCCCGACCATGTCTTTCATGTCGACCGCGCCGCGGCCCCAGACATAGCCGTCCTCGACCGCGCCGGAAAACGGATGCACGCTCCAATCGGCGGGTTCGGCCGGCACGACGTCGAGATGCCCATGGATCAGCAGTGCGCCCCGTGAGCTGTCGGCGCCCTTGAGGCGGACGAACACATTGCCCCGCCCGGGGGCGCCGGATTCGAGGTATTCGGGTCGGTAGCCGACCTCGGCGAGCTGCTCGGCAACCCAGTGGGCGCATTCGGCCTCGCCCTGCGTGGTCTCGGGGTCACCGGTGTTGGTGGTGTCGAACCGGATCAGCCTGCTGACAACTTCGACCACATCGTCGCTTGGATGGTTGGGAACTCCGTTCTCAACTGTCACAACCACCTTTCCTACCACTGCCGGGGCTGCCCGGCTCAGGCAGCGGAACCCAGTCGGCCCACGATGGGCCCGGCGCAACGCCGCAGCCTTCTCAAGGTACCCAAGGGGGGTATGGTATTTTCCGCGGATGAGGATAGCGGGCCTGGCCGCCGTAGCCGTTCTGGGCGCCGCCGTGCTGGGGCTGGTTGAGGTGGCCGCCGCCGCTCCCACCCACGCCCAGGTCGCCGGCCGTGCAATCCAGGGCCATCAAGGCGGATGTCTGCCCTGTCGGGTGCGCCACCACCACCGCTAGCTCGCCGTCGAATCAAACCGCCGTCGGCAAGCTAACTTGGGTCCGCGCGGGCCGATCCGCTAGCCTTAGCTGCCAACTCTCGTTGGTCTGGTCCGAGTGGCGGAATGGCAGACGCGCTAGCTTGAGGTGCTAGTGCCCTACTAATGGGCGTGGGGGTTCAAGTCCCCCCTCGGACACATACGAATCGGCGAGCGGAATGAACGCCAAAGCGCCGGGATCGGTTATCCGTGGCGCGCGGCAATCGCAGACCTTCGCTGTTGGTCAATTCTTTGTGGCGCTCCGATTTTCACCAAGGCAGCCGACGCGACGAGGGATGCGTGTGGCTTACCGAGGGGCCGACGCGCGTCGGGGCCTGAGCTCCTCGATGCGATCGAGGACCTCATCGAGTGCCGTTTCGAGCGGAGCGGGGTCCCGGCGAATCTGCGCGAGCAGCATGCCGCCTTCGACCGCGGCCAACAGTGCGGTCGCCAGCCGGTCGGGATCGGCCTTGCGGCGCAGATCGCCCCGGTCGCACATGGCCCGTAGGCCCTCACGGATCGCCGCTTCCCACTGGTCGAATCCGCCGGCGAGGTCGGCTCGACACTCCGGAAAGGCCTCGACCAGCTCCCCGACCAGCGACCCGACCGGGCAGCCGCCCTCACAGTTGCGCTGGCGAAGCGTGTCGACGAGGAGGTCTCGCCAGGCGCGTAACCCGTCCATGCTGTCCAGCCCGCCCAGCGTTGCCAGGAGTGCGTCGATGCGGTACGCGATGACGGCCCGGATCAGCGAATCCTTGTCCCCGAAGTAGTGATACACCTGCGAAACGCCAACGCCCGCCGCCTTCTGGACGTCACCGAGACTCGTGCCGGCGACACCATGGTCGTGCATCAGTTGCGCTGCTGTCGCCACGATGCGCTCCCGCGTGGCCCGTCCCTTGGGGGTGAGCCGTCGCGGCTCGGTGACCGATTCGTTCGCTGCCATCACGTTGGCCAGGTCTGGCGAGATCTCGTCGCTGCGGGCCCCGCTGCCCTGATCCCCTTTCCGATTCGTCTCATGCTGTCCGTCGTTCCAGTGCGTGGTGCTCGCGCGCCGCGAACCCTGCATCGTCTTACCGGGTTCTGCACGGTCCCGCTCGCGGCAACCTGGAAGTCAGTGTAGCTCTGACCGCACCCCAATAGTGTAGTCAACACTACATAGCACGATGCACCATCTGTTGCCGCAAGCACGGGGTCGCTTCCGCCGCGGTGCGCCTGCTCGTTGCTATCGATAGTTCTAAATATGCTTAATACCATCATATTTAACGATGTAACAGCTATCTGCGCCGGACGGCCTAGTGGTAGACATGCGCCTACTTGGAAGGGATGATTATGTAGCGTAGAGTACAAACCATATGTAGGCTAGGTCAGTCATCCCACACAGAAAGGGCATCATGACGGCGACGTTGGCACTCGACGCCGCCTGAGTACTGCCGAGTACATGACATCGATGAAACCCAAGGTCTTTGGGCTGATCATCGAGCCACAGCGCCACGCCCACCGATGGAGTTCTGTCACCGGTGGCGCCGGCGCAAAGTCTCTATCGAGCGTTTATCGGAAGGAAATCACAGCATGGTTGCGACGTCATCCAAGGCGGTTCTGATCACCGGTGCCAACGTTGGGCTCGGCAAGGAGGTGGCGCGCCAACTCGCTCTTGCCGGCGATTTCGACAGGATCTATCTGGCGTGTCGCAACACTGACAGCGGGCGGGCCGCGGCCGCCGACCTGGAGCGCATCACGGGCAGGTCCATCTTCACGGTAGTTCGAATGGACCTGACCGATTCGGACTCGGTGAGGTCCGCGCTGAGCACGTTGGATGGCCCACTTCATGCGGTCGTCATGAACGCTGGCGGCACCGGTGGCCCGACACCGCTGGCGCTCACCGCTGATGGCGTCACGCACGTCTTCGGTTCCAACGTGCTTGGCCACGTCGTAATGCTCGAGAATCTCCTCGCCGACGGGGCGTTGACCAACACCGCGGTCCTGGTGGGTAGCGAAGCCGCGCGCGGTGTTCCCTCGATGGGGATGGCGCGGCCCACGTTCACCGACCACTCGGTGGAGGAGTTCGCCGGCGTCATCGACGGTTCGTTCTTCAAGCAGCGCAAGTTCAATACGTTCCTCGCTTACGGGCAGGTGAAATACCTTGGTGCGTTGTGGATGTCGGCGCTGGCGCGAAAGCATCCCGACCTTCGGCTGCTCACAGTAAGCCCGGGCAACACCGCGGGAACGGAGGCATTGCGCGACATGGGCCCGCTCACCAGGGCCTTGATGAATCATCTTCTGTTGCCCTACGTCCTTCCCGCGTTGGGGCGCGGACACCGGTTGGAGACGGGTGCCCAGCGGCTGGTCGATGGAGTAACCGACGAACAGTTGCGCAGCGGCGTGTTCTACGCCAGCGCACCGGGCAAGGTCGTCGGGCCCCTAGTGGATCAGGCTGAGATCGTCGCCGACTTCAAGGACCCGGCAATACAACAGCATGCCTACGAAGCCATCCATCGCTTCGTGAAGAAGCCACGCTCACACCAACAACCGCCTCCCCGCACCATCGGTGCGGATGGCGTCGAGTCCCGCTGACAGACAGGGCCCGGCACACGCCGCGGCGGCGACCGAACAACAGACGACGAGCATGGTCCACGACAACAAGGAGGACATTCCGTGACGACTCTTCAAGAAGCAGCATCGCTGTCCAGCGACGAGCAGGGCCTGGTGGTGGTGTCGACGTTGCGAGCCAACGGCACCATCCAGTCGTCGCTGGTTAACGCCGGCGTCCTGGCCCATCCCGTCACCGGGGAGACCATCTTGGCCGTGGTCGCGGTAGGCCCCGTCAAGCTGGCGAACCTGCGGGCTCGACCCCAGGTCACGGCCACCTTCCGCAACGGTTGGCAGTGGGCGGCCGTCGAAGGGCGCGCCGAGCTGGCCGGACCCGATGATCCCCAACCCTGGCTTGACGCCGAAGGGCTGCGGCTGTTGCTCCGAGCGATCTTCACCGCAGCCGGCGGCGAACACGACGACTGGGACGAGTACGACCGGGTGATGGCCGAGCAGCGCCGGGCAGCGGTGCTCATCCGCCCCGACCGGGTCTACGGCAACTGATGGCGTTACGCGACAAGGCGTTTCGGGGTTGTCCGTCGGAGGTGTTGCAGTTCTAACGAAGGCCCGGACAGCAACAACTCCAATGCCTACTAGGCCGCCCACTAACAGATGTACGACGAGATGGTCGTCGCGCAGCGCCAATTGACGTGCGGCGCCACCGGATCACCCCCGCGCCCGCGGTCATCGGGTATTGGAGCGACGCGATCCTCGGGCTTCAGCAACCTACGCTCGCGCGCCTCGACTACATCGACGCATTGCGTAGCTGGGCCGAGGCCATCGTGGACATGCAGCAGGGCAACGACTTTCGCGACGGCGAGCCGTGCGAAACGCACCGAACACACCATCGATCACATCGCGTCCTTTACGACGGCAGGGGTTGTCTAGACCACGACGCCTGGTGACCCGAATGTCACGCCCCCGAGAATCGGGGTAAAACGTATCTGCGCCAATGAATCCCGTGAAACTTCGCGCGGCTGCGTACGACCGACGCCCCACCCTCGACGGTGGTACCAGAACCCGCTGTGTTGCCATCGGCGGGCACGGCCGGCGGCACGTCGGCGCGAATCCCGCCGGGGAGGTCGTGCCCGGCGCCACAAGCCGACCGTCGCCAAGAGCTCAGTCCCCAGGGGTCGGGCAGCGGATCGCTTGTCCAACCGCGCTCGGCGGAGGCCACTGTGGCTGGCCGGCAACGCTATACGGCCGTCACGGGGTGAAGGTGGCTAGTGCGGTGACGTGAATCTCGGCATACGATCGGATCGGCAGGCTGGCAAGCGCCTCCTCCAAGGCGTCGGCATCAGCGGCTGACCAGATCCCGATGTTGGTCCGGGTACCAGGCAACCGCCAGAGCTGCCGAATCACGCCCTGTGACAGCAGCTCTCGGCCCCTGGACCGTTCACGTTCGATCAGAGCCGAACGTTCGTCCTCGGGTAGCGCGTAGGCGCGGGCAACGTCCACGCGAACTAGGAAGTCCATCGCTTCTTTATCCTTTCGGTGTTGCCACCGTTCTGGCCAGGGGCCGGCTTCGAGGTGTGGCGGCCAGTCTGCGTCGCACTAGCCTCACCGCCGACGAGCCTTGCTAATCGAGAACCGCGATCGCCTCCACCTCGACGAGGTGCTCGGGGACGAACAACGCGGCGACACCGATCAACGTGCCCGGCGACAGGAACGTGTCGACACCGAGTTTGGCGCAGGCCTGGGTGCGGCCCTTCTCCACCAAAGGCATCTTGTCCACAGTCCAATCCACCACATAGATGGTCAATTTCGCGATGTCGGCAAAGGAGCCGCCTACCTCGGCGAGGGCGGCGCCGACGTTGAGATAACACTGCTCGACCTGCGCGGCGAGGTCACCCACGCCGACCAGCGCCCCGTCGGCATCCCAGGCGACCTGCCCGGCCATGAACACGAGCCTGGAACCGGTCGCGATCGACACCTGGCGGTGAAAGTCGACCTTGGGCAAGCCTTGCGGGTTCGTCAAAGTGATGGTCATCCAGACTCCTTGTCGTCGTGAGGGCTATCGACCCTCGATTGCGAAAACATGCGGCTTGGGTTGGTGGGTCGCCGTCCACTGCCGGGTGAATTAGGCGCCGCGGTGGGTTCACCCCGGGATGCGAGGGTGCGGCGCGAGAGGAACCTGCCCAGGAAGGGGTTCACTCGGTTGTCCAGCGTGTGGTGCAGCGGGGTCGTGTCGGTGCCGGCACTCGCCGCGAGTTTCCTTGTTAGGGAACCGATTTCATTGATTACTGCCTGGACCTCCTGCATCGTTGGCAGTGGATTTGAAGGGCATGGTTATTCCTGATGTGCGCGGCGCAAAAAAGAGTGCGGTTTGTTGCTCCGAAAGGCATTCACTCACCGATCGTCACTTGAACCTGGTCAAAGGCGCCGTAGGTGCTGTAGTCACGGCCGACTCGCTCAAACGAGGATGGGTACGGGTCGGGATAACTCCACGCGGCATCGTGATGGGTCGAACCATCTATCGATACGTCGTGATACTGAGCGTGCCCCTTCCACGGGCACGTGTAGGAAGTCGGGCTGTTGCTGAACAACGCAGCGTCCAGCGACGAGGGCGGGAAATAGTAGTTGCCCTCGATTTCGATCAGGTCCGAGTCCGGTGCATCGGCGATGACGATCCCGTCGATGGATGCCTTCATTTCGTGGTCCTCTCCAGGTGTTCGACTGGCAGTCCTACCCGCGCGGGGTGCACAGATAGATACAAATATGGGCTTGGCTGGAAGGCCCGATGCGTCGGCAGCGAAGCTCTGAGCGCCGACGGGCCAGGCGTAGTGGGTCGATACCACAGTGGTCACGTCGGCCGGCGCAGCGGCTGGGTCTGAGGTGGCTGCTCATGGCAAAGGTGCGGCCTCGGCCTGACGGTCGGCGACGTCGTCAATCCAACGCAGTAGCCGCCGGCTCTGCCGGTGCATCAAGTCGGGATCGCGCAGGGAGTGGGTGAGCACAGCGATGCCCTGGTAGGCGGCGATCAACGTGACCGCCAGATCGCGCGCGTCGGGTCGGCCCATCTCCCGGAATTGCCGCTCGGCCCAGTCGACTACCGAACCCAACAGCTCCTGACTACCGGCGGACGCTTCAGTCCCGCATCGCTTGTTCAGCTCGGAGGCGAGCGTTCCGATCTTGCACCCGTACTGCGAGATGGAATCGCGGGCGGCGTCGAGCTCCTTGACGAGACCCTTCAGACGCGCGCGCGGCGTCCGTCGCCGATCCAGACGAGCGAGCAGCTCGGCGCCTTCCCCGGAATAGCCCTCGACGATCGCGTCGACCAACTCGTCCTTTGTCCTGAAGTAGTAAAAGATGTTCCCGGCGGCCACGTCGGCCTCCGTGGCGACGTCGGCCAACGTCGTCCGCTCGACACCTTGGTGGTAGATCATCCGGCGAGCACTTTCGATCAGCCGCTGACGTTTCAGGGCTCCCTGTGACCGGTGCGTCACGACCATGTTCACCGCCTTTATGAGTTAGTTGACTTACTAAAAAGCGTAGCACTCAACGGCGATCCCGCTTTGCAGTCAGGCTGCGAAGACGCGCTGATCATCCAATCCGGGTTACTCGCAGCACCCGCCGGTGCCTCCAGATGTTAGGTTAGTTACCTCACCTATTTTGGAGGTAAGTCCGGATGCGTACTCGACCCGCCCACGCCTTGGTCTGCCTCGTCGGGCTCTGGGCATCGCCGGGAGATCACCGCGCACACAGTCGAAAGGCGCACGGATGACCCGGTTTTCGATCGGCGGCATCGTGAGGCGACGTTGGACGGTGATCGTGACGGTGCTCGTCGTGACGCTTGCGGGTTTCGGCGTGTATCGGCTGCACGGCATCTTCGGTTCGAACGACGTGGTGTCGTGGCCGCGCGCCGACTCCATCGAGAACAGTAACTACGACCCCAAGCAGGTCCTGTTCGAAGTCGTCGGCAGTCCCGGGGCGGTGGCGACCATCAACTACCTGGACGAACACGCCCAGCCCCAGCGCGTCGACGATACGACGCTGCCCTGGTCACACCTGCTGACGACGACCGACCCCACCCTTTTCGCCGATCTCCGTGCGCAAGGGGATGCAGACTCTCTCACCCTCACCTGCCGCATCACCGTCAACGGCATCGTCAAGGTCGAAAGGTCCACCAACAACGTGAACGGCTACATTGCCTGTCTGGACAAGTCCGCATGAGCGAGCACCGCGTCGAGGACCCGGTCCAGCACTCGAGGATCGCTCGCACCATCCGTCACCTCGCCATCCCCATCGCGATCCTCTGGGTCGTCGTCGCCGCCCTGACGAACGTCCTCATCCCAACACTGGAGGCCGTGGGAGCGGTCCACACGGTGGCGCAGAGCTCGCCGGTCTCGCCGTCGCTGAAGGCGATGAAGCACATCGGTCAGGTCTTCGGCGAGTTCGACTCCGACAGCAACGCGATGATCGTCCTGGAAGGCGACCAACCCCTCGGCGCCGACGCCCACAAGTTCTACGACGTCCTGGTTAAGAAGTTGGCTGCGGACACCGTCCACGTCGAACACATCCAGGACTTCTGGGGGGATCCGATCACCGCGGCGGGCGCGCAAAGCAAGGACGGCAAAGCCGCTCTCGTGCAGTTGTATCTGCGGGGCAACCAGGGTGAATCGCAGTCCAACGAATCGGTCGACTCCATCCGCAACGTCGTGGCCAACACCCCGCCACCGCCGGGCGTCACGGCCTATGTCACCGGTGCGGCGCCACTGACCACCGATCAGTTCGAGGTCGGCAGCGCGGGCACCGTCGAAATCACCGCCGTCACCTTTCTGGTCATCGCGGTGATGCTGCTCATCGTCTACCGCTCGCTGGTCACCATGATCCTGATGCTCGTGACCGTCCTGGTCGAACTGTCCGCCGCCCGTGGGGTCGTCGCCTTCCTCGCGCACTCCGGGATCATCAGCCTGTCGACCTACACGACGAACCTGCTGACCCTGCTGGCGATCGCCGCGGGCACCGACTATGCAATCTTCGTCGTCGGGCGCTATCAGGAAGCCCGCTCCGCCGGTGAAGAGCGAGAAGCGGCGTACTACACCATGTTCCGCGGGACCATCCACGTCATCGTCGGCTCCGGGCTGACCATCGCCGGCGCGGTGGCCTGCCTCCACTTCACCCGATTGCCCTACTTCCAAAGCCTTGGCCTGCCCGCCGCCCTCGGCGTGCTCGTGGCGCTGGCGGCCGCGCTCACCCTGGGCCCCGCCATGCTGGTGATGGCCAGCCACTTCGGGCTGATGGACCCCAAGCGCAAGACACGCACTCGCGGCTGGCGTCGCATCGGCACCGTCATCGTGCGGTGGCCCGGTCCCATCCTCGTCGCGTCGATCGCGCTGGCCCTGATCGGCTTACTCGCGCTGCCCGGATACAAGACCAGCTTCGACGGACGCCCCTATCTGCCGGCATCGGCGCCTGCCGTCGTCGGCTACGCGGCCGCCGAACGCCACTTCTCCGAAGCCCGGCTCAATCCTGAGCTGCTGATGATCGAATCCGACCACGACATGCGCAACCCCGCGGACATGATCCTGCTGGAACGGGCGGCCAAGGCCGTGCTGCACGCCCCTGGCATCGCCTTAGTGCAGTCGATCACCCGACCGCTGGGCACGCCAATCAGCCACAGCTCCATCCCGTTTCAGATCAGCGCGTCCAGCGCGAGCAGCATCATGAACCTCAGCTACCAGCAGGCTAGGGCCCGGGACATCCTCAAACAGGTCGACGAAACCTCCAAGTCGATCGACATCCTGCAACGACAACTGGTGCTGCAGAAAGAAAGCGCCGCTGCCACCGACGACCAGACCCGGGCATTCCACGACACCGTCGACACGATCAATCAGGTCCGCGACCACCTCGCCAATTTCGACGACTTCTTCCGGCCATTGCGCAGCTACTTCTATTGGGAGAAACACTGTTTCAACATCCCCTTGTGTGCGGCACTGCGATCGGTCTTTGAATCCATCGACGGCGTCAGCGAGCTCGCCGACAAGTTCGCGACGATCACCGCGAGCCTGGACAAACTCAACGCCCTGCAACCGCAGCTGGAAGCCCTCATTCCGCCCCAACTCGCCGTTCAGCAAGCCAACCGCGACCTTCTCCAGTCGAACTACGCCACCACCGCCGGCATCGATGCGCAGACGGCGGAGGCGCTGAAGACCGCGACCGCGCTGGGCAAGGCCTTCGACGACGCCAAGAACGACGACTCCTTCTACCTGCCCCCCGAAGCATTCGGCAACCCGGACTTCAAGCGCGGCCTCAAACTGTTCATGTCGCCGGACGGACATGCGCTACGCATGACCATCACCCATGAGGGTAATCCCGCTACGCCGGAAGGGATCTCGCACATCGACCCGCTCAGGAACGCAGCGTTCGATGCCCTCAAGGCCACCCCGTTGTCGGACGCGAAGATCTACATCGCGGGAACCGCAGCGACCTACAAGGACATTCGGGAGGGCGCGACGTACGACCTGATGATCTCCGCGCTGGCCGGGATCAGCCTCATTCTCCTCATCATGATCTTCATCACCAGGAGCCTGATCGCCGCGCTGGTCATCGTCGGCACCGTCGCGCTATCCCTGGGCGCATCGATAGGGCTGTCCATCCTGGTGTGGCAGTACATCTTCGGCGTCCAGCTCTATTGGGTGATCGTGCCACTGGCCGTCATGCTGCTGTTGGCGGTGGGGGCCGACTACAACCTGCTGCTGATCTCCCGCTTCAAGGAGGAGCTGCACGCGGGACTCAAGACCGGCAACATCCGCGCGATGTCCGGTACCGGCGGCGTCGTCACCGCGGCAGGCCTGGTGTTCGCCGCCACCATGTCCTCCTTCATCGTCAGCGACCTCGTGATGCTCGGCCAACTCGGCACCACCATCGGCCTCGGGCTGATGTTCGACACGCTGATCGTGCGGTCGTTCATGACACCGTCAGTCGCCGCCCTCCTCGGTCGCTGGTTCTGGTGGCCACTGAATGTGCGTACTCGACCGGCCAGCCAGATGTTGCAGCCTTACGGCTCCCGCATCTCCGTGCGACGCCTGCTGGACCCCGGACCCCGACGGGCGTGACCCAGCCCGATCGAGGCGCACCACCAGATGCCAGCGCAGGTCATTCGCTAGGGTCAGAAAGCTGGCAGTTCAACGACTCGAATCAAAGACCTCAACCCGTGTCGCAGGTGGCTGGAACCAAAGTGACACAAGATATTTCACCAGTGTGCGCTCACGGCGATCCTCGCTCAGAGGCGGGCGCAACGACACGGCAATGACCGGCCGAACGGCGCCAGCAGACTCCGCCCTGGCATCTAATTCCCTTGAAGCACAACACTATTCGACCAATTCGGTCCGGTTCCTCGGGAGAATTGCGGCTCCGGAGTAGGCTGACTACGACCCATGAACCCACGAAACGGCTACCTGCGCCGCAGGGCGACGCGATCCTTCCGCGACCGCCACGACGCCGGCCGCGCGCTGGCCCAGCAGCTAACGGCCTACCGCGGCAAGGACAACGTGCTGGTGCTCGGCCTGGCGCGCGGCGGCCTTCCGGTCGCCTGGGAGATCGCCTCGGCGCTACCCGCCGAGCTCGACGTGTTCCTGGTTCGCAAGCTGGGGGTGCCGCGCTGGTCGGAGCTCGCGATGGGCGCGCTGGCCAGCGGCGGCGGCGTGGTGATGAACGACAACGTGGTCTCCAGCCTGCACATCACCGACGAGCAGGTGCGCGAGGTCATCGAGAGCGAGACGGCCGAGCTGGCGCGCCGCGAACACGCGTATCGGGGTGGCCGCCCGATCGCCGACCCGCACGGCAAGACCGTGATCCTGGTCGACGACGGCATCGCCACCGGCGCCAGCATGCTGGCCGCCGTCCGGGCTGTTCGGGCCGCCGGGCCAGAGTCCATCGTCGTCGCCGTCCCGGTCGGGCCGCAGTCGGTCTGCCGCGAACTCGCGCAGGTGGCCGACAACGTCGTATGCACCACGATGCCACCGGGATTCGAAGCCGTAGGACAGTTCTACGACGACTTTCGCCAGGTCAGCGATGATGAGGTGCGCCAGCTACTGAGTACGCCGACGCGCTGAGGCTACTTGGCCGGGTCCTCGCCGCGGGTGTCGGCCGCGACCGTCTCGTCGGCCGGCTGCTCAGCGGTTTCGTCCGGAACTTCCTCCGGGTAGTCGACTGCCTCGTCCGCCGCCGGCTGCTCGTCGTGGGCTTCGTCAGTTGTGTCACGGCGCTGCCGTTCCCGCAGCGCGTCGACGATCAGCAGCACGACACCCAGGACGCTGGCGCCGATGCATACCCAGGCGACCAGCTCGTTGCTGGTCACGACTGCGAACACCAGCGCAACAAGCCCGATCAGGGCCAGTACCAGCGCAATGATCAGCATCAGTCATCCTCCAGCCGAGGGGCGGGACTGCCAGGTCCAGTGCAAATAAGTGTGCCGAACAGGCCGTCCGGCACTACTCCCCGCTAGTTACTACCCCGATTGAATTGGTCGAACCCACCGGCATCGGCGCTGGAGTCGACGGGAGCCGCCGATCCGCGCTGGCCGAGTTCCTCAAGCTGGGACTCGAGGTAGGTCTTGAGGCGGGTGCGGTATTCGCGTTCAAAGGTGCGGAGCTGCTCGAGGCGGCCTTCCAGCACGGTGCGCTGCTGGTTGATGGTGCCCATGATCTCGGAGTGCTTGCGTTCGGCGTCAGCCTGCAGGGCGTCGGCCTTCTCCTGGGCCTGACGCAACTGCGTCTCGGAGCGGGTTTGCGCGTCGGCCAGCATCGCGTCGGCGCGCTGACGGGCTTCGGTGACCGTGGTTTCTGCGGTCTGCCGGGCCTCGGTCATGATCTGGTCGGCGTTGGCGCGAGCGTCGGACAACAGCTTGTCCGATTCGGCCTGCGCGGTGCTGGTGAGCCGGTCCGCGGTGTCTTGGGCCAGGCTCAGCACGCGGGCCGCCTTGAGGGCCTGCTCCTCGTTGGTCCCGGTTGCGGCCGCCGGCGCGGGCGCCGCCTTGACCGGCTCGGGCTCGGGCTCGGGCTCGAAGACAGGGGCAACAGGGGCGGGCTGAGCAGCAGGGGCGGCGGCAGCGGCGCCGCCACCGGCGGCCAATTCGCGGTCCAGCTCCTCGACCCGCTGGCGCAGATCGGAGTTCTCTTCGATGAGCCGCGTCAGCTCGTTTTCCACCAGGTCGAGGAACGCGTCGACCTCGTCCTCGTTGTAACCGCGCTTGCCAATAGGCGGCTTACTGAACGCCACATTGTGGACGTCGGCTGGTGTAAGCGGCATTGTTTCGTCCCCTCAAGTTCCCGTCAAACGTTCTCGAAAGTGTAGAACGGAGTGGCAGCGGTTGTGCAACTGCCGCCCATCCTGTCACACCAGACCCGGCGGTCGCCGATTAGCCCAATAAATAAGAACCAATTTCAAACACTAAGAGTCATAAAATCCCAATCCTTAGAATTTGCAAATCGCGCGCATCAAACCGAGGCCGATCCGTGGCCAAACCGTCGCTTACAGCAGCCGACACATAACGCGGCTCACGCCGCAGCGCCGAAAGCGAGCTGCATGCCGATGAACGCGACCAGCAGAAGGACCATGATGGACAGGTCAAAGCGGACCGCCCCGATGGTGAGCTGCGGGATCAGCCGACGCAGCAGTTTCACCGGCGGATCCGTGATCGACATGATGATCTCCAGGATCACCACGGTGATGCCGGTGGGATGCCAATCACGGCTGAACGAGCGGATGAACTCGACGACGACCCGCGCGATAAGCAGCAGCCAAAAGATGAATAGCGCAAACCCAAGGATCTGAAAGAACAGCACCAACGAGAGCCCGACCTTACCGATGAGACGTCAACCGCCGCGCGATAGCGCGGACATCGCAAGAGTACCGACTCACCCTTGAGCGGACATCTCAGATGCGCCGCGTCGGCAGGCGGGTGATAGACACCTGACCCCGCGCTCTGACGGGGCAGATGTGGCTATTGATAAGCGTAGAAGCCGGTTTCGGCGATCCGGCGGCGCTCCTCGGGCGAGACGTCGACGTCGGCGGGCGACAGCAGGAACACCTTGGTCGCCACCTTGTCGAACGAGCCACGCAGGGCGAACGCCAGCCCAGCCGCGAAGTCGACGAGCCGCTTGGCGTCCGCGTTATCCATCGACACCAGGTCCATGATCACCGGCGTGCCGTCGCGGAACCGCTCCCCGATAGTGCGGGCTTCGCTGTAGTCCTTGGGCCGCAGCGTCGTGATCTTCGACAACGGGTGACCGTCCTCGAACATCATCGCCATCCGGCGCGGGTCCATGGCGAGGGCGCCACGGGTGCCGCCACCACGGAGGAAGGACCCCAACCGCGGGCGGCCCATCTCCGGGCGGTCGAATTCACGGCCGCGGAACGGCGGCGGCTCGTCGGCGTAGCCACCGCGGTAGCCGGGAGGCGCGTAGTCGCCGGCCTCGCCACGTGGGTCGTCGTATTCGGGCCGGTCATAGCCGCGGCCGTAATCCTCGTCGAAGCGAGCACGAGGGAATCCGCGCGACGGTGCGCGGTCGTCGTAATACTCGTCTTCGTAGTCGTCCATCGGGGCCATCCCGAAATAGGCCTTGACCTTGTGCAGTGTGCTCATTGCGTGCGACCCCTTCTAGCCCTGGGATTTCTGTTGTCTGTGATGAAGGTGTGACTACAGTGACTACTCACGGTGACGGTAGCCGCCGTGGGCCCAATAGCGCGGTACCGACACGCACACACGTCGAACCGTGTTTTACGGCAATCTCGAAATCGTTGGACATACCGGCGGACAACCCGACCGCTTTCGGGTGCGCGTCCAGCACCCGGCGATGTTCGGATCGCAGCCGCTCAAAGGCCGCGTCGGGGTCGGCGCCCAGCGGCGGAATGCCCATCAGCCCGACCAGTTCCAGGCCTCGCGACTCCTCGACCTGCGCACAGAGCTCATCGAGGGGTCGCGGCGTCGTGATGTCGACGCCGCCGCGCGAGACGTCGCCGTCCAGACTGACCTGAACGTAGACGCGCAACGGGTGCTGCCGGCCACCGTCGGTCAACGTCGCCGTCACCGCGCGTTCCAGCGCCGTTACCAGTTGCGCGCTGTCGACCGAATGGGCGGTGTGCGCCCAGCGGGCCAGCGAACGCGCCTTCTTGCGCTGAATCCGTCCAACCATGTGCCAGTGCAACTCTCGCGAATCCGACCCCCCGGAAGTCGCAGAAGCTGAAGCCAAGCGAGTGAGTTCCGCCACCTTTGCGGCCGCTTCTTGTTCCCGTGATTCGCCCACCGATCGACAACCCAATCGAGACAAAATCGCGACATCGCTTGCCGGAAAGAATTTGGTAATTGGCAGAAGTTCAATTTCGCCGACATTGCGTCCCGCCGCTTCCGCGGCCGCCGCTAGTCGCGAACGCACTGCGGCCAACGCGTGAGTCAATTCAGTTTCGCGGTTGCCCTGACTCGACGCCGAGTCCGCCATTCCAACCGCCATCACGTCACTGCATCCAGACCAGCGACGCCAGCCGCCCGGTCGGGGCGTCCCGGCGATGACTGAACAGGTTGGCGTCGGCAACCGTGCAGCGCGGATCGATGTCGATCGATGTGACGCCCAAATCCTTTAACTGGCAAGCGATTCCGGCCCGAAGGTCGAGACCTGGCCTGCCATTCGCGGTGGTGGCGCGACTGCCCGGCAGGGCCGCCTCGACCTCGTCGGCCATCGCCGCGGGCACTTCGTAGTTACGCCCGGAGACGGCCGGACCGAGCAGCGCCGAGATGTCGTCGGGCTGGGCGCCCAGCTTGCGCATCGCCTCCACCGTGCGCAGCACGACGCCCCGCTGCGCGCCGACGCGCCCGGCGTGGACGGCTGCGACCACCCCCGCGCGCGCATCGGCCAGCAGCACCGGCACACAGTCGGCCGTCACCACGGCCAACGCCAGTCCGGGCGTGCACGTCACCAAGGCGTCGGTGTCGTCGAAGGCGGTATCGCGCGGCTCGTCGACGACCTCGACCCGATCGCCGTGGACCTGGTTCATCCACACCACCCGGTCGGCACCCAAGCCGATGGCACGAGCCAGCCGGGCGCGGTTGGCGGCCACCGCCGCAGGGTCGTCACCGACATGGTCGCCGAGGTTGAAGGTGTCGAAGGGCGGCTTCGAGACGCCGCCCGCGCGGGTGGTCGTCACTCGCCGGATGCGAACGCTCACGTGACCAGTATCCGGAGCGTCGGGTTTCCCCTGCTCGGCGTCAGCGGCGCATGAAGGGAGGCACATCGACGTCGTCGTCATCGCCACCGATACTCAACGTCGCGCCGTTGGTGTGCACCGGGACGCTGACGGCGTCGACCGGCTCGAACAGCGTCGAGGTGAGCTTGCCCGCCTTCGCCGACTCGATCCGGTGGGCACCGCCGGCCTTCTCCCCCTTGTCGGCACTGCCGCCGACCACGGGTTTGCGCCCGGACCCGGCCGCGTCGAAGCCGGCCGCGATGACGGTGACGCGCACCTCGTCGCCCAGCGAGTCGTCGATCACGGTGCCGAAGATGATGTTGGCGTCCTGGTGTGCGGCGTCCTGCACCAGCGAAGCCGCCTCGTTGATCTCGAACAGGCCCAGGTCGCTACCGCCGGCGATCGACATCAGCACGCCCTGGGCGCCCTCCATCGAGGCTTCCAGCAGCGGCGAGTTGATGGCGATCTCGGCGGCCTTGAGTGAGCGGCCTTCGCCGCGGGCCGAGCCGATGCCCATCAGGGCGGTGCCCGCGCCGGACATGATGCCCTTGACGTCGGCGAAGTCGACGTTGATCAGGCCGGGCGTGGTGATCAGGTCGGTGATGCCCTGGACACCGTTGAGCAGCACCTCGTCGGCACTGCGGAATGCGTCCATCAGCGACACCGCGGCGTCGCCCATCTGCAGCAGGCGGTCGTTGGGAATCACGATCAGGGTGTCGCAGCTCTCGCGCAACGACCCGATGCCGTTTTCGGCCTGGTTGCTGCGCCGCTTGCCCTCGAACGAGAACGGCCGGGTGACCACGCCGACGGTCAGCGCGCCCAGCTTGCGGGCGATGCTGGCGACGACGGGTGCCCCGCCGGTGCCGGTTCCGCCGCCTTCGCCGGCGGTCACGAACACCATGTCGGCCCCGCGCAGCAGCTCTTCGATCTCGTCCTTGGCGTCCTCGGCGGCCTTGCGCCCGACCTCGGGATCGGCGCCGGCGCCGAGTCCGCGCGTGGAGTCGCGGCCCACGTCGAGCTTGACGTCGGCATCGCTCATCAACAGTGCCTGCGCATCGGTGTTGATCGCGATGAACTCGACGCCCTTGAGGCCCTGTTCGATCATCCGGTTGACGGCGTTGACGCCGCCGCCACCGATACCCACAACCTTGATGACGGCCAGGTAGTTATGCGGGGGGGTCATCATCTCGTCTTCCTCCCTGGTGGGGATTCGGTTCCTTACCGATTTGGTGGCGGTCCCCCTGGCAAACTCTCAACCTCAACCATAGAGTTAGAGTTATGTCAAGTAGTTCCGCGCAACCAGAACGGTATGGGCACGACCCGCGCTAACCCTGCAGGCGCGCCGACGTGCCGCGCGGTTTTTTCTGCGCCGCGAGCCGCCCGGCGAACGTCACGCCGGCGTGGCATCCGGGCGGGAGTGCGGCGCCAGCGTGACTCTCGGAAGCAGCGTGACTCTCGCGGGTGGGCGGCGGTGCCGCGGATCGCTACTTGACGGTGGGCAGATCGGGGCTGGACACGTCGTAGGTCTTGCCCGGCTGCGTGAGCAGGGCGGCGAGCTTTTCGGCCTTCTCATCCGTGCGGTCGGTCGTCCCCCAGATCACCACTCGCCCATCGCCGAGGGTCAGGGTGATCGACGCCAGCGACGGCGCCGCGATCCGGCCCACCTGGCCGGCGACCTCGGGGCGCAGTGCCAGCAGCACCTGTAGCGCGGCCTTGGTGGTCGGGTCGGTCGGCCCGGGGTTGGCGACGTCGATATACGGCAACGCCGGGGGCGGCGGGCCGGTCGCGAAGTCGACACCGTCGCGGTCGAACAGATGCGGCCCGTCGGGAAAGTCCTTCACCACCACCGGAACTCGCTCGACGATCGTGATCCGCAGCGCCGACGGGTACTGGCGCTGCACCCGGGCGCTGGCCACCCGGCGGATCGCGGCCACCCGGTCGGCGACCTGGTTGGTGTTGATCTGCAACAGCGGCGTGCCGACCCGCACCTGCGCCGCGTCCAGGACCTCTTCGCGGGTTACCGCGCCGGTGCCGGTGACCACGATGTTGCGCGCCGACATCACCGGCGTGAAGTAGAGGATCAGCGCCAATCCAACCCCGACGATGACCAACATCATGGTGGCGAGCAGCATCTTGAGGCCCCGGACGACGCCGCGCGCAGGTTTTTGGGGGCCATTGGGCCCGTTGCCGGTGCGGCCACTGGCCCGGCGCTTGGCTTCGCGGCGCGCTTCCTCGATCGCGGTGGCCCGTTCCTGCGCGGCGCGGCGCTCGGCTCGTTCGCGCCGGGCCCGGCGGCGCGGACCCTCGAATTCGGCGGGCTCGTCCTCGGATTGGGCGGTTTCCGGTTGGGCTTCTTCGACGGGGATCGGTTCGGTGACCGCGTTCTCGTCGGGCGGCGGGGTGAGGTCAGGAGAGTCGGCGGCCAGGTCGGTGGGTGTGGTGTCGTTGGGCTCGGTCATCGCAAAACCCCGGGCTGGCCGGGCGCGCTGCGATTGGCCCGCGCCCGCAGCGCGTTCACGATTTCGGCGCCCAGCAGCGTCACGTCGCCGGCGCCCATCGTCACGATCACGTCCCCGGGACCGGCGGCGGCGGCGACCTGCTCGGCGACCGCGGAGAAATCCGGCAGGTAGCGCGCCGGCACGCTGACGTGCTCGGCGACGCTGGCCCCACTGACACCGGCCAACGGCTTCTCGCGCGCGCCGTACACGTCGAGCACGAACACCTCGTCGGCGGCGTCCAGGGCGTGGCCGAACTCGGCGGCGAAAGTCTTTGTCCGCGAATATAAGTGGGGCTGAAACACCACCAGCGAGCGACCCTCGCCGCCCTGCTCGACGACCGTGCGGACCGCCGCCAGCGTGGCAGCGATCTCGGTCGGATGGTGGGCGTAGTCGTCGAACACCCGCACCGAGCCGACCGTTCCGACCAGTTCGAAGCGGCGACGCACCCCCTCGAAGCCGGCCAGCCCGTCGAGCACTCCGTCGGTCGGGGCGCCGACCTCGGTCGCGGCCAGCAACGCACCCAGCGCATTGAGCGCCATGTGCCGTCCCGGCACCGACAGGCGCATCGCGCGCACGGGTCCATCACCCAGCCGGATATGCGCGACGGCTCCGGTGCCCTGCTGCTCCCAAGACAGCAGCGTGGCGGCCTGGGGGTACCGCCCGCTTGCCGGGGCCTGCTGGTCGGGCGCAGATCCGTAGCGCAGCACCCGGATTCCCAGTTCACTGCTGCGCTGCGCCAGCGCGGCGGCGCCCGGGTCGTCGGTGCAGACCACCAGCGCTCCGCCCGGGGCCAGCCGCTCGACGAACGCGTCGAAGACCGCGACATAGGCGTCTTCGCTGCCGTAGTAGTCCAGGTGATCGGTCTCGATATTGGTGACCACCGCGACGTTCGGCGCGTATTCGAGCAGCGAGCCGTCGCTTTCGTCGGCCTCGGCGACGAAGCAGTCGCCGCTGCCGTGGTGGGCGTTGGTGCCGGCCTCGCCGAGATCCCCGCCCACCGCGAACGACGGGTCGCGACCGCAGTGCTGCAACGCCACGATCAGCATCGACGTCGTTGTGGTCTTGCCGTGGGTGCCGGTGACCATCAGCGTGGTCCGCCCGTCCATCAGCTTGGCCAGCACGGTCGGCCGCAACACCACCGGAATGCCGCGGCGCCGGGCCTCGACCAGCTCGGGGTTGGTCTTCGGGATGGCGGCGTGAGTGGTGATGACCGCGGTCGGGCCGCCGGGCAGCAGGTCCAGCGACGACGGGTCGTGCCCGATGCGGATCTGGGCGCCCCGGGCCCGCAGCGCGTGCACACCGCGGGATTCCTTGGCGTCGGAGCCGGATACCTGCCCGCCGCGGTCCAGCAGGATGCGGGCGATGCCCGACATGCCGGCTCCCCCGATGCCCACCATGTGCACCCTCTGTAGCTCGGGCGGCAACTGGTCGGCCGTCACGGCGTTTTCCCGGCCCTCCGGCCGGACCTCGGCCCCCTGTCACGTGCCTGTCGCGCGATGTCCAGGGCCGCCGCGGCGACCCGGCGCGCCGCGTCCGGATGCCCTACCCGGGCGGCGGCCGCGGTCATCGCCGCCAGCCGCGGCGGGTCGGTGAGCAGCCCGATCACCTCCCGGGCCACCAGGTCCGGCGTCAGGACGGCATCGGAGACGACCATGCCACCGCCGGCGTTGACCACCGGCAGCGCGTTGAGCCGCTGCTCGCCGTTGCCGATCGGGAGCGGAACGTAGATGGCCGGCAGGCCGACGGCCGACACCTCGGCGACCGTCATCGCCCCGGAGCGGCAGATGGCCAGGTCCGCGGCCGCATAGGCCAGGTCCATCCGGTCGAGATACGGCACCGCCCGGTATGGGGGATCGCCGTCTTCTGGTTCGCGCAGCTCGAGGGTGTTCTTCGGCCCGTGCGCGTGCAGCACGGACACACCCGCGGCGGCCAGCTCGGCGGCGGCCCCCGAGACCGCGCGGTTGAGCGAGACCGCGCCCTGCGAACCGCCGAACACCAGCAGCACCCGCGCGTCGCCGGCGAACCCGAAGTGCCGGCGCGCCTGGGCCCGCAGCGACGCGCGATCCAGCGAGGCGATCGTCGCGCGGACCGGCACCCCGACCACCTCGGCACGGCGCAGCCCGGAATGCGGCACCGCGGACAGCACCCGGTCCGCGGTGCGGGCACCGACGCGATTCGCCAGCCCGGCGCGCGCGTTGGCCTCGTGAATCACCACCGGGATGCGCCGCCGAACACCGGGGACGCCGCGTGCCGCGAGGTAGGCGGGCAACGCCACGTAACCACCGAATCCCACCACCACGTCGGCGTCGACGGCGTCGAGCACCAAGCGGGTCTCGCGCACGGCGCGCCACACCCGCGGTGGCAGCCGGGCCAGGTCACCGCTCGGTTTACGGGGCAGCGGCACCGGGGTGATCAGCTCGAGGTGGTAGCCGCGTTCGGGCACCAGCCGGGTCTCGAGCCCACGCGCGGTACCCAGCGCGGTGATGCGGACCTGCGGATCCAACGCGCTCAGGGCATCGGCGACGGCCATCGCGGGCTCCACATGGCCGGCAGTGCCACCGCCGGCCAGCACGACCGACAACGCGGCACCGGCGGGCGAGGGACTAACCCCCTGCCCGCCGGTCGGCACGTTGAACGTGTGATTCACCCGTAACGCTGACCTTCCAGTGCGCGAGCGCGCCGTGTTTGGCGCTGACCGGCTCCCTGTCTGGGATAGCGCTGATCAGATCCATGATGCCTTGACCGGGTTTCCGCGCGGGCAGCTGTCCGCGGAAAAACCGGTCGCAGGGGCGGCTCGGGCTCGCGGCGTGCCTTACGCGTGGGTGGCTCGGCTTTCCGGGTCGGGGCCTTACGCCCCCGCGCCGGGGCGGCCGGTCGCGGCGCCCGGGGCTGCGACTTCTTGCGGTCGCGGAACGACTCGATGCGAGTCGGCGAATACGGCTCGGGCAGCGGCAGCCGCAGCAGCCGGTTCATCTTGTCGTCGCGCCCGGCGCGCAGCGCGGCCACCGCCTCGGGCTCATGCCGCGCCGCGTTACACATGATGCCGATCATGAAAAGCGTTGCGGCCGTGGATGTTCCGCCTGCCGATATCAGAGGCAGCTGCAGACCGGTAACCGGCAGCACGCCGATCACGTAGCCGATGTTGATGAAGGCCTGCCCGAGGATCCACATCGTGGTGGTGGCGGTCAGCAGCCGCAGGAACGGGTCGGCCGACCGGCGCGCGATCCGCATCCCGGTGTAGGCGAACAACCCGAACAGCGCCAGCAGCCCGAAGGCGCCGATGAAGCCCAGCTCCTCGCCGATGATCGCGAAGATGAAGTCGTTGTGCGCATTGGGCAGGTAGTTCCATTTCGCGGTGCCCTGGCCGAGGCCGTCGCCGAAGATGCCGCCGTGGGCCAGCGCGAACTTCGCCTGCCGCGCCTGGTAGCCGGTGTCCTGCGGGTCGTTCTCCGGGTTGATCCAGGAGCGCACCCGGTCCGACCGGTAACCGGCGGACATGGCCAGCACCGCCCCGGCCATGAAGACCGCGATTAGCGACGTTCCGAAGACTCGCAGCGGCAACCCGGCGTACCACAGCAGGGCGAGCAGGATGATGCCCATCGACACCGTCTGCCCGAGGTCGGGCTGGGCGACGATCAGCCCGAGCGCGATGACCGCCGCCGGCACCAGCGGGATCAACATCTCGCGCAGCGTGGCCCGCTCCATGCGCCGCGACGCCAGCAGGTGCGCACCCCAGATGGCGAACGCGATCTTGGCCAGCTCGGAGGGCTGCATCGAGAAGCCCGCGACCACGAACCACTTCCGCGAGCCGTTGGCGAGGTTTCCGATGCCGGGAACGAGCACCAGCACCAGCAGGATGATGGTGACGACGTAGCCCGGGAAGGCCACCCTACGCAGGAACCGCACCGGCATCCGCATCGAGACATAGGCCCCGAAGACCCCGATGACCGTCCACAACACCTGCTTGCCGAAGATCACCCATGGCGAGCCGTCGTCGCCGTAGGACCGCACACCCGAGGCCGACAACACCATGGTCAGGCCCAGCGTGGTCAGCAGTCCGGCGATCGCGACGATCAGGTGAAAAGACGTCATCGGGCGGTGCAGCCAGGCGCCGAACCGGGCGCGCGGACTGTCCTGCGGATCCTTGACCTGGACTTTTGCCGCCGTCGGGGCCTGGTCCGGGGCCTGGTCCGCCTCGGCGGCGCCCGACGCCTCGGGGGCGCCCATCGCATCCGTCGGCGCCTCGGCATCCGTCACGGTGTCGGCCCCGGTGCTTTTCGGGACGGCGTCCGCCGCCTCGACCGGCGGGGCCTCGATTTTCTTCTTGCCCCGGCGTAGGCGCCGGGTCAGCGCGTTACCCACACCCGCCTACCGCAGCGCCGCGCGTACGGCGGCCGCGAATGCGTCACCCCGGTCGGCGTAGCTGCTGAACTGGTCAAACGACGCCCCCGCCGGTGCCAGCAGCACCGTGTCGCCCGACCTGGCCAAATTACGAGCCGCCGCCACAGCAGCGGTCATTACGCGAGCGCCGAGACTATCCCCCACACTGTCAACTTTTGTCACATTAGTATCAGCAGTCGCATACATACCAGCATCCTCGCCTGTCACAACCTGGACCACGGGTACATCGGGCGCGTGTCGCGATAACGCCTCGGCAACCTCTTGCCGGTCTCGGCCGATGAGTACCGCGCCGACCAGACGAGATGCCATTCTGGCGACCTCCGCGTGCAGCGTTGCACCCTTGAGCAAACCACCGGCCACCCACACCACCCGCGGGTAGGCCATCACCGACGCCTCGGCGGCGTGCGGGTTGGTCGCCTTCGAATCGTCGACGTACCGGATTCCGTCGGCCACCGCGACGACTTCGGACCGGTGCCGACCCAGCTGAAACGTCGAGATGGCGTCCGCGATCGCGGCGGCGGGCACGTCGACGCTACGGGCCAGGGCCGCTGCGGCCAGGGTGTCGAGCACGCCCACCGGGCCCGGCACCGGGATGGACGCGGCCGACAGCAGGGTCAGATCATCGGCAAACGCGCGATCGACCAGCTGCCCGTCGCGCACCCCGAGCTCCCCCGCGGCCGGCTCGCCGAGCCGGAAACCCACCCGCACCGGTGCCGCGGCGGTGCTCAGCAGAGCAGCGGCCCGGCTGTCGTCCAGCCCGACCACCGCGACCCCGCCATCCAGCACCCGGGCCTTGGCCGCGGTGTACTCGGCCATCGACGCGTGCCAGTCCAGGTGGTCCTCGGCGATGTTGAGCACGACGCCCGCCGCGGGCCGCAGCGACGGTGCCCAAAACAGCTGGAAGCTTGACAGTTCGACGGCCAGCAGGTCGGCCGGCTGGTCCAGGACGTCGAGTACCGGGTCGCCGATATTGCCGCACAGCAGGCTGCGCCGCCCGCCGGCGATCAACATGGCGTGCAGCATCGACGTCGTCGTGGTCTTGCCGTTGGTGCCGGTCACCACCAGCCAGCGCCGCGGTGTGCCGTAGCACCCCGCGGCATCCAGCCGCCAGGCCAGTTCCACGTCGCCCCAGATCGGCACGCCCGCCGCCGCGGCGGCGGCCAGCACCGGCGCCGACGGCTGGAATCCCGGGCTGGTGACCACCAGCGCGTAGTCCGCGATCTGCGGAACCGCGGTGGTGGGATCGACTGTGCGGACACCGTTTTCGGCGTACGGGGCCAGCATGGCCGGATCGTCGTCGCACAGCGTGGCCACGGCGCCGAACCGGGTCAGCGCACCTAGGATCGCCCGGCCGGTCACCCGGGCACCGGCGATCAGGACGGGCGCACCCACCGACAGCGGAGACAAGGGTTCCGGCCCGGACATGTCATGCGCCGATCGTGGCGAGCCACTCACCGTAGAACAGCGCCACTCCCAGCCCGCACGCGATCGCGGTGAGCAGCCAGAAGCGGATGATGACCGTCGTTTCGGCCCAGCCGCTCAACTCGAAATGGTGATGGAAGGGCGCCATCCGGAACACCCGGCGCCCGGTGGTCCGGAAGGTGAGGATCTGCAGCACCACCGAGACGACCTCGGCGACGAACAGCGAACCCAACACCACCGCGAGCAGCTCGGTGCGGCTGGCCACGGACAGACCGGCGATGATGCCGCCCAGCGCCAGCGAACCGGTGTCGCCCATGAAGATCTTGGCGGGCGCGGCATTCCACCACAGAAAGCCGATGCAGGCGCCCGCGGTGGCCGCGGCGACCAGCGCGAGGTCCAGCGGATCGCGCACGTTGTAGCAGCCCAGGCCGGGCGCGGTGGCGCACGCGTTGCGGTACTGCCAGAAGGTGATCAACACGTACGCGCCGGTGACCATCGCCATGCAGCCCGCGGCCAGCCCGTCGAGGCCGTCGGTGAAGTTGACCGCGTTGGACCAGGCGCTGACGACGAGCACGCAGAACAGCACGAACAGTCCGGGAGCCAGTGTGACGGTGGCGATTTCGCGCACGTAGGACAGATCCGCGCTGGCCGGCGTCAGGCCGTTGGCGTTGTGAAAACCCAAGACCAGCACACCGAACAGCACCGCTGCCACGATCTGCCCGACCGTCTTGGCCGTCTTGTTCAAGCCCAGGTTGCGCGACCTGCGGATCTTGATCAGGTCGTCGAGGAAGCCGACGCCACCCAGCACGGTGGCCAACCCCAGCACCAGCAGACCGGACGCGGAGGCGCCCTCGCCGTCGAACGCCAGCCCGGCCAGGTGCGTGCCCAGGTAGCCGGCCCAAATGCCCGCCACGATCGCTACGCCGCCCATCGACGGGGTGCCGCGTTTGGTTTGGTGGCTCGGCGGGCCGTCCTCGCGGATCTGGTGGCCGAAGCCCTGCTTGGTGAACAGCCGGATCAGCGCGGGGGTCAGCAGAATCGACACGGTCAGGGCGATCGCGACGGCGACGAGTATCTGCCTCACGGGCGGACCTCGCCCGCGGAGCCTGCTGGACCTTCGGCGACCAGCGCCTCGGCCAGTGCGCCCAGTCCGGCGGAGTTCGACGCCTTCACCAGGACCACGTCGCCGGGCTGCAGTTCGGCCCGCAACACGTCGAGGGCGGCGTCGCCGTCGGCGACCTGCACGGCCCCCCTATCGCCGGAAGCGCCCCACGAGCCCTCCATGACCGCAGCGTGGTGCATGGCGGTTACCGACCTCCCCATTCCCACGACAACAAGTCGAGACACATCTAAGCGCACCGCCAGCCGGCCGATGGCATCGTGCTCGGTTATCGCGTCCTCCCCCAGCTCGGCCATCTCGCCGAGCACCGCCCAGCTCCTGCGCTTTTCGGCGTTCCCAAGCCCGCCGCCGCGGGCGATCTGAGCCAGCGCCTGCAGTCCCGCGCGCATCGAGTCAGGGTTGGCGTTGTAGGCGTCGTCGATGACGGTCACCCCGTCGGCCCGGTTGGTCACCTGCATGCGGTGCCGCGACACCGGGCCCGCCGCGGCCAGCGATGCCGCGATCTGCTCGACGCCGGCGCCGCACTGCAGGGCGACCGCGCTGGCACACAGCGCATTGGTGACCTGGTGTTCGCCGTACACGCCGAGTCGCACTTCGACCTCCAGAGCGCCTCGCGCGTCCATCGCGTGCAGGGTAAAGCGCGGCCTGGCCAATTCGTCCAGCGACACGCCCTCGGCCCAGACGTCGCTGGGCCCCGAATCGGTCTCGCTGGATCGGCTGACCCGAACCACCCATCCCGAGCTGACGTGCGCCATCGCCGCCACCGATGGGTCGTCGACGTTGAGGATGACCACTCCGGACGACGGAACAGCTTGTGGCAGTTCGGATTTAGTGCGCGCGATCGCCTCTCGCGAGCCGAACTCGCCGAGGTGCGCGGTGCCCACGTTGAGCACCACGCCGATGGCGGGCGGGGCGATCCGGGCCAGCGCGGCGATATTGCCGGGATGGCGTGCCGACATCTCCAACACCAGGTAGTCGGTGCGCCGGGTCGCCCGCAGCACCGTCCAGGGATGGCCCAGCTCGTTGTTGAACGATCCCGGCGGCGCCACCACCTCACCCAGCGGCTCGAGCACCGCGGCGACCAGGTCTTTGGTCGACGTCTTGCCCGACGAGCCGGTGATCCCGATGATCGTGAGCCCGCCGGCCACCAGCTCCTCGGCCACCGCCTTGGCCAGCTTGGCAAGCGCGTCCAGCACCGCCGCGCCCGAGCCGTCCGGGTCGTGCTCGAGCACCCCGGCCCGCGAGCCCGAAGCGCCTTGCGGGGCAACGACGATGGCGGGCACCCCGACCGGCCGCGCGGCCAGCACGGCGACCGCACCGGCCGCGACGGCCGAGGCCGCGTGGTCGTGTCCGTCCGAGTGGGCGCCCGGCAGCGCCAGGAACAGCCCGCCGGGGCCGACGGCGCGGGAGTCGAATTCGACAGTCCCGGTGACGTGCAGTTCGGCGGCGTCCTGCGGCGTGATGTCGGCCAGTGTGCCGCCGACGATTTCGGCGATCTGCGCGACGGTCAGCTCGATCATCGGCGGTCGTCCAACGCCTGCGCGAGTTCGAGGCGGTCGTCGAACGGGCGGACCACATCGCCGGTGCGCTGGCCGGTTTCGTGGCCTTTGCCGGCGACCAACACCACGTCGCCCGGGCCGGCCCAGCCGACCGCATGCCTGATCGCCTCGCGCCGGTCGCCGATCTCGACCACCTCCGCGCCGAACCCGGCCGCTCCGCTGAGGATCTCGCGGCGGATGGACGCGGGGTCCTCGCCGCGCGGGTTGTCGTCGGTGACGACGACCAGGTCGGCCAGTTCGGCGGCGACGGCGCCCATCGGCCCCCGCTTGCCCGGGTCGCGATCGCCGCCGGCGCCGAACACCACCGCCAGCCGCCGGCCCGGCTGCCGCAGGGTGGTCAACACCGCCCGCAGCGCGCCGGGTTTGTGGGCGTAGTCGACGAGGGCCAGGAAATTTTGGCCGCGGTCGATTTCTTCCAGCCGCCCCGGAACGCGGGTGTTCAGCAGCCCGTCCGCCGCCTGCTCCGGCGAGACTCCGACCGCGTCGAGAATCGCCAGTGCCACAAGGCAATTCGCGACGTTGTAGGCGCCGGTGAGCCGAATGCCGATCCGGTGTCTACCGCCGGCGGGGTCCACGGCGGTGAACTCTTGTCCCGTTCCCAGCGGCGTCACATCCGTCGCGCGCCAGTGCGCCGGCTGGCCGGTGCCGCTGACCGTGATCGGATCGATGGCCCGCTGCGCCATCGCGCGCCCGGCGTCGTCGTCGATACACACCACGGCCCTGCCGGCCCGCAGCGGCGAATTCGGGTCGAACAGTAGGGCTTTCGCGTCGAAGTAGTCGGCCATGGTGGGGTGAAAGTCGAGGTGGTCTCGGGACAGGTTGGTGAAACCGCCTACCGCGAAACGGGTTCCGTCGACGCGGCCCAGTGTCAGCGCGTGGCTGGAGACCTCCATGACGACGGTGTCCACCCCACGCTCGGCCATCGCGGCCAGCATCGCCTGCAGCGCCGGGGCCTCCGGAGTGGTCAGGGCGCTGGGGATGTCGGCGCCGTCGATGCGGATGCCGATGGTGCCGATCAGCCCCGCGGTGTGGCCGCCGGCGCGCAGACCCGACTCGACCAGATAGGTGGTGGTGGTTTTCCCGGAGGTGCCGGTGATGCCGACCACCGTCACCCGGTCGGACGGGTTCCCGTACACGGTCGCGGCCAGGCCGCCGAGCACGCTGCGCGGCGCGGGATGCACCAGCGTCGGCACCACCGGTGCGCCCATCTCGTCGACCCCGGCAGCGTCGGTGAGCACCGCGACGGCGCCGCGGCCGATCGCGTCGCCGGCATAGCGGGCGCCGTGGGTGGCCGAGCCGGGCAGCCCGGCGAACAGGTCGCCGGGCCGCACATCCTGGGCACGCAGCGTCACGCCGGTGATCGCCAGGTCCGGGACGGCACTGGGGCCGTTCGGGTCGTCGGCCAGCACCGCCCCCACTTGAGCGGCCAGCGCAGGCAGTCGCACACCCGCCCCCCTGCTGGGGCGCAGCTCAGCGGACACCTGCACTCCGGTCACACCTCCCTGGGACGCCGCGCGATTGCCATGATCAGCCATGACACCCTATCGAGACGCGCCCGGGCTGCGGGCACGCCCGCGCCCCCGTCGAGTGTGCGCCGGGGGCGGCCGGTGTGTGTCGAGGGCGCCCTGGACGCACGCTCAAGCGTGGCGCCTATGTGGCCTGCAGGGTCAGCAGCGGGCCGGGATCGGGTGACAGCGGGACGTTCTCGCGCTGCATCAGCCAGCCCGCGATGTTGTGGAACAGCGGGGCCGCCGAGTGGCCGGGCGTGCCGTCCGCGTTGCGCTCCGGGTTGTCCATCATGATCCCGATCACGTAGCGCGGGTTGTCGACGGTGGCCATCCCGGCGAAGGTGATCCAGTACACGTTGTCGAAGTAGCAGCCGCAGCCCGGGTTGATCTGCTGAGCGGTACCGGTCTTGCCGGCCATCTGGTAGCCGGGCACCGCGGCCGCGGGTCCGGTGCCCTGCTGGTAGCCCATCGGGTCGTGTTGCACGACGGCGCGCAGCATCTGCCGCACGGTCTGCGCGGTCTGCGGCGAGACCACCCGAACACCTTCCGGGCGCGCTTCTTCGGTGCGGGTGCCGTCGGAAGCGATGGTGGCCTTGATGATTCGCGGCGGTATCCGCAGGCCGTCGTTGGCGATCGTCTGGTACATGTCGGTCATCTGCAGCAGGGTCATCGAAAGACCTTGGCCGATAGGCAGGTTGGAGAACGTGCTGCCCGACCACTGGTCGATGGGCGGCACCAGGCCGGCGCTCTCACCGGGCAGCCCGACGTTGGTGCGCTGCCCGAGCCCGAACTTACGGACCATGTCGTAATAGCGTTCCGGCCCAACGCGTTGAGCCAACATCAGTGTTCCGACGTTGGACGACTTCCCGAACACGCCGGTGGTGGTGTAGGGCATCACGCCGTGCTCCCACGCGTCGTGGATGTTGACACCACCCATGTTGATCGAGCCCGGGACCTGGAGTACCTCGTCGGGGTTTGACAGGCCGTACTCGATGACCGAGGAGGCGGTGACGATCTTGTTCACCGAGCCCGGTTCGAACGGCGACGACACCGCGAGATTGCCGAGTTGCCGGTCGCCCTGGCGCCCGATGTCCTGCGACGGGTCGAAGGTGTTGTCGTTGGCCATGGCCAGCACGTCACCGGTCTTGGCGTCCAGCACGACGGCCGAGACATTGTGTGCCCCGGACATGTCCTTGGCCTGCTGGACCTGCTGCTGCACGTAGAACTGGATGTCGTCGTCGATGGTCAGCTGGACGGTCGAACCGTTGACCGCCTTGTGCCGGTTGCGGTAGCTGCCGGGGATGACCACGCCGTCCGAGCCGCGGTCGTAGGTGACCGAGCCGTCGGTTCCCGACAGCACGGAGTCCATGCTGTCTTCGAGTCCGAGCAGGCCGTGGCCGTCCCAGTCGATGCCGCCGACGATGTTGGCCGCCAGCGATCCGCCCGGATATTGGCGCAGATCCTGCCGCTCGGAGCCGACCTCGGGGTACTTGTCCGAGATCGCGCTGGCGACCGCCGGGTCGACCGCACGCGCCAAATAGGTGAAGTTGTCGTCGGTTTGCAGCTTCTTCAGCACGGTCGCGTAGTCCGGCTTGTTGTTCAGCCGGCCGGAAACCTCTTTGGCGATATCGCGCAGCCGCGCCTGCGGATCGGGAGCGGCCGGGTTCTTCTTCTTGGCCTCTTCCAATTGCTGGCGGATCTTCTTCGGCTGAAACGTCAGCGCGCGCGACTCGATGGTGAACGCCAGCTGCTGATTGTTGCGGTCAACGATGCTGCCGCGGATGGCCTTTGAGACGTCGGTGACCTTGAGCTGGCCCGCGGCCTGGGCGCGCAGCTTCGGCGCGTTGGTGACCTGCAGGACGAACAGCTGGGCCGCCGCCACCAGCGTCAGCGCCAAGATGACCAGATTGCCGGCGCGATGCCGGAAGACGAACGATGCGCCCCGGGTGCCGGCCTCGACGACCTGCCGGGTGCGCCGCTCACTGGCCGAATGACCGAGCGGCGCCTCGCCGGATTTCTTGGCCTTGCGGAATCCCTTTGGTTCCTTCGCGTCTCGGCCCTGTTGCGCCTTCTCCGGCTTCCGAGTTCGAGCGGGTTGCCGGACGTCCCTGGTTCCCTGTGGTTTACGCGAACCGCGTGTCGGCCGCGACCGTCGAGTGCGGCTGTCCTCGCCGCGACTCACCGCGCGGGCCCCGGCAACACGGCGGCGGGCGGCGCGGCGCTATTCGGTGCGATTGCCGGTGCGGCTTGCGGCCCCGGCAGTCCGGGCGCGACCGGGACTGCGGCCTGCGGCGCCCGTTGCACGGGGACGGCTACTTCCGCCGGCAACGGCGCGGGCGGTACCGAAAGGGGCAGTCCGCCTACGGGAATGGGCACTTCCGCAGGCGCCGGTGCGGCCGCTGGGCCCGCCGGCGCGGGCAACCCCGGCATCGGCAGCCCCGGCGTGGGCATCCCTTGGGCCGGCAGCGACTGTGCCGGAAGTCCTTGCGTCGGAAGTACTTGCGTGGAAAGTCCTTGGATCGGCAGTCCTTGCACCGGCAACCCCGGCGTCGGCAGCATACCCGGGAATTGCCCGCCAACCGGGCCACCGGGCACCCCCGGCGCGCCGGGTACCAGCGGCGCGGCCGGCGGCAAGTGCTGACCGCCCACGGTCGTCGAACCATCCGGCGCGCGCAGCAGCGCTTCGGGCCCCACCGGCCGGCCCGGCACCAGAGCGGCACCGGGATCCGGTTGCACCCGAACCGGGACTTCCGGCGGGACTGCCGCCGGTTTCGGCAGCGGCTGCGGGCCTTCGTCGGGCAGCTTGGTGTTCAGCGGCGGCGGCGGAACGCCGTCGGCCGGCTTGGGCGTGCCGACCACCACCCAGCTACCGGACGGATCCTGGACCAGGTGAGCGGTGTCGCGCGTCGGGATCATGCCCTGCTTGCGCGCGGCCTCGGCGAGCGCCGGCGCGGCTTCGGCCTCGCGTACATCGCGTTCGAGCGCCTCCTTCTGCTGCTGCAGCATCCGGGTCTTCTCGCGCGCGTGACTCAACTGATAGGAGCGTTCGGCGGAGGCGGTGGACAGCCACAGCGTCAGCGCCAGCCCGGCACCGAGCGCGCCGATGATCAGCACGACGAACGGGACCTTGGCCAGTAAGGTCTGCGGCCGCAGGTCGATCGAGGCCAGCCGGATGGCAATCCGTTCGGTCAGCCGGGGCCGAATAACCCTGGGCGCCTTGGCCTTGCGTGCCTTGGCGCGGGCCTTGGCCTGGCCGCTGCTCTTGGGGCGGGCCGTCCGCTCGACCGGCCGCGTATTCGGGCTGGTCTGCGGGCCGGATTTCGACACCCGCGCCTCGCGACCGGTCGTCGAACCCTGCGCCGGCCGAGTGCGCCGCGCCGTCGAGTCCGCCGCGTTGCGCCGGGTCTTGCGGGCCGCGCCGTCACGCCCACCGCGACGGTCGTTGCCGCCCCGGCGTTTCGGCGTCTCGCGCTTGGCTTTCGCTTTCATGAGTCGCCCTTCTTGGAAACCCGCTGCTGTGGTTGTCCCTCGGATTCCAGCCGTTGCAAGGCCCGTAGTCGCACGGCGGTGCTACGAGGGTTACGTTCGATTTCGTCGGCGCCGGCACGCTCGGCACCGCGGGTCAGCGATTGGAATCGCGGGCCGCGGCCGGGCAGCTCGAACGGGAGATCCAACGGCGTGCGCGAGGCGACCGCATCGGCGAACTCGCGCTTGACGATCCGGTCTTCCAGTGACTGGTAAGCCATCACCACGATGCGCCCGGCGACGGTGAGCGCGTCCAGCGCGGCCGGAATGGCCCGGCGCAGCGTGTCCAGCTCGTCGTTGACCGCGATCCGCAGCGCCTGGAAGGTGCGCTTGGCCGGATGTCCGCCGGTGCGCCGGGTCGCGGCCGGAATGGCCTCATACAGCAACTCGACCAGCTCGGCGGTCGTTGTGAACGGGGTGCGGGCCCGCCGACGCACGATATGGGTGGCGATCCGGCGCGCGAACCGCTCCTCGCCGTAGCGGTGCAAGATGTTCGCCAGCTCGGCCTCGTCGTAGGTGTTGACGATCTCGGCCGCGGTCAGCGGCGACGACGGATCCATCCGCATGTCCAGCGGCGCGTCCTGGGCGTAGGCGAAACCCCGCTCGGCGCGGTCGAGTTGCATCGAGGAGACGCCCAGATCGAACAACACCCCGTCGATCGATTCGTTTGCGGCATAACCGGCTTCGGCCAGCGCCTCGGCGATGCCGTCATACCGCGTGTGCACCAGGGTGATTCGGTCGGCGAACGGCGCCAGCCGCTCGCCGGCGATGTCCAGCGCGCTGGGATCGCGGTCGAGGCCGATCAACTTCAGACCCGGCAGGTCGGTCAGGAATCGTTGCGCGTGCCCGCCCGCGCCAAGGGTGGCGTCGACGAGCACCGCGCCGGATCCGTCGGAGTGCTGGCGGGTCAACGCCGGGGTCAGCAGTTCAACACAGCGCTCCAGCAGCACGGGCACATGCCCGAAGTCCTTGTCAGCCAACGCAACACCTCCCCGGGTCTGGAGAAACTCGTCAGAAGGAGGGACGGCCTTACAAAGACGCGCCCCTGCACCGAGGTCCCTGTCCGAAGTTACGAACCAGGCGTTGGGGAAGTACGCCAGGGTCGGTTCGGGCAGAGGCCACGATGCACGGGCATGCGCCTCAGATGATGTCGCCGAGTGCTTCATCGCTGGCCGCGGAGAAGTTCTCTTCGTGCGTTTGCTGGTAGTCCTGCCAGGCCTGGGCATCCCAGATTTCCAGGTAGTCGACCGCACCGATCACCACGCAGTCCTTGGAGAGGTTCGCGTAGCGACGGTGGTCGGACGACAGGGTGATGCGGCCCTGGGCGTCGGGATGTTGCTCATCGGTGCCGGCGGCCAGATTGCGCAGGAACGCCCTGGCTTCCGGGTTGCTTCGAGACGTCTTGCTCGCCCGGCGGGCCAGCTGCTCGAATTCCGCCCGCGGGTAGACGGCGAGGCTGTGATCTTGGCTCTTGGTGACCATCAACCCCCCTGCCAGCGCGTCGCGGAACTTGGCGGGCAACGTCAGTCGCCCTTTGTCGTCGAGCTTGGGCGTGTAGGTGCCGAGAAACACCAGCTCACCTCCTGTCGAGACCGGGTCTCGGCTCGCCCAAACACTTCAGCCACCATACCCCACAGCCCCCCACTTTGCCCCATAAAAGGGGTGTCATCGGAGTGTTTCGCTGCTCATTTGCCACCACACACCGGCCGGGGGCCGTCGACCGCCATCTCGAACGTCGCATACGGCGCCGGGAAACCGCATTTCAGACCCCCAAGTCGGGCAGTGGGGCGAAGTGGGGCGCCTCGGTGGGGCGAAGTGGGGCTCGGATTGGCCTCGATTAGGACTCGAATCGGGCTCCAGGCACAAAAGAAGGGGTAGCCGCTTGGGCTACCCCTTAAGGTCTGCGTGTTGGGTGGTTTGGTTACTCGTCGAAGCGGCGGCGGAAGCGATCTTCCATGCGGCTAGTGAACGAGCCTCCGCCGCCCTTGTTGCGGCGTTGGCGCGAGCCCGGCACCGGCCCGGACTGGTTGGGGCGCCCGGACATCCGCGGACCGGTGATGGCGAACACGACACCACCGAACATCACTACGAAGCCAACGACGCTGAGAATCGGGAAGCTGCCAATCATCGTGGCCTTGAACGCCACGCCGGAAACCAGCATCGCCAGACCGATAACGAAGAGCGCCGCACCCTGCAGGCGGCGCCGCGCGGTCGGCGCGCGGAACCCCCCACCCCGTACGCTCGAAGCGAACTTGGGATCCTCGGCGTAGAGAGCGCTCTCGATCTGATCGAGCATCCGCTGCTCATGATCGGAGAGTGGCATTCGTCCCTCCTTGCCGACAGTCTGACACGTAACTATCGATAGCACGCGGATGCCCATTGTATGGGCAACTAAGTCAAATGATACGAGGTCGATCTGACCCGTACCACTGGTTCGTCCGCGATTCTATCTCCGTTGCTTCCCGACAATCATCGGGCGGCAACGCCGATGCGTTACAACAGCCTTGCCGAAACCGACCGAGCGGTCCGCTGGTTGCCGCCACCGCCCGTCCGCCGTTCGGCCCCGGACCCGATAATGGCGATACGTGCCCGCGACCGACGGCGATCACGTGCATGAGGCCCGTTCACTGTGACGAGGAGGACACCGCGAGTTGGCGATATTCCTCATCGATCTGCCGCCGAACGATATGGAGCGCCGTCTCAGTGACGCCCTCGGCGTCTACGTCGACGCGATGCGCTACCCGCGGGGTACCGAAAACCAGCGGGCGGCGATGTGGCTCGAACACATCCGCCGGCGCGGGTGGCAGGCGGCCGCCGCGGTCGAGGCGGACACGGACGAGGGTGGCGCCGTGCCGTCGGCGTCCGAACTCAGCGATGCGCCGTTGCTCGGGGTGGCCTACGGCTACCCGGGGGCGCCGGGCCAGTGGTGGCAGCAGCAGGTTGTCTTGGGCATGCAACGCGGCGGCCTGCCAGCGCAGCAGATCACGCAGCTGATGGACAGCTATTTCGAGCTGACCGAACTGCACATCCATCCGCGCGCCCAAGGCCGCGGCATCGGCGAGGCGCTGGCCCGCCGGCTGCTTGCCGCCCGCTGCGAGCGCAACGTCCTGCTCTCGACGCCGGAAACCAACGGCGAGGCCAATCGCGCCTGGCGGTTGTATCGGCGGTTGGGCTTCAACGACATCATCCGCCGCTACCACTTCGCCGGTGACCCACGGGCGTTCGCGATCCTGGGCCGCCCGCTGCCGCTCTGAGGGCCTCGCCGGCGGACTCGCAAGCCGACGACATGGGCACGCGTCACACCAGATCTGGCACGATAACCTGGTGCGCGCCAGCTCTCCCCCACGTCGAACCCGAGCAACCACTCGCGTGCTGGCCATCGCGATGCTGATGCTGCTGGTTCCCCTGGCGACCGGATGCCTGCGGGCCAGAGCCTCGCTGACGATCTCGCCCGACGACCTGGTGTCCGGGGAGATCATCGCGGCGGCCAAACCGAAGACGCCGAAGGACACCGGCCCGCAGCTCGACACCAACAACCTGCCGTTCAACCAGAAGATCGCGGTGTCGAACTACGACAGCGATGGCTACGTCGGGTCGCAGGCGGTGTTCTCCGACCTGACGTTCGGCGAGTTGCCGCAGCTGGCCAACATGAACTCCGACGCGGCCGGCGTGAATGTGTCCCTGCGCCGCAACGGCAACGTGGTGATCCTGGAAGGCCGCGCGGATCTGACATCGCTGACCGATCCGGATGCCGACGTCGAGCTGACCGTCGCCTTTCCCGGCGTCGTGACGTCGACCAACGGCGACCGCGTCGATCCCGATGCCGTGTCGTGGAAGCTCAAGCCGGGCGTGGTCAGCACGATGACCGCTCAGGCGCGCTACACCGACCCGAACACCCGTTCCTTCACCGGCGCCGGGGTATGGCTGGGCATCGCGTCGTTCGCGGCCGCGGGCGTGGTGGCGCTGCTGGCCTGGATGAGCCGGGACCGCTCCGAGCGGTTCACCACGCCGGGCAATCAGCCGCCGAGCTAGACGCGCTGGGCGGGCGCCCAGTAGTCGATCATCTCGGCGAAGGTCGCAAACGCCGGGCCGGACAACCCGTACGTCGCCTCCAGGTGGACGCTCAGCGGAAAGCCGAGCTCGGCGACGCCGTCCACCACGCGTTTGTAGAGGTCGAGCATCATCTGGCGCTTCTGGGGCGGTTCGCGGCCGGCCAGCTCCTTGACGAACTCCTGCTCGGCGGCCACCGCGGCATTGCCCGGATCCTGAATCAGCCAGTTGATCAGGCCGGTCTTGTTCTCCATCTTCGGCACGAAGCCGAACGACAGCAGGATCTCGGGCCGGTGATCGGTGGTCTTGGCGAACTCAGTCAAAAAGCCCACGATCGCATCGGAATACAGCAACTGGGTCATGCCGTAGGTGGCGCCCCGGTCGCATTTGAAGTTGAACCGGCCGTGTTCACCGTCGCGGGTCGGGATCAGGATCACACCGCGATTGGGCACCAGGTCGCGATAGATCGACAGGGCGTCGGTCGGCGCGACGCCGGAGCCCTCGCCGTCGTTCATCGTGCGCGGGACGCCGACGAACACGACGCCTTCCATGCCGGAGTCGGTGAGCGAGGTGAGCCGCCCGCGCAGCGTCGATTCGTCCGAGAACGCGGTCACCTGCGTGCAGAGGCCGCTGATCCCCGGCAGTTCGGGCTTGATCACCGACCAGAAGTCCAGGACGTCGAACTTTGGCTTCATCGCGATGGGACGGTCGTCGTCCTCGGCGATGATGCCGGGAATCATCACATGACGGATGCGGCCGGCCAGGCCGGACTCCGCGGAGTACTGCAGCACCTTGCGCGCCTCGTCCAGCGCCCGCTCCCGACCCTCGTCCACGTTAGGCGGCACCAGCTCGAGCGCGACGGTGTTGAGAGTCACGCGGCTCCTTTCCATCGGATCCATCGGACGAATCGCACCTCGCCAGCATAGGGGCGTCGGGTTACCGCCCGGCTTGGCGGGGACCGGCGGTCACGGGGAGACGCGCATCACTATGGCGCCGAATACACTGGTCGGGCTAGAGAACACCGGGGCATGCCGAGCGAGAAAGGGGCGCCGCGCTGAGCCTGAAGACCCCAGCAGAAGCGGCAACCGTCGAGTTGACCGGCGCGATCGGCGAGCAGCTTCGCCGGTACCTGCACGAGCGGCGTGCGGAGACCGCCCATATCGGCGGCGACTACGCCGCGCTGCTCTCCGCTCTCGAAGACTTCGTGCTCAACGGGGGCAAACGGCTGCGGCCCGCCTTCGCGTATTGGGGATGGCGTGCGGTGGCCGACACCGAACCCGACGCGCACGTGCTGCTGCTGTTTTCCGCCCTGGAGCTGCTGCAGGCCTGCGCGCTGGTGCATGACGACGTCATCGACGACTCCTCCACCCGCCGCGGCCGTCCGACGGTGCACGTCCATTTCGCCGCGGCGCACCGCGCCCGGCAGTGGCGCGGCTCGGCAGAACGGTTCGGCATCTCGGCGGCCATCCTGCTCGGCGACGTCGCCCTGGCCTGGGCCGACGACATCGTGTTCGGGACCGAGCTGCCTGCGGATACCCAGCGCCGGGTCCGACGGGTCTGGGCCGATATCCGCACCGAGGTGCTCGGCGGGCAATACCTGGACATCGTCGCCGAGGCCAGCGCCTCGGAGTCAATCGCGTCGCCGATGAACGTCGCCACGTTCAAGACCGCCTGCTACACGGTGACGCGACCGCTGCAGCTCGGCGCCGCGGTCGCCGCCGACCGACCGGACGTGCAGGCCGTCTTCCAGCGGTTCGGGACCGACCTCGGCGTCGCGTTCCAGCTGCGCGACGACGTGCTGGGCGTATTCGGCGATCCGAGGGTGACGGGCAAGCCGTCGGGCGACGATCTGCGCTCCGGCAAGCGCACCGTGCTGCTGGCCGAGGCAATGGAGTTGGCTGACAAGTCAAACCCCGTGGCGGCCAACCTCTTACGAAGTTCGATCGGCGCGCCGTTGACTGACCCGCAAGTGGCCGAGCTGCGCGACGTGATCGAGTCGGTGGGCGCGCTTGCCGCGGCCGAGCAGCGCATCGCCACGCTGACCCGGCGGGCGCTGGCCGAGCTCGCCGCCGCTCCCATCAGCGATGCCGCCAAGGCGGGGCTCTCCGAACTGGCCAGAATGGCCACCGACCGGTCCGCCTAAGTCGATGACCACACCGGACACCGGCACGCCGACGGTGAAACGATCTGTTGCGCAGCGTCTTTCGGAGCTTAAAGAGTTCGCTTCGGCGCCGCAGGCCCGCAGCGCGAAGCTGGGCTTCCTGGGTTCGCTGCTGATCACCGCCGGCGCGCTGGGGGCGGGAAGCACCAAGCCACACGACCCCGTGCTGGAGTCAATCGACATGTCCTGGCTGCGATTTGGCCACGGGCTGGTGCTCTCGTCGATCTTGCTGTGGACGGGCGTGACACTGATGCTGATCGCGTGGCTGGCGCTGGGCCGCCGCGTGGTAGCCGGCGAAACCACCGAATTCATGATGCGCGCCACCACCGGCTTCTGGTTGGCGCCACTGCTGCTCTCGGTGCCGGTGTTCAGCCGCGACACCTATTCCTATCTGGCCCAGGGTGCGCTGCTGCGCGACGGTTTCGACCCCTACGCGGTTGGTCCGGTGGCGAATCCGAATGTGTTGCTGGACAACGTAAGCCCGATTTGGACGATCACCACCGCGCCTTATGGTCCGGTGTTCATTCTCATTGCCAAGCTCGTCACGGTGGTGGCCGGAAATCACGTGATCCTCGGCACCATGCTGCTGCGGTTGTGCATGCTGCCCGGCCTGGCGCTGTTGATCTGGGCCGCTCCCCGGCTGGCGCACCACATCGGCACCAGCGGCGCGACCGCGTTGTGGATCTGTGTGCTCAACCCGCTGGTGCTGATCCATCTGATGGGCGGGGTGCACAACGAAATGCTGATGGTGGGTCTGATGACGGCCGGTATCGCGCTGACCTTCGCACGCCGTCACGCCCTGGGCATCACCCTGGTCACGATCGCGGTGGCGGTCAAAGCCACTGCCGCGCTGGCATTGCCGTTTCTGGTCTGGGTGTGGATGCGGCACCTGCGCGACCAACGCGGCTACCGGCCGGTGCGGGCGTTCGCGGCGGCCACCGCAATGGGCCTGCTGATCTTCGTCGCGGTCTTCGGCATCCTGTCCGCGGTGGCCGGAGTCGGCCTGGGCTGGCTGACCGCGCTGGCCGGCTCGGTGAAGATCATCAACTGGCTGACCGTGCCCACCGCCGCTGCGAATGTGATCCATTGGGCCGTCAACGGTTTCGTCCCGGTCGACTTCTATGCCACGCTGCGCGTCACCCGCTTCATCGGCATCGTGGTCATCGCGGTGTCCCTGCCGCTGCTGTGGTGGCGGTACCGCCGCGACGACCGGGGCGCGCTGACCGGGATGGCGTGGTCGATGCTGATCGTGGTGCTGTTCGTGCCGGCCGCCCTGCCGTGGTACTACTCCTGGCCGCTGGCGGTGGCGTCCCCGCTGGCGCAGTCGCGACGGTGGATCGCCGTCATCGGCGGGCTCTCGACCTGGGCCATGGTGATCTTCAAGCCCGACGGATCGCACGGCATGTATTCCTGGACGCACTTCGGGATGGCCACGGCGGCCGCGCTGATTGCCTGGCGGGCGCTGTACCGGGCGCCGGAAGCGCCCGCTGAGCAGGCCGAAGAACCTCTGGCCGCTTAGTACGCCTGTTAATACGCCTTAATACGCCTTAATAGGCCATCGCCTGGGCCCGGCGCACCACCTCGCGGGCCTGATGGGCGTGCAACGCGTCGACGGGACGAGCGTTGCTGAGTGCATCCCTGCTGCCGTCGCGCGTCACCGTCAGCGACGCATCGGGGGTGAACAGCCAGCGCACGATCTCGGTCTCGTGATAGCCGCCGTCGTGCAGGATCGTCAGCAACCCGGGCAGGCTTTTGACCACCTCGCCGGAATTCGTGAAGAAGACCTGCGGTATCACCACACCCCCGGCGCGGCGCACCGCAAGCAGGTGACCTTCTCGCAGCTGCTGCTGCACCTTGCTCACCGGCACGCCGAGCAATTCGGCGACCCGGGGCAGGTCGTAGGTTGGCTCGTCGGGATCCAGAACATCGTCGCCGGCCGGAATACTGCCCACGGCGCAAGTGTAGGCCGTGGTCGCCGGGTGCGGAGGCGCCTTGAGCGGATGTTCTCCTCGCCAATCGCCGGCCCGCACCTACGATGGCCCGGTGACCAGACCCGGGACGGGCGACCCGTTGGACAGCACATTGCTGGATGGCCGCTACCTGGTCCAGGGCAAGATCGCCAGCGGCGGCACCTCGACGGTCTACCGTGGCCTCGATGTCCGGCTCGATCGTCCGGTCGCGCTGAAGGTGATGGATTCGCGGTATGCCGGGGACAGCCAGTTCCTGCACCGGTTTCAGCTCGAGGCGCGCACGGTGGCCCGGCTGAAGGACCCGGGGCTGGTCGCCGTCTACGACCAGGGCCTGGACGCGCGTCACCCGTTTCTGGTGATGGAGCTGATCGAGGGCGGCACCCTGCGCGAGTTGCTGGCCGAACGCGGTCCGATGCCACCCCATGCCGTGGTGGCGGTGCTGCGGCCGGTGCTGGGCGGGCTGGCCGCCGCGCATCGCGCCGGGCTGGTGCATCGCGACGTCAAGCCCGAGAACGTGCTGATCTCCGACGACGGCGACGTCAAAATCGCCGATTTCGGGCTGGTGCGTGCGGTCGCGGCCGCCGGAATCACCTCAACCAGCGTCATCTTGGGCACCGCGGCCTACCTGTCGCCCGAACAGGTGCGCGACGGTAATGCCGGCCCGCGCAGCGATGTCTACTCCGTCGGAATCCTCACCTACGAGCTGCTGACCGGCGTTGCGCCGTTCACCGGCGACTCCCCGCTGGCGGTCGCCTACCAGCGGCTGGACCACGACGTACCGCGTCCGGGCAGCGTGATCGAGGGCGTGCCGACCCCATTCGACGACTTCGTGGCGTGCGCGACCGCGCGCGACCCCGCGCAGCGCTACGCCGACGCGATCGAGATGCTCGCCGACGTGGAGGCGATCGCCGAGGAGCTGGACCTGCCCGACTTTCGGGTGCCGGCACCGCGCAATTCCGCCCAGCACCGCTCGGCGGCACTGCACCACGGCCGGCGCAGCGAGCAGCAACCCCCGGCGCCGCCACCGCAGGCTCCGGTCCGGCAGCCCACCCGTCAGCTGACCCGCGGACCCGGCGACTGGCCGCAACCCGAGCCCCGCACCGAGGCCGACTCCGAACCCGAAGACGATTACGAATATCAGCCCGTCTCAGGCGAATTCGCCGGCATCGCGCTGAGCGAATTCGCGGTGGCACGCCAGAATGGCCGCCGCATGGTGCTGATCTGGGTGGCGCTGGTACTGGCGTTGACCGGCCTGGCAGCGACGGCCGGATGGACGCTGGGCAGCAACCTGAGCGGCCTGCTGTGAGTGGTGACGCGCGGCCTCCCGCTGCTGAATGAGCTTTTCAATAACGGTTGAAATGATATGGTTCGCACGTGCCCTCACCTGGGGAAACGACGAAGCGACGAGGCAGACGTCAAGGCGAGCCGGTATCGCGCGACACGGTACTGCGCGCGGCAAAGCGCCAGTTCGCCATGAACGGCTATGACAAGACACCGTTGCGAGCGATTGCCGACGATGCCCGAGTCGACCCGTCGATGATCCTCTATCTGTTCGGCTCGAAGGCGGAGTTGTTTCGCGAGTCGATGAAGTTGGTACTGCCGGCCGACCTGCTGACGACCGTGGTCGCCGAGAAGGACGACGACTTGGGCTACCGCGTGGTGCGGGCCTACCTCAGTATCTGGGAGCGGCCCGAGACGGCCGCGAGCATGGCCTCGATGGTGCAGTCGGCAACGTCGAACAGCGATGCCAACGAAGCGTTTCGCGTCTTTCTGCATGACTATCTGCTGACCGCGGTGTCCGGTGCCATGGGCGGCGGCGATGAAGCTCGACTGCGCGCGACGCTGGCCGCGACCAACCTCGTCGGCACCGCGATGTTGCGCTACATCATGCGTGTGCCGCCGCTGTCGTCGCTCGGGGTCGACGACGTGGTCAGGTTGTTGGGGCCTGCGGTGCACCGCTTCTTGACCGCCCCCGCCGACGAACTCGGACTGGAATCGCCCGCGCAACCGCCTGCCAAGACGCCGCGAAAGAAGGCGAAGCCGCGCGCAGCTACACCGCGGTCGCCTCGATGATGCTGAGCGGCGACACGGTGTCGACGACCCGGTTCAACCGGAAGCCGGCTTGATCGAACAGCCGGCCGTACTCGTCCGCGGTGCGTTCGCGCGCGCCGGCGACAACCAGCATCTCGATGTCCACCCACTTGCCGTGGAAATCGCGGTCGTGGTCGGGAATGACGAACTCGCAGAGCAACAGTCGCGCACCGGCAGGGGCCGCGGCACGGACGTTCTTCAGGATGCGGACCGCGTCTTGCTCGGGCCAGTCGTGTATGACGTTCTTGAGCACATAGGCGTCGCCGCCCTCCGGCGCGGAATCGAAGAAGGAGCCCTCTTCGATCCGGACGCGGCCGTCGACGCCGTACTTGCCAAACAACTCCGGGGCGCCCGCCACGACCTCCGGAAGATCGAACAGCACGCCGCGCGAATTCGGGGCGGTCTGCAGGATCGCCGCCAGCAGCCGACCGTGTCCGCCTCCGACATCGACGATCGTGCCGAACGCACCGAAGTCGTAGGCCGCGGTCAAGGGCACGGTCGCGAATTCGGACACGTTGGTCATGGCGGAGTTGAAAATCGCGCCTAGCTCGGCTTCGTCGGCCAGGTACTCGAAGGCCGGTTTGCCGCGAAGCTCCGGAAGCACCGGATTCCCGGTCCGGACCGCGTCGGTCAGGTGGCTCCAATGCTCCCGATGCTGAGGCGATCCGACCCACCGCGCCATCCCGGCCATCGACACCGGCGCGTCGGTGCGCAGTGTTTGCGCGAGCGGGGTGAGCACGTAACGCCCGTCCTTGCGCTGGCTGAAAATCCCGATGCCGATCAACGCGCGCATGAGTCGCCGCAATGCGTCGGGCTCGGCGCCGACCCGGTCCGCCAGGTGCTCGCCGGACAGCGGGCCATTGGCCAAGGCGTCCGCCACGCCAAGATCCGCCGCGCTCGCGATCGCCTGAGCAACCCACGCGTTCAAGATCAATTCCATCATCACCGCCGCAGGCGGAGCCGAACGTCGGCGCAGCAGCGACAGATGGTCGCGGAACCGCTCGACGGCTCGCGCGACCTTGACCGGCGGAACCTTAGACGTCAAGTGACTACCTTCCTCGTTCACCTTCGCCACGATGGACGTATCTCGTGGCCGAGTTCTCTCGGCCGCTCGGACAGCAGCAGGTGATCCACGCCGCAGACCAAGCGCCAACGCGCCCAAAGGTACTTGTTCACCTGAACGCCCCTGCTGCGCGGTGATCGACCCGTCCGCGTAGCAACTATGCCCGCAAGCTTCTTGTATTTCAATGCGTATTGAAAAAAAGCTCTTTTCGATCTACAGTTCTGACAGGGGGTTCAAATGAACGGAGTCGTCATGTCAGGTCTAGCCACAAAGATCGTCGTTGCGACGATCCTCGCGTTTACCGCCGTAACAGCGACCGGATGTGTTCCAGCGGCCAGTGTGGAACCACCACTCGGGGTTGCCGCGGGGTAATGGCGCATAGCGCCGAATACCTAAGCGGCACTTCGCAAGTCAAGTACAGCCAACCTCTGGCGCTGCCCCGCCATGACCCAATATCGATCGGGCGTTCACCTACCGGGTGCCACCTGGTAGGTGAACGCCTGTACCCGCTGACCACTTCGCGTCGGAGGTGACCGTCACTTGATCCACCATGCCGGCTCTCAGCCGGACGCGATTTGAGCCCACTCCAACAGCCCATCCACGTTGAGCTGAGGCTGAATTCCTGCGGTACCCGCCAGACCTGGTGTGCTGCTCAGCCCGGCTAACACGGGCAACGCTCCCGCCGCGCCGGACGAGGTGGGGGCGACCGGGGCCACGGCGGGGCCGGTGAT
>NZ_JAZGLW010000002.1:600000-760346 GCF_036409155.1 Mycobacterium sp. 050128 | reverse complement strand
CACTCAAGGTCTGGAACATCCACTTCAACTACCATCGACCACACTCTGCCGCCGACGGCCAACCACCAGCATCACGACTCACCACCGGCGTCACCGACGTGCTGTCCTCCTACAGCTAGATGGCGACGCCCGATTTCCGCCGCGAGCCGGGGGCACCTCCCGCTTGCGGGGGAAACGTCACCGCGAAATTCGGCGCACTTTTTCGGCCTGGCGTTACGCTCGCGGTTCGAAAGGCGACCCGATGACAGCCAAAGGGAACGAAACCGTCGCCGAACTGGCCCAGGCCATTCGCGGCGGTGATCGCGCGGCGCTGCCACGCGCCATCACGATGCTGGAGTCCACCCGTGCCGACCATCGAGAGCGGGCCCAGCAGTTGCTGCTGGAATTGCTGCCCGACTCCGGAAACGCCCATCGGGTGGGCATCACCGGCGTGCCCGGGGTCGGAAAGTCCACCACCATCGAGGCGCTTGGCATGCACCTGATCGACCGCGGCCACAAGGTGGCGGTCCTGGCGGTCGATCCCTCCTCGACGCGGACCGGCGGCTCGATCCTCGGCGACAAGACCCGGATGTCGCGATTGGCGGCGCACCCGGACGCCTACATCCGGCCATCGCCCACATCGGGAACCCTAGGTGGCGTAGCAAAGGCCACCCGGGAGACGGTCGTCCTCCTGGAGGCGGCCGGATTCGACGTGATCCTGATCGAAACGGTCGGCGTGGGCCAGTCCGAGGTGGCCGTGGCCAACATGGTCGACACCTTCCTGCTGCTCACCCTGGCCCGCACCGGCGACCAGCTTCAAGGCATCAAAAAGGGCGTGCTGGAGCTGGCCGACATCGTCGTGGTCAACAAGGCCGACGGCGAGCACCTGCCCGAGGCACGCAAAGCCGCCCGGGAGCTGGCGTCGGCGATCAGGCTGATCTATCCGCGCGAAACCCTATGGCGACCACCGGTTCTCACGATGAGCGCGGTGGAGGGCAGCGGGCTGGTCGAGATGTGGGACACCGTCGAGCGTCACCGCAAGGTGCTCACCGACGCCGGAGAGTTCGAAGCCCGCCGGCGCGATCAGCAAGTCGACTGGACCTGGCAGATGGTCCGCGACACGGTCCTGGACCGGGTGCTGTCCAACCCGGCGGTGCGCAAGATGCGCGCCGATCTGGAGCGGCAAGTCAAAGCCGGCGAGCTGACCCCCGCGATGGCGGCCCAGCAAATACTAGACGCGGCGTCGCGCTAACGGAAAGGTAAATTAATCCGTGTTTGTGCCACCGTCTGGCCGATCCGAAGTAAATTCAAAAATCGTGACGGTAGACAACGGGGTCGATCGCCGCACGAACCCCTCCCGCGATGTCCCTGACGCAGGTCATCGTGTGTTCGGTGCGGTGGACCCAAACTTCTCCTGCGTTGTACGCGGCTTTTCGAGCCTGTTCCCCGGTCGCCGCTTCGGCGGTGGAGCGCTGGCGGTCTACCTCGATGGCCAACCAGTTGTCGATGTGTGGACGGGCTGGTCGGACCGGGCGGGCAAGGTGCCCTGGACGGCCGACCGGGCTCCGATGGTTTTCTCGGCCACCAAGGGGATGGCCGCGACGGTCATCCACCGGCTCGCCGATCGGGGGCTGATCGATTACGAAGCGCCCGTCTCCGAGTACTGGCGTGAGTTCGCGGCCAACGGCAAGTCCACGCTCACCGTCCGCGAGGTGATGAGACACCGCGGCGGCCTGTCGGGATTGCGCGGCGCCACCCAGGACGACCTGCTGGATCACCGGGTCATGGAAGAGCGGCTGGCCGCGGCGCCGCCCGGACGGTTGCTGGGCAAACCGGCTTACCACGCCCTGACCTTCGGCTGGCTGATGTCCGGCCTGGCCCGGGCCGTGACCGGCAAGGGCATGCGCACGCTGATCCGCGAGGAACTGGCCGAGCCGCTGGGCACTGATGGCATGCACCTGGGGCGGCCGCCCGCCGGCGCGCCGACCGAGGTTGCGGAGATCATCATGCCGCAGAACGTCATCGGCAACCCCGTCATCGGCTTCGCGGCGCGCAAAGTTGCCACGGAGCTGTCGGGTGGATTCCGCTCGTTGTACTTCCGTGGCGTCATGGCTGCCGTGCAGGGCGATATTCCATTGCTGGACGCCGAGATGCCGGCTGCCAACGGGGTAGCGACGGCCCGCGGGTTGGCGCGGATGTACGGCGCCATCGCCAACGACGGTGAGATCGACGGCACGCGCTTCTTGTCGCCGGAGATCGTCGCCGGGCTGACCGGGCGCCGCAGCCTGAAGCGCGACCGAAACATCATGGTGCCCTTGTCATTCCACCTCGGCTATCACACCGTGCCGTTCGGCAATGTGATGCCGGGCTTCGGACATGTCGGAATGGGCGGATCGTTCGGCTGGGCCGACCCCGCGTCTGGGCTGGCATTCGCGTTCGTGCACAACCGGCTGCTGTCGCCCTTCCTGGTGCTCGATCACTCCGGCGTGGCTACGCTGGGCAATTTGCTCCGAGTGGGGGTCGGCAAGGCCCGCAAGCGCGGTTTCCGGCCGGTCACCGAGTTCGGGGCGCCGTTCAGCGAGCCCGACGCCGCCGTCGGCTGAGCCGCGTTCCCCGGCGAAATTCCGGGTCCGGCGGTAGAATCAGCCAACACTCGATGGTGAACGCCCGGTTACCAACCAACGACCACGAGGTAGGGGGCTGAGCGAAAGGCTTTCCCGTGCGTACACACCACTACGCAATCGCCGCCCGAATGCCGATTTCCCCGCAGTTGCGTAAATTAGTGGCGGTAGTGATTGAAAGTCGATGTTGCGGCTCGATACACGGGGTGGGGGCGCCGCACGTCTGTCCCGCGGGCCAGATCGACCGACATACGGCAGCCTCCGCATCCAGTTTGGAGTCGTGTTCGTGACGGCGACGGACGGCCAGGCCGAGGGCACGCCCCAGCCCAACCGCGCACATCGCAGGGTCGTCCTTTTCGTACTGGGGCCGCAACGGTCGGGAACGTCGGCGATTACCCGCGTCCTTTCCCTCTCCGGTGGTGTGCTGCCGGCCGGGATGTTGGGCGCCGACGCGGGCAATCCGCGCGGCTACTGGGAACCGCGCAAGGCCATCGCCATCAACGAGACCATTTTGTATCGCCACCAGTCCGCGTGGTTCGATCCGTCACTGTGCTCGATGGACGCCGAGGCGCTCGACGCCAGGGAGAGAGCCGCCTGCATCGGCCGGATCGAGTCCTATTTGACCAAGCTGCCCGCCGTACCAGTGCTGGTGATCAAGGAACCCCGGATAACCACGTTGTCCCCGCTGTGGTTCGAAGCCGCGCGACGCGCCGGTTTTGACGTAGCGGCCGTCGTCGCGGTCCGCCACCCGATGGAGGTCATCTCGTCCGTGGCCGCGACCTGGCAAGTCTCGCGTGAGCTCTCGGGTGCCCTGTGGTTGAAATACAGCCTGCTGGCAGAGCGTTACACGCGCGGCTTGCCGCGCGTGTTCGTTGACTACGCCGACTTCCTCGACAACTGGCGCCGGGAGGTAAAGCGGATAGCCACCACGCTCGACATCGATCTGAACACGCGGCAAGAGGACGCAATTGAGGAGTTCCTCACTCCTGATCTGCGGCGCCAGCGACATTCCGGATGCGTGAAAGGCCCCGGCCGCGCGGATTGGATTTCCACGGTCCACAACACGCTGTGCGACGCCGCGCACGACGAGCCGTTGGACACCGTCGCACTCGATAGCATTTTCGAGTCGTATCGCGCGAGCGATGAGTTGTGCACGGCCTTCGAGGATTTCCGCACTCTCTCCAAGAAAGCCCTCTACCGGTTCCTGCGGCCATCGATCGCGATGCCGATGATGGAGCTCGTCGCGATGGCACACAGGCGCCGGGGGACCTGGGCCTAGCGGTTTGCCAAGCTGCCGAAAAAGCTTGTCCTGCAGCCATAACGACGCTGCTCACAATCCGGAACGACCAGTCGAATCCCGTCGAGCCGGCACGACATCCGCTGTCGGCCGCGTGGTAGCTGCGGACCTATATCGGAAATGCCACTAGCGCGAGGGCGCTCCTCGATATGATCGACCAGACCTATTGACGAACGGGAGACCTTGGCTCTTGTCACAATCCGTGCTTATCACTGGTGGAGCTGGATTTATCGGGTCTGCGCTGTCGCGCCGCCTCGTCAAGGCCGGTTACGACGTCGCGGTGATGGACGTTCTGCACCCACAGGTGCACGCCCCAGGTCAGGCGATCGACTTGCCGGCGTCGGTGCGGTTATTCACCGGCGACGTCACCCACGCGCCCGACTGGGATGCCGTGCTCCGGTTGTTCCGTCCTTCCCAGGTCGTCCATCTGGCCGCCGAGACGGGAACAGCGCAGTCGCTCTCCGAGGCGACGCGGCACGGTTCGGTCAACGTGGTGGGCACCACCCAGCTCCTTGACGGCTTGAGCCGCGCGGGATTCGTGCCCGATCAGCTTGTGCTGGCGTCATCTAGGGCCGTCTACGGCGAGGGCGCTTGGGAGACCGGCGGGCACGTCTTCTATCCGCGGCCGCGCAGCCACGCGCAACTGGTGGCGGGCATCTGGGATCCGCAAAGCCCGACGGGTGCAGCCGCGGTGCCGCTGCCCAGCTGCGCCGACCGAACCGAGCCTCGACCCACCAATGTCTACGCCGCGACCAAACTCGCCCAGGAGCACACGTTGGCGGCCTGGGCCGCCGCTCACGACACAAATGTCAGTGTGCTGCGCCTGCAGAACGTTTATGGGCCGGGCCAGTCGTTGACCAATTCGTACACCGGAATAGTCGCTCTCTTCGCGCGATTGGCTCGCGAGCGTCATTCGCTGGAGGTCTACGAAGACGGTCGAATCGTGCGCGATTTCGTGTATATCGACGACGTTGTCGACGCGCTGTTCGCGGCGGTGCAGCAACCCACGGCCGAGCAACGCTGCCTGGACATCGGATCAGGCACCCCGACGACGATTCATGAGCTGGCACAAACGATCAGCGCAGTTTGCGGGGCCCCCGAACCGGTCGTCGTAGCGAAATTCCGCGATGGCGATGTTCGTGCCGCGAGCTGCGACGTCGGGCCGGCGAAAGAAGCGCTGGATTGGCGCCCGAAATGGACGCTCGACGACGGTTTGCAAAAGCTCCTGGAATGGATCGGCCAGCAGCGCGAATCCCGTTCTGCGGCAACCGATCACACCCTCGAATCCAACCGCTCGGTAGCGGAACATGCCGGGCGGAATTAGCGGAACCCGTACGTCATACGGCGTGGTGGGTAACGCCGGGAGCGCGCACCGCACTTGGTCGTTGCCGCCGACGCCGCCGCGGGTCAAAGCTCAGGCCGATGTCGGGTTCGCTGCACGGCTCCTGGTGACTTACGAGCAATCGTGTGGTTCATTCAATAACTTGGAGCGATTCGCCTTAGTCTAGCCAGAACAGGGAGGTGAACCGGTGGGCGTTGTGGTAGGCAGGCGAGACGTGGAGCGGGCGGCTGTTCATCGTCTGTGGCAAGCGGTGCTCATTGGCACTGCGCTTGTCGTAGCTACGGCGTGCTTCTTCGTGCCGGCTCTCCTCATCCCGATCGGCGCCGTCCTGGTGTTGCTGGTAGGCGCACGCATTGTTCATCCGGGACGAGATCGCTACATTCCCAATTTGTATGCCCGGGACACCAGGATTTATGACGACGCCTACCGTGATTTCATTCGCCAGACCATGTCAGATTTGCGACGGCGCCGAATTCGAAATCACACATTGCTGTCGGAAGCATCGAGCCTGGCCGGGCCGTCCCTGGGCGATTCCGACGAATTGATCCTGGACCTCGGCGTCTGGATCGGTTGGTCGACGAGGCTGATATCCGATGCCAGCGACCGAATGGTTTACGGCTTCGACAGCTTCGAGGGTTTGGTCGAGGACTGGAAACTCGAGGACCATGTCGTCAAGCGCGGAACGTTCTCCTTGTCGGACCCGTTCGCGCAGCGGTTCATGCAAGATACCGGCGTCAGTTTCCACGACGGGCTGCCCGACGCCCTCGGTCGTAAAGTCCAGTTCATCAAGGGCAGCACCTACGACACGCTCGCGCCGTTCCTGGCCGACCGGCCAGATGCGCCGATCAGGCTGTTTCACATGGACCTGGACACCTACGAGAGTTGCCTGCACGCGCTGGAGACGTGCAAGGAACACTTCGTTCCGGGATCGATCCTGGTGTTCGACGAGTACCTGGTCACCAACGGTGAAATGCGGGCGTTCTTCGAGTTTCAATCTCGCTACGGGCTGGAATGGCAATACCGGGCCTGGGGCCTCGAGATGATGGAGATGAATCTCGAGATGGTCACTTCCCGTTGGAAACGCATCTTCTACCGCATGGTCGCGATTCCGGTGTATTGGCTGATAGGCGAGGGCAGCTACGCCGTGAAGTTCTTACGAAAGCCGTTCTGGCGCTTTTGGTTGGGTGCTCCGATAAGCGACATGATTTTCCTGCTCGGCGCGGCCGGGTCGCGGAAGTCGGTCAGTCTCGAGATCACCGGTCTGGGCAAGCTCGAGCGGACGCGCTAGGTCGACCGGCGATCGACGGTAGACTCCCACACGCTACGGGGCCCGCAGCTGGGGCGTGGACGCCGACGTTGCGACCACCTCGGTGATGGCTGGTTTCGCCCCGGCGGCTTGAGGGAAATCCGCGAAACGCGTTGCCGACTCCGGTCGGCAACTAGGCTGAACAACCGGTTGACACATCGGAGTTAGAGGATGGGACATTGGGGGCAGATTTGACCGCGACTGAATGCGATTCGCGATCGGCGTATCTCGACCTGCTCCGTCGTGAACTCACCCGGTACGGTCAGGATCAGCTGGTGCCGGTGGGGTGGTATCGCTTGGGCCGGCCGGTATTCAATAGCCGCAATTTCATGCTGGTGCGTAGATATCCGTTCGACAAGCATGCGCGGGACTTGGGCCTGGATTGGCCGACGGACGCCTTGACCATGATCGGAATGCAGCGGCTGACCAGTCTGCAGCATTGCGTCGAGACGGTGCTGGCCGACGGGGTCCCCGGCGACCTGGTCGAGTGCGGCGTATGGCGTGGTGGCGCTTCAATCTTGATGCGCGCGGTGCTTTCGGCTTACGGCGATCGGACGCGCACGGTGTGGCTGGCTGATTCGTTCGCCGGTGTACCGCCCCCGGACACCGTGAATTACAAGGCCGATAAAGGGATTAAGCTGCACCGCCACGCGAAGATCCTGGGCGTTCCAGAGGCGGAAGTCAGGGCGAATTTCGAGCGCTATGGGTTGCTCGATGACCAGGTCCGTTTCATCCCCGGCTGGTTCAAGGACACGTTGGCCGACGCTCCGGTCGAGCAGATTTCGGTCTTGCGGCTCGACGGCGACCTGTATGAATCCACGATTCAGGCCCTCGACGCCCTTTACCCGCGCTTGTCGTCCGGCGGCTATTGCATCATCGACGACTACCACGCGCTGAAAGCGTGCGAGCAGGCGGTGGCCGACTACCGCGAGAAGCATGGAATATCCGCCAAGATCGAAGAAATCGACGGCACCGGCGTGCTCTGGCGCAAGCCATAACGCCAAACAGACCTAAAGGCCTGAGTTGGCAATGAAATTCGTGCTGGCAAATTACGGAACTCGAGGCGATGTCGAGCCCTCTCTCGTTGTCGCACGCGAACTGCAGCGCAGAGGCCACGATGTGCAAATGGCCGTCGCGCCTGACCTGATGGAATTCGTCGAGGCGGCCGGTCTTCCCGCGGTCGCCTACGGGCTGGACACGCGAACCTGGCTGGACGTCTACCGCAACCTGTGGACGTCCTTCTTCAGCAGGTTCTGGCGGGTCCGGCAGCTGAGACGACTGTGGCACGAGATGTGGGAGTTCAGCGACGAGTGCTGGGTCCAGATGAACACGACGCTGGTGTCGCTGGCCGAAGGGGCCGACCTGCTGTTCGCCGGTTTGAGCTACCAGGAAGCGGCCGCCAATGTCGCGGAGTATTACGACCTTCCGTTGGCCACGTTGCATCACGTCCCGATGCGGCCCAACGGCCAGGTCGTATCGTTCCTGCCGCCGCCGCTGGCCCGCTGCTCGATGAAGGCGTTCGACTGGTTCTGCTGGCGGCTGAACAAGAAGGTCGAGGACACGCAGCGCCGTGAACTCGGCCTGCCGAAGGCGACCGGCCCTTCGCCGGGCCGCATCGCCAAACGCCAATCCCTGGAAATCCAGGGTTACGACGAGGCGTGCTTTCCCGGGCTGGCCGACGAATGGGCGAAGTGGGACGGCCATCGCCCGTTCGTCGGCACGTTGACGATGGAGCTGACGACCGAGGTCGACGACGAGGTGGTGTCCTGGATCGCTGCGGGCACACCGCCCATCTGCTTCGGTTTCGGGAGCATGGCGGTGGAATCTCCGGCCGACACGATCGAGATGATCAGTTCGGCATGCGCGGAGTTGGGTGAGCGGGCACTGGTGTGCGCCGGCTGGAGTGACTTCAGCGGCGTCGCGCTTCCCGACCACGTCAAGGTGGTGGGTGCGGTGAACTACGCGAAGGTCTTTCCCGCCTGCCGCGCCGTCGTGCACCACGGCGGCTCGGGCACCACTGCGGCAAGCATGCGGGCGGGCGTTCCCACCTTGATTCTGTCGATGGACCCCAACCAAACGATCTGGGGGTCTCAGCTCAAAAAGCTGAAAGTGGGGACCACCCGGCGTTTCTCGAGCACCAACCGCGAATCGCTGGTGGCGGATCTGCGCCGGATCCTTGACCCGGAATACGCGACGAGGGCCCGCGAGCTTGCCACCCGGATGACCAAACCCGCCGACAGCGTCAGCGCCGCCGCCGATCTGGTGGAAAACTTTGCCCGCACCAAGCGCCTTGCCTAATCCCGAATGGAGCCGCGAATTGCGCGGGACCGAACGCCTGCGTCATGCTTCATTCGCCAGAGATTCTTTTCTGCGCTTACGTCCGCCGCGTAACGTCTTTGAATATCAAGTTTGCCGACAACCATTAGCCTTCCAATCACGTTGTCTGATGGTTGGCTCGAGCACATTACCGACGAACGCTGACGCGTTCGCGACGACGGCGAATTTGCGGCTGATCGGGACAGCCAAAAGCCGTGTGAACCAGGAGTAAACGCGCTCGCCTGGGCTTGCCTAGGTCGACGGGAAGTGATAGGTCTAGCCTCGCGATGAAATTTGCTCTGGCATGTTATGGAACCCGGGGGGATGTCGAGCCCTCGCTGGCTGCTGGGCGCGAACTGCTGCGCCGAGGCCACGAAGTTCGCATGGCCATCCCGCCCAATCTCCTTGGCCTGGCTGAGACGGCCGGCCTTGACGCAGTCGCCTACGGACCCGATATGCAGGCGTTCTGGGACGACGAGTTCCTGCGCAACTTCTGGTCGAGGTTCCGCCGCACGTTCTGGACCATCAAGGGTCCGATCGAATTGGTGCGTGAAGCCTGGGAGCCCGTGCTGCGGTCCTGGACGGATATGAGCGAGACCCTGACGGCGCTGACCGCGGGAGCCGACGTGCTCTTCACCGGCCAGCTGTACCAGGACCTCGCGACCAACGTCGCGGAGTACTACGACATCCCTTTGGCGGTGCTGCATTACATCCCGATGCGGCCCAACGGGCAGCTCATCCCAAACCTGCCGGCGCCGCTGGTACGCACCGGTATGGCCGCGTACGACTGGATGGTCTGGCGGATGAACAAGAAGGCAGAGGACGCCCAGCGGCGCAAGCTCGGCCTGCCGAAAACCACCTGCGCCTCTCCGAAGCGGATCGCCCAACGCGGGTCCCTGGAACTTCAGGCCTACGACGAGGTGTGCTTCCCCGGGCTGGCCTCCGAATGGGCGAAATGGGGCGAGCGACGCCCGTTTGTCGGCGCGCTGACGATGGGACTCACCACGGATATCGACGACGATGTCTTGGAGTGGGCGAACGCGGGCACACCGCCAATCGTTTTCGGCTTTGGCAGCATGCCGGTCAGCGAAACCCCGACCGACACGGTCGAGATGATCGCCGCGGCCTGCGAGCAATTGGGCGAGCGGGCCTTGATCTGCGCCGGTTGGGCCGACTTCAGCGAGGTGCCGCATTTCGATCACGTCAAGGTGGTCGGTGCGGTGAATTACGCGAAAGTCTTCCCTAGTTGCCGTGCGGTGGTGCATCACGGCGGCTCGGGCACCACGGCCGCCGGCCTGCGCGCCGGGATCCCCACGCTGATCCTCTGGACCGCAGGCGATCAGCCGTTCTGGGGTGGCCATCTCAAACGCCTGAAAGTTGGTGCTGCCCGGAAGTTTTCGGTCACCACCAAAGAAACGCTGATCCAGGATCTGCGAGAGATCCTCACTCCGGAATGCGCTGTCAAAGCGCGGGCACTGGCAACCCAGATGACGTCGGCCGAGGACAGTGTCACCCGCGCTGCAGATTTGCTGGAAAGCTTCGCCCATTCGGGACGTTTTGCGTGATCGGCGGGAGCGCCGACACCGCTCGTACGAGGCCGGGCGGGTTCGGGTAATCGGCCGAAGTCGCACTCCAGCACCTCGATTCCGAGGTTAGCTGCCGGGTACTCAGTTAACATGCTGTGGGTTGGTATGGTCTTGAGCCCTTGTCGGGGGTCGGGACCGGTCGAGCGGGGGAGTTGACACAAGACCGTGGAACGCGTTGGTGACGTCGAAGGGCGTCTAGGCTCCGTGATTGGGAGTAGTCGTATGCGAGGAGAGGGCCGTTTTGACCGTGACTGATACCGACGCGCGGTCTGCGTACCTTGACCTGCTCCGTCGTGACCTCACCCGATATGGTCAGGACGAGTTGGTGCCGGTCGGGTGGTACCGGCTGGGGCGGCCGATTTTCAACGCGCGCAACTTCATGCTGGTGCGCAAATATCCGTTCAACGCCTATGCGCGGGACCGGGGCCTGGATTGGCCGGCGGACGCGTTGACGATGATCGGCATGCAGCGACTCACCAGCTTGCAGAAGTGTGTCGAGACGGTGCTCACCGATGGCGTTCCCGGCGATCTGGTCGAGTGCGGCGTATGGCGTGGCGGCGCTTCGATTTTGATGCGCGCGGTTCTCTCGGCGTACGGAGATCGCACGCGCAAGGTGTGGCTGTGTGATTCGTTCGAAGGCGTACCTCCGCCGGATACGGCGAATTACCAAGCCGACAAAGGGATTAAGCTGCATCGGCATGCGAGCATCCTGGGAGTCTCGCAGGAGCAGGTCAAGGCGAATTTCGAGCGCTACGGGTTGCTGGACGAGCAGGTCGATTTTGTCCCCGGCTGGTTCAAGGACACGCTGGCCGATGCCCCGATCGAGCAGATTGCGGTGCTGCGGCTCGACGGCGATCTCTATGAATCGACCATTCAGGCACTCGATGCGCTCTACCCACGCCTGTCGTCGGGCGGTTACTGCATCATCGACGACTACCACGCACTGAAAGCGTGTGAGCAAGCGGTGGCCGACTACCGCGATAAGCACGGAATAACCGCCGAAATCGAGGAAATCGACGGCACCGGTGTGCTGTGGCGCAAGCCATGACCACCACACGGCCTTAGGTCATAATCCGGTTTCGCAATGCACGGACGGCAATCGCCGCTCGCCGTAAACCCATGCCTAAGAACGTGTTTGCGTGATCCTGTGCAACGCAATTGGTCAACTAAGTTGGCGGTGAACCCATCCCATTCGACGGAGACGCGGTGGGCGCCAATGTTATGGTTGCCGCCGTGGCAAACGGTCTAGACGTTAAGACTCGCCTCCTGATGTGGTGGGTGCGCGGTGAGTATTGGCTCGCGCGCAAGGTGCTGCCCGACGTGTACGCAAGCGACGGCCTGATCAGCTTCCACAACGACGCGTTCCTGGACGATCCAGCGTTCCAACGCGCCTACAAACGTGGCGCGCGTGCCCTGCCTGACCAGGACTGGTATCAGTGGCAGTGGCGGGTGCACGTCGGGCTGTGGGCGGCGAAGACCGCGAGCCGGCTGGACGGCGATTTCGTCGAGTGTGGCGTCAGCTACGGGTTCTTGAGCAGCGCCATCATGGAGTACCTGGACTGGGACAGCCTGGGCAAAACCTTCTATCTGCTCGACACCTTCGCCGGAATCGATTCGCGCTTCGTCACGGAGGCGGAACGCGAATCCGGCGAGTATGAGCGAAGCCAGTTGAAGCTGCGCAATGGGATGTACGTCAGCGGAGTCGACGGCGTCCGCGCCAATTTCGCCCAGTGGAAAAATCAGCGCATCATCGTCGGTGCGGTTCCGGAAACCCTCGACGAAGTCGAGGCGCAGACGGTGGCTTACCTACACATCGACATGAACTGTGCGCCACCCGAAGTCGCGGCGCTGCGTCATTTTTGGCCACGGCTCACGCCGGGTGCCGTAGTGCTCCTCGACGACTACGCGAATCGGGGGCGCGACGAGCAGCGTGCCGCGATGGATGCCTTGGCGGCCGAATTCGGTGTGGCGATCTGTGCGCTGCCCACTGGGCAGGGCCTGCTGCTCAAGCCGGTGCGGTGACCCGCTCAAACGGATGCATTTCTGCGGGCCGCATCCTCTAGGAGATCGGCGGCGCGGCCGATGCTTTCGGCGGGTTTGGTCATTCGGCTCGCGAGTTCGCGGGCGCGGGTGGCATATCGCGGGGCCAGAATCTCGCGCAGATCCGCGATCAGTGTTTCCTGCGTTGCCGACGAAAAGCGCCGGGCAGCGCCGACCTTCAGCCGTTTCACCTGGGCTCCCCAGTACGGCTGATCGGCTGAGCTCCACAGGATCAGCGTGGGAATCCCCGCACGCATGCTCGCGGCCGTGGTTCCCGACCCGCCGTGGTGAACCACTGCGCGGCAGGACGGGAAAATCGTGGCGTAGTTGACCGGGCCCACCAGCTTGACGTGGTCGGGATGCGGCACGTCGGTGAAGTCGGTGCCGCCGAAGCACACCAATGCTCGCTCACCCAACTCCGCGCAAGTCGTGCCGATCATCTCCACCAGTTCGGTCGGAGATTCGACCGGGATGCTGCCCGAGCTGAAGCAGATAGGGGGCGTTCCCGCGGCGATCCACGACGTGACCGCTTCGTCGGCGTCCGTGGCCAATTCCATTGTCAGTGCACCGACAAAGGGTCTGCGGCCGTCCCATTTCGCCCACTCGGCGGCGAGGCCGGGATAGCACACCTCGTCGTAGCCCTGGATTTCCAGGGCTCCCCGGTCGGCGATTCGTCGCTGTGAGCGAGCCGTCGCGTTCGGCAGGCCCAGTGCGCGGCGCTGCTCGTCCTCGACCTTCTTCGTTGCGCGCCAAAACAGCCATTCGATCGCGGTCATCGAGGAGCGGACCAGCGGCGCCGGCATGGTCGGGACCAGTTGGCCGTTGGCCCGCATCGGGAAGTGATGCATGGTGACCAACGGAATCTCGTAATGCTCGGCCACATTGGCGGCGGCCTGCTCGAAATTGATGCCGGTGGACAGCAGGTCGGCCCCGTCGGCCAGCGACATCAGCGTCGTACTCACCTGGGCCCAGTGCACAATGATCGGCTCCCAGACTTTGCGCACCGTGTTGATCGGGCCACGGATCGTCCAGGCGCTGCGGAAGAAATCCGTCCACATATTGCGCAGGAAGTCCTCGTCCAGGAAATCCTCGATCGGCGGCCCGTATGACACTGCCCGCAGCCCCGCCACCTCGGTGAAGTCCACCAGTCCCGGCGGGACCGCCAGGGCCACGTCGTGCCCTCTGCGCTGCAATTCGCGGCCGACGGCGGCGGAAGGCTCGATATCGCCGCGCGTTCCGTAGCTTGCCAGGACAAATTTCATCAGAAGCCAAGCCTTTCAGATGCCGTGCGTCGGCGCTGGCCGGGTGCCGGTGGCGGGGCATCATGCAAGGTCGGCTGACATCTGCCGTTGCCTCCGGCGAATGCCTTCGGGTCTGTGTTCGTGAATACGACACCCATCGTTTGGCGTCGAGTAAGGTGTTGGTGTTCTGTGGTTTGTCGTGGTTTGGCGGCCCCGGAATTTCGTTGGTTAGTACACGGTCGACGGGGGAGCAGGAAGGGATTACTCCTTGTCGGACCCGCCGGCTACAAATGCATCGCAGCAAGCCGCGAATTTAATTCAATTCCAAAACGCTGCATCAACGCTGCCCAAAAGTACCTCCGACGCGAGTGTGCGTCCGCCGCACGCGAGGTTCCGCCCGGACATCGAGGGCCTGCGTGCCGTCGCGGTATTGGGAGTCGTCCTGTTTCATGCTGGTGTCCCCGGCGTGCGGGGCGGATTCGTCGGCGTCGACGTGTTTTTTGTCATTTCAGGCTTCTTGATTACGGGGTTGCTCTGGCGGGAGGTGGGCACCGCCGGTTCGATCCGGCTGCGCCGGTTCTACGGGGCGCGGGCACGCCGATTGCTCCCCGCGTCGGCCACAGTGGGCGTGGTTACCGCGATCGCGGCGTTCCTGCTGTTGCCCCCATTGGCAATCCGGCCTGTCCTCCTGGACGGGATCACCAGCGCGCTGTATGTCGGGAATTGCTGGTTCTTTCTCGAGGCCACCGACTACTTCTCCGATAGCGCCAATGCGTCGCCGTTCCTGCACTATTGGTCGCTGGGCGTAGAGGAGCAGGTCTATTTCGTTTGGCCGGCCATCATGCTCGGCGTCGCGTGGGTGATCCGCCGGGCGCGCGGGCGCACCGGCGCGGCTGGTACGTCGTCGAAGACCCCATACCTGTTCACTCTTGTGCTGATCGGCGCGGCGTCGTTTGCGGCAGCGCTGGTGATTACCGGCATGTGGCCTCCCGCCGGATTTTTTTTGATGCCCACCCGAGCCTGGGAGTTGGCCGCCGGCGGGTTGGTGGCGCTCACCGCCGGGCACTGGAGCCGACTGTCGCCACGACTCACCGCGACCGCGGGTTGGGTCGGGTTGGCCGCAGTGCTGCTGACCTGTGTTTTCTTGAACTCGACCACACAGTATCCGGGTCTCGCCACGCTGGTTCCGGTGCTCGGCACCGCGCTGGTCATCGGGGCGGGGTGTGCCACGCCCGTCAAGGGCGCCGGGCGGGCGCTGTCGTTGGGGCCGATGCGAGCGATCGGCCGCGTGTCGTACTCGTGGTATCTGTGGCACTGGCCTGTGCTGCTGCTTGCGGCGCCGTTGCTCGGTCATCCACTGGGACTGACGGGCAGGCTGGTGACGGTCGTCGTCTCCGGCGGCTTGGCCGTGCTGACGCTGCACTACATCGAGAATCCCTTCCGGTTCTCCGCCGGGGTGAACCGGTCGCCAGGTCGCAGTCTCGCGGTCGGGGGTGCCGCCACCGCGCTAGCCGTGGGTGTGGGCATGGTGCTGCTGATGTTGGTGCCAATCCCGGTGGGCCGCGGCCCCGCCGCTCCAGTACTGACGGTCAGTGAGCCATCCCGTCCCGCGGTCCAGAACTTCGACAGCTACAACGCGGCAGTTAACTATGCGTTCGAGCAGGTGCAGGCGGCGGTCGCGGCGTCCGCCAACCTGAACGCCGTACCCTCGAATCTCGAACCGCCCCTTGCCGATGCGGCCGCCGAAGAACCACGGATGTATGTCCACGGCTGCATGCGCGATTTCTTCCAGGTCGATCTGCCCGCGTGCGCCTCTGGCGACATCGCATCGAACACGACGGTGGCGTTGGTCGGCGATTCGAATGCCGCGATGTGGAACCCGGCGTTCGAGTGGGCCGCCGCGCGGCGGCACTGGCGGCTGGAGAGCATGGACAAGGTCGGCTGCGCACTGCTCGATCTGCCGCTGACTACCCCGCACCTGCGTCGGGAGTACACGGAGTGTGAGCAGTGGCGGGCGCACGTCATCACCCGATTACAGGCCGAGCACCCGCGGCTGATCGTGCTGGGCATCTCGCGCGCCTACCTCAACCAAGGTTTCACGTCCTACGACGCGGCGTGGATCGCCGGCCTGACCCGGCTGATGCAGCAACTACGCGGCACCGGCGCGAGGGTGCTGGTCCTCGGACCGATTCCGGATCCGCAGTCAGCGGTGCCGACTTGCCTCTCCGGCCACCTTGATGACGCGACGGCCTGCTCACCGCGACGGTCGATTGCCGTGAACGAAGAGGGCATCGCGGCCGAGGCAATTGCCACGAAGGCCGGTGGGGGACAGTACGCCGACGTCACCCCGTTGTTCTGCACTGCCGAACGTTGCCCGGTGATCGTGGGCAATGCCCTGGTGTACCTCGACAGGGTGCACGTGACGTACGAATACTCCCGGCTGCTGGCTCCGGTCATGGGTCTGCTGGCCGATCGCACGCTCGCCTTGAACTAGTGGGACACGGCCTGTTGCCGTAGGAGGTCGTCGTACACGCGCTTGACCGTGACGGGGAATGGCGTGATCGGCACGCCCCGGAACTCGTGCGGGAAGTCGGTGCGTACCCGCAGATCCCGCACGTGATAGCGGGAGGAGGGGCTGGAGCCGAGTGCGATGCGCACGGTGCGGTGGGCGACCTGTTGCACCGTCCGCATAACGGTGCACACGGACACGGGTCGTTGCGATGCGATATTGCGTAGCACCGGTGTCGACGGCTGGTTGCGCACCGCGTTCTCGACCAGTGTGCGCACCATCGCGGCGGCATCGTCGACGTACAGGTAGTCGCGGAGAGTCTCCATCGGCACGAAAACATTCAGCGATTGCCTCGTGACGGCGGCTCGGCAGAGCTGGCTGACGAGACCCTGCTGCTTCGTCAGGTTCTGACCGGGCCCGGCGAGATTTGAGAACCGGCCGATGACGACCGGGGTGCAGCCTCCGAGCGTTGCCCGCAGCATCTCTTCCTGAGCGAGTTTCGTCTCGCCGTACGGGCTCAGCGGACGTGGCGTGGTGGACTCGCTGAACGGCGGATGAGTCGATCCGGCGTAGATGCCCCCCGCCGAGGACGACAGGAAGAACGCCCCCCGGCCGGCCGGCCGTGAGTCGCGCAGGCGGGTGACTAGGTGAGCCAGAATGCGCGTCTCGGCCGCGAGTGTCTCTGTAGTAGAACCGATTACGCCGCTACCGGCCGCCCAAATAACCGACCAGTCGTCGTTTCCCGCCGCTCGGATGAAACGCTCGACTGCGGAGTCCAGCACGTCGGCCGCGGCGTCGTGGTTCTGCCACGGCACTGGCTGTTCGACGAACGTTGGTCCCATGGCCCGCGATACGGCGCTGCCGAGCAGCCCGCCGCGGCCCACGATCCAGGTGAGCACGCGTCACCCCGCCGGGCTGTCGAATACCTCAGCGGGATCGCGTACCACGACGTACACCGGCTTACCCATTGCCATGCTGGCTGAAGCGGCGATGTATTCAGCGATGATTCCCAGGGCGAACAAGACGGCTCCGCCGACGACAAGTACCGCCACGAAGACTGATGTCCACCCTTCCACGCTGATGTCGCCGACCGCTTTCTGGATGGCGCTGTAGATCGCCACGCCGAAACCCAGCAGCGCCAACACAATGCCCATCGTGGATACGAAGCGCAGCGGCCGCGTTCCCGAAGAGATGACGAGCCGCCAGAAATGCGAGACCAGACGACGCAGGGTGTACGCGCTGGCGGGTCTCCCTTCTTGGCGCATCGCCACCGGACAGGTCGAGGGGTTCGCGACAACCCACGACAGCGCGACGTCTAGAAAGACGCCCGCGCCGGCGTACGCGGCGACGCTGCGCCCGGCCTCGCCGAGGATCAGTCGATAACTGTTGAAGGCCCGTACCCCGTCGGCCGCCACGAGGATGTGCAGAAATATCCACTTGGTCAACCAGGACGCCGCGTTGCGAAAAACACCGTGCGGCGGCCGGTTCGTCGGGGACGCGTACACCAGCTGGGTGCGATCACGATAGGCGATGTCGAGAAATTCGCCGATGTATGCCGGATCGTGCTGACCGTCCTCGTCCATCGTGACGATCCAGTCGCCGCCCGACGACGTCATGCCCGCGAGGGTGGCGGGGTGCTGGCCGAAGTTGCGGGACAACCAAACTGGGTGGATCCATTCGTCGCGCTCGGCCAGTTCACGGACGGCTTCTTCGCTGCCGCGAATGCCCCGGTCCCACACCAAGAGCACCTCGTCAACACGGAACTGCCGACCGGCCGGTGTTTTCTGGGGCGAACGTAGCTGCTCGAGCTCCTTCACCACATCGGGCAAAGTCGCGGCTCCGCTGTAGACGGGGATCACAACGCTGATCGAATCCACACGGGCCGATTGACGGTCGCCAGTCACCCATTGCCTCCCGAACGGACGGTCCGGGGAGTAACTGTACCGATGGATTACCGAGCAAGTGAGGCCAACACCGATTTTGTGGAAGCGAGCCGCCGAGAACGGCGCCAAGACTTCCCGACACTGCAACTCTTGGACAGGGTGCGGTGATGTCGGGTAATTTGCCGCGGAGCTGAGTGAGCGGGTATCGAGATGGGCGTGGCACGTGTCGAACCCGAACACAGGAAACCAGGACCGAAGCGTTGGCTGAGCTGAAATGCCAATGACGAGAGAACACCGAACCGCGACGGTGCATCGTCGGACGAGACAGCCGCCGCGACCGGCCTTTATGGTCCGGCCCCGGCCATCACGAGGGCCGTCGCCGGTGTACGCTCACCGCGTGTCCGTGGTCACAGCTCCGGTGTTCGGGCGGCCGTTGGGGTCACTTTTCCGTATTCGTCGGCTTTCGGGATATTTCGCACCAGGGCGGGCCCGATGAAAGCTGTACTGCTGGCCGGCGGTCTGGGCACTCGCCTGAGCGAGGAAACCACGCTCCGCCCCAAACCGATGGTCGAGATCGGCGGCCGACCGATCCTGTGGCACATCATGAAGCTGTACTCGCACCACGGTATTCATGAATTCGTCGTTTGCTGTGGCTATAAGGGCTACGTCATCAAGGAGTATTTCGCCAACTATTTCCTACACATGTCCGACGTCACTTTTGATATGTCGGCCAACAAAATGGAAGTGCATCGACGTCATGCGGAACCCTGGCGCGTGACGCTGGTCGATACCGGTGAGGACACCATGACGGGCGGGCGCCTCAAGCGGGTAGGAAGCTACATCCGCGACGACGATGCGTTCTGCTTCACCTACGGTGACGGCCTCAGCGACGTGAATATTGGCGCGAGCATCGAATTCCATCGACAACACGGTCGGCACGCCACGGTTACCGCGGTGCTTCCGCCCGGGCGATATGGGGCCCTCGAATGTCAGGGCGACGTGGTCACCGGCTTTGCGGAGAAGCCACGTGGCGATGGCGGTCTGATCAACGGCGGATTTTTCGTCCTCTCGCCCGCGGTGCTCGATTACATCGACGGCGACCAGACCTCCTGGGAAAGTGCACCGCTGACTCGGCTGGCCGCCGACGGCCAAATGATGGCGTTCGAACATTCCGGTTTCTGGCAGCCGATGGACACGCTCCGGGAAAAGAACATGCTCGAAGACCTCTGGAACAGCGGCAAGGCGCCGTGGAGATGCTGGAATTGAACGCCTTCGACTCGGCTTATCGAGGGCGCCGGGTGTTGGTCACCGGTCACACGGGCTTCAAAGGCAGCTGGCTTTGTCTGTGGCTGAAATCGCTGGGCGCGGAGGTGACGGGGCTGGCGTTGGACCCGACATCTGAGCCCAGCCACTGGGACCTGTTGAAGCTGCCGATCCAGGACCACCGTCTCGACATCCGCGACGAAGCGGCCGTCCGCGGGGTCTTCGCCACCGCACTGCCCGAGATTGTATTCCATTTGGCAGCACAGCCTTTGGTCCGTCGCTCCTATCGTGAACCGATCACCACCTGGGCCACCAACGTGATGGGCACCGCGCATGTGCTCGAGGCCGCCCGCCAAGCGCCCGACGTGCGTGCCATCGTCGTCGTCACGACAGACAAGTGCTACGAAAACCGCGAATGGCCTTGGGCCTACCGAGAACGAGACCGGCTGGGGGGTCACGACCCCTACAGCGCGTCCAAGGCCGGCGCCGAGTTGGTGGCCGCGAGTTATCGGACCGCGTTTCTGCAACAGCCGTCGGCCCCGCAGCTCGCAACTGCCCGGGGCGGCAACGTAATCGGCGGTGGTGACTGGTCTGAGGACCGACTGATTCCAGACTTGGTGCGCTCGGTTGCCGCCGGCGAGCCACTCGTCATTCGCTCTCCGCACGCCACGCGCCCCTGGCAGCACGTATTGGATTGTCTCAGCGGCTATCTGCTGCTGGGTCAGCGGCTTCTTGCGGGCGACGCCACATGCGCCACCGCATGGAACTTTGGCCCCGACGGCGAAGGAAACCGGACCGTCGAGCAGGTACTCGGAGACCTCGCTCGCACCTGGCCGCAGCTTAGATGGCAGGTGACATCTGATCCCCAGCCGCACGAGGCGGGCCTGCTGCAACTGGACAGCGCCAAGGCAAGGATGCAATTGGGGTGGCGTCCGGTCTGGAAGCTTGAAAAGGCAATCCATCACACGGCCAACTGGTATCGCGTCCTGATGGAATCGGGTGAACTGCCGAGCACCGACGAATTGACGGCCTATGTCGCCGATGCGGCCAGCGCCGGATTGGGTTGGGCGACAGCATGAAAATCCTCGATACGCCGTTGGCCGATCTGAAGATTGCCCAGTCGGTGCCGCACCGGGATGCGCGTGGCGCGTTCACTCGCCTTTTCTGCGCCGAGGAACTTCGGCCTGCGTTGAACCAGCGCCAGATCGTCCAGATCAATCACTCCAGAACCAGCAGCGTCGGGGCCGTGCGCGGCATGCATTTCCAATACCCGCCGCACGCGGAAATGAAGATGATCCGATGCCTTCGTGGGCGGGTCTGGGACGTCGCGGTCGACCTGCGTGCCGGATCCGCCACGTTCTTGCATTGGCACGCCCAGGAACTGGCGCAGGACGACGCGCAAATGCTGGTCATCCCAGAAGGTTTCGCGCACGGCTTCCAAGTCTTGGAGCCCGACAGCGAGTTGCTCTATCTGCACACCGCGTTCTATCACCCGCCTTCCGAGGGCGGGTTACGTCACGACGATCCGCGGCTGGCCATTGCGTGGCCACTGCCACCACAGGACCTTTCCCCTCGAGACCTGTCCCATCCGCTAATGGGTGCCGATTTCACCGGAGTCGCGTTATGAAATGCCGACACTGCGGCATCAACTTGGAGCACAGCTTTGTCGATCTGGGCTTTGCGCCCCCGTCTAATGCGTACGTTTATGCCGAAGCGCTGTCTGACCCGGAGGTGCACTACCCGCTGCGGGTGAAGGTGTGCCACCGGTGCTGGCTGGTACAGACCGAGGACTACGCACGTGCCGAGGAATTGTTCAGCGCCGACTACGCCTACTTCTCCAGCACGTCCAGCAGTTGGCTCGACCATGCGGCCGGCTACGCGCGCGTGATCAGCGACCGGTTGCGGCTTGGGCCCGGGAGTTTTGTCATCGAGGTGGCATCCAACGATGGCTACCTTTTAAAAAACTTTGTGGCAGCAGGTATTCCGTGCCTCGGCATCGAGCCAACGGCGAGCACGGCCGCGGCCGCCGAGGCGTTGGGTATCCCCGTCTTGCGGGAGTTCTTCGGTGAAGCCCTAGGGCGTCAACTGGCGGATGAAGGGCGGTCGGCGGATCTGATCGCGGGCAACAATGTGTACGCCCACGTGCCCGACATCAACGACTTCACCCGTGGATTGGCTGCCGCGCTGAAGCCCGAAGGCACTGTCACACTGGAATTTCCACACCTCGTCCCATTGATCGAACAGACCCAGTTCGACACGATTTACCACGAACATTTCTCTTACCTGTCACTCACCACGGTGGCCCGCATCTTCGCCGAAGCCGGCTTGCGCGTGTGGGATGTCGAGGAACTGCCGACCCACGGCAACAGCCTGCGGGTGTACGGCTGCCACGCCGACGCGACGATCGCCACGATGGACCGCGTCGCTGCGCTGCTCGCGCGCGAGGACGAGTTCGGGGTGACTCGGCTGGAGACCTACACCGAGTTTCAGAAGCGTACCGACCGGGTCAAGGACGATCTGCTGGTCTTCCTGATCGAGCAAAAGCGTGCCGGTCGGCGCGTGGCGGCCTACGGAGCGGCCGCAAAAGGTAATACTCTGCTGAACTACGCCGGTGTCAGGCCCGACTTGCTGCCGTACGTGTGTGATGCCGCACCATCGAAACAGGGGAAATTCCTGCCGGGAAGCCATATTCCGATCCGCGCGCCTGAGGTGCTGTGGGAAAATCCGCCAGACTATGTGGTGATCTTGCCCAGGAACATCGCTCAAGAAGTGCGGACGCAGTTGAAAGATCTTGCCGAGGGAGGCGCGAGATTCGTGACGGCGGTTCCCGAGTTGAGCTTCCTGTGAAGCCCGGCAGGGAGCGATCAGAGCGACCGCGGGTGAAATTTATTGGCGCTCAATGCTAATCAGCGTGAATTGATCCTTTGTCATCATGCGGATCTCCTCCAAGTAATTGGAGTTCATCACATAGATGTCTGCACCGGGAGCGAGCTTCGCCATCCCCTCGTCCGGGGACATCACGCGTAGACCAGTGGCCGGCACGAATTTGTTGCACTTATCGGGGTTGATATCGATAAGAACATCGACCGGATTGCCGCAGCGTTCCCGCAACAGCGAATAGATGACGCCTTTCGATGCCGCGCCCCATACGGCACTGAGCCCGCCTGCTCCGCCGGATGGTGCGAGGTTCGCCATGGCCAGAAAATCTTGCGGGAAGTCCACCCGATCGGCCGGGCCGGCAACAGGTGGCCGCAGGCTTCCGAGGTCAGCGACCACATAGATATATTGGCCACCAAACAGGTGCCCGCTGTCTTGCACCTTGCCGAACATTCTCGAAAAATCCCCGAGCCGGAAGTAGTTCACATGCTCGTAAAAGATGTCGAACCAGGCGTTGGCGTCAAGAATCCACTCGAAGCACGGCACCTCGATGTAAATTAGCCCTCCCCCGTTGGCGTCGCGCAAGCCTTCGAGAAAGCTGAAGGGGTCCTGCACATGTTCCAGCACGTGACGCAGGACGATTCCTTTGGCCGACACCGTCACGCCCTCGCCGAAATAGTGTCGCTGGACATCGGGATTGTCACCCTCATAGGTGGGATCGAAGCCGGTGATAGAGCAACCGCGTGACAGCAGCAACTCAAGGAAATGCGCTTTGCCGCAACCGACCTCGACCAGCTGATCGGTGCCCAAGTTCTGCTCGACGATGGCGGCAACTTGCTCAAGATGACTTTGGAACAGCTGACTGTGCGCCTGCTCGTTTTGGTATGCCGCGTCGTAGTTCATCAAGTCCGGCTGGAAGGCGTCGTTGTAGATGAGTCCGCTGATGCCGTTCTGAACCAGGCGAATGTCGCCGCGGGGACAGTCGCGTGCCTCCTGGACGGAGTTGTACATCCGATTCTGAAAGATGGGAAAATCGGACTGTTCGTAAAGCTGTGTAATCTGAGTCACCCTATGTCCTTCCGCGCACCGACGATTCGCGGTGGGTCAAATGCGTTTTCTGGCCGTGCCCCAAAACGCAACAATTCCCGCCGACCATATTCGTCGGCAATGCGTTCGGCGAGTTGCCGAACGGTCGTCTCTTCGCCCGAGCAAATATTCACCGCGCCTCGCTGTTGCCCCAGCGCGACGTCAGTGATCATCTGGGCGGCTTCCTTTACGTCGAGGAAATCGCGGACCTGCTCCCCGCGCGTGAGGAGCACTTCTTGGCCCGCCGCAATTTGCTTCCGGATGTAGGGAATCAGCCTGCGCTCGTCTTCACCTTCCCCATACAGGTAAAAGATCCGACACCACGCGAACGTCATGCCCTCCGTATCGAGAAGACACCCGAGTACTTGAAAGACAGCGGCCTTGCACGCCGCATACAGGGTATTCGGCGCCAACGGGGTATCGGTCGTCATCAGGCCTGCTGAAGTGTCGTACTCCGCGCAGGTTCCGACACCGACGAAACGCTTGCCGTTGACCGCGGTGAAGGCGCGGGCAAGATTGAGTGTGCCGGTGAGGCAATCGAGGTTCAGTGGCGACGTGAGATATTCGCCTGGCTTCGCGTACCACGCCGCATGCACCAAGGTCTCCGAACCTTCGAGCAACTCTTCCAGCCTGCCGGTTGGTTCCGCGAACAAGTCGGGAGTTTGCACGATCTCCAGCCGCCCGCCTGACGAGATGCCTTGCATGCGAGACGGATCGCGAACGATCACCCGCACCGGGCAGCCGCGCTCCAGGAGGTGATGCAGAATCTGTCTTCCGACGAAGCCGGTTGCCCCGGTCAAGGTGATAGTCATGGCAACCCCGGCGTGGATCGGGTAGGAGGCCGGGTCTGCCGGGCAAAAATGACGCACGTGTCGATATTCACGTCTCCTTCACCGAAGCTCCTTATCAAGATCTCGCACGCCAACGTAGTATGACCGCTTCGAAGAGCCACGGGCTGATTATCGGGCCAACCGACTACCAAGCGGCAAAGAGTCTGGTGTTTGCCATCGAATGTTTGAGGACCACCCGCCCTCGCGGCTGGTGCCAACGCTCGAGGTTGCTGTCCGGCCGACCGTCCGCCGCAACCTGGCTCTGATCAATTCCAAGCTGCCACAACAAGTTCGCGCGCAACGCAGATACCGGGACCGGCCCATCTCGGTCGAATTGGCTCCCCCGCGGTGCCGCCTCTCGACTGCGGCTTTCTACGGATTGCGCGCGTCGCGCTATGCGCCGTCATCGGTGGCGGCGGGGCGCATCCGCCGGCCAAGCCAGCGGTACATCGCGTGCCGGGCCAGGGCGTTGATTCGGGCTCGCGTGGTGCCGATCAGCAGGTCGCGGCGGCCAAGCAGCCCGGGGTGCTCGGCAGCCAACGCGTGGAAGAAATCCACGACCTGGCTGGCCTGGGCCTGTATCTGCGTTCCGACGCTCACCTGAGAACCGCTCATGCGGAATGCCCATAATGGTCGGGGTACCGCTACGAGATTGGCGTTGTCCCGCAGTAGCAGCGCGCTGTAAGTCACGAAATCCATGAGGTAGGGAAAACGCGAGTCCCACCCGCCGATTTCCATCAGGGCAGAGCGCCTGAACAAGGCGGAGGGTGGCTCGCCGAAAATATTTGTGCCGGTGAGCACGCTGCGCCGAACCGCCTCGGTACCGGGGACGCGGCCGCGCAGTCCGGCCAACCCGTGGTTGCGCAGCACAGTCTTTCCGCTGGCGTCGATGACGTCTCGGGAACTGACAGCCAGGACCGCCGACGGGTCCGCTTTCAATTCCGTGACCAGCACCTCGAGATTATCGGGATAGAGCAGATCATCGGCGCACACCAATTTGACGAACTCGCCCGTGGCGAGCTTGGTGACGTGATTGAAGTTCTCGTTTGCCGAAACGGTGGAGGGCAGCCTGGTCAATCGGACCCGCGGGTCGGCGGTGTGACGCTGCAGTGCCTCCCAGGTGCCGTCGGTGGACGCATTGTCCGAAATCACTAGTTCGAAGTCGGGCAGAGTCTGCGCCAAAATCGACTCGACGGTCGCATCCACGTACGCGACGTTGTTGTACACGGGCACGACGACCGAAACCAATGGCGTCACAACGCTGCCTCCTACTGCTCGGCTGGGCGGAATTCGGCGGGGTTACGGGGGAGGGACGCGCCCCCAAGCGCGAACCCACCGTATAACACGGTCCGGTGTGACGATGGCCAGCTGCGAGTCCTCGTAGATCCAATATGTTCTGCGCTACGGCCACGGTTTGCGTGATAGCTTTCAACGCTGTGTCCGCATATGAGATCGCGGAATCGACTATGAGCCCGACCGAGGCGCTATCTGGGTGCCCCCAGGCTGCGCCGATGGGGGCTTCGGCGAAGTGAGCCTGGTGGCGAAAGTCAAAGCCCGGTTCGGGACGCCCGTGCTCCTCAACGTGCGCCCGCTGCGCGATCGCCGGACCGACGAAGCGGGCCGCTGCGTCTCATGCGGCGCCGACACGACGTTCGCCTTCAATTCCTGGACCCTCCCCGATGAGTTGCATACCTTCTGGGCCGATGCCGATGTGTCCCGCGCATACACCCGGCGCGAGAGCATGTTCTGCCGGTCCTGCTGCAGCAACCTGAGAGTGAGGCGGATCGCCGAGGTCCTCGTCGCTCTCTACGGTGCCCCCGGATGTATGTCGTTCCGCGAACTGGTCGAGGACCCCGCGTTCCGCAAACTCGATGTCGCAGAAATAAACACGATCGGCCCGCCCGATTCGCTGCACGGACTGCTCCGGCGACTGCCGCGGCTCATGTTCTCCGACTACCGGGGGCCAGACGGCCTGGGCGAGGTCGTCGACGGTAGCCGTAATGAAGACATCTGTCGGCTTACCTACCCCGACGCCTCCTTCGACATCGTCCTGTCGTCCGACACGTTGGAGCATGTCCCGGACTTCCGGGTCGCGCTGGCCGAGACGCGGCGGGTACTGCGGCCGGGAGGCCGTCACATCTTCACGGTGCCGATCGTGTGGACGCGCGCGGCGACGGAAACGCGCGCGCGGATTGGCGACGACGGTGAGATCGAGCATCTGCTGCCGGCCCTTTACCACGGGAGGGGCAGCGGCGCTTACCGGTACATCCCGGTGGGCGTCGACATGTTGACATTCACCGAATTCGGCCGCGACATAGTCGATTTCGTGCGTGAGGCGGGATTCGAACCTGAGGTCTACGCAGGGTCCGACGATGGCCTGGGCGCCGAGACCGTCTTCGCGGGTCGCGTCCCCGGTTGAGTGCGGCCGGTATATGGCACTCAGACAGGCCTGCGGTGACCCGGAGCAGATCGCCTCGAATGACTGAATTCGACCTCCCGCCCGAATCGGCGCCCCCGGGGCCACTGATCCGGCTCGTCCGAGACCAGCGCATGGCGTTCCTGTTGGTAGGAGGCATCAACACCGTCGTCGGGTTCGGCCTCTTCGTCGCCTGCTCGGTGACCGTGGGCCACCTCATCGATCGACAGTTCGGCGCGGTAGCCGGGGCGCTGGTGACCGTCAGCATTTCGCACATCCTGAGCGTGCTGTTCGCCTTCGTGATGCACCGCCGGCTGGTGTTCCGTGTCCGGGGCCACGTGCTGCGTGACCTTGCGCGCTTCGAGACCGTCTACCTCACCACGTTTGGCCTCAACGCCGTCGCCCTGACTGTGCTGGTCGAGTTGGGCGTGCAGCGCGTCGTAGCGCAGGCGATAGTCTTTGTGCCCATCCTGCTGCTGAACTATGTTGGCCACCGCTTCTTTTCTTTCCGGCGCGGTGCCGCTGACGCGCAGACCACCGGAGATGAGACTTCGCACACCACCTAGAGCGGGTGCGCCGTGGCTTAGGACGTGGTCGTGGCCGCAGGCTCGGGCGACTCCACTGTCGCGCTTGTCTCCTGTGACGGTTCGTTGGTAGCCGGTCTGCGCGCATACGTGACGATGACGATGGCGATCGTGACGAGCCACAGCATCGGCACCAGCGTCGCCGTGGTGATCACCGTCAGCTCCGAGATCGGCGGGCCGTCTTTGCGGTACAACAGCACCTGCATCGGCGGACTCGGCAGGGCGATCGTCGCGAGGGTGAGCGCCGTGGACAGGCTCAGCCAAATGCCGACGCTGCGATGTTGGCCGGCGACGGTTGCGAGCCGGTCGAGGATCCCGGTGCCCGGCGGCCCGTTCGGATCCCGCACCAGCAGCGCCGCGATCGGTAATGCGAACACGTAGTAGTAGCTCATGGCCACGATGGGGAACAGGGACGCCGTAACCAGCAGCACGATCCCCGCGATGACGGGCGGGATGCGCCGCCCAAGAGCCAGTATGGCGACGATGACGATGACGAGGACGACGTACCCGATCAGCGCTCGCGGGGCCGCCAGATAGCCGTCGGGCATTTTGCCGCCTGTCTGCATGAACATCAGAATGTCCGGCGCCAAGAGGAGTGACCTGCCAAACGACACGTTTGAGGTCGCGACGACGCCGACGCTGCCGCTTGCGTAACCAAGGGTGCTGGCCGCCGATTGCATGATGGTGTGCGGAAAGTCCTGCGGCCAGAACAGATATGCGGCCGCGTTCAACACCACGGCGCTGCCGATCGCGATGCCGCCCCACCGCCATTGGCGGACCGCGAACAGCACGATGGCCAGGACAACGAATTGTGGCTTCAACAGGGCGGCGAGCACCACCATGGCCGCCACGAGTCCCCACCGTTGCCGAACCAGCGCAATCAGAAACACCAGGCCGACCGGGGCCAGGAAGCCGACCGAGTTGGCCCTATCGATCACCGACCACACCGGGACGGCCGCGGCGCCGCAGGCCACGAAAACCACGATCCGCTCGAGACCACGAGCGCCCCGAGCCGCCCAGACGGCGGGCGAAAGGACCGCGATTGCCAACGCGAGCAGGTAACCCAGGATCCCAATGACCGGCGCACCCACCAATTTGCCCACCCACCCGAAAATGAGTGGTGGAAGCGTTCCGGCCGCCGGGTAGTTGTTCACGGCCATCTGATGGATGTCCGGCTGCAGAATGATCTCGAATGGTTGCCATGGGTTGGCGCGCATGCCGAACATCACTTCATATGCGTAGTCACTAAAGCAGTGGCGACCGATGTTGGTGCCCCAGTCGAGATAGCAATCCGCGTACGGGAAGGCGAGTAGCGACGAAATGGCGTCGATCGCGAAGTATTGCGTGAGAACGAAACCGGTGAACCCTGAAACCGCTGATGCCAGCAAGATGGTGCCGAGCACGAGGGTGCGCGGGGATTGGCTGGTGATGGCCGTGTATCCCGCACGGATCGACGTGACCGGATTGCGTAGCAAAGTGGCGGATTGATTCATCTGCATTCTCCTCGGTTCTGCGCGAAACGAAGCAAAGCAGGGACTTCAACTGCCGCCGGGCAGCCCAGACCCATTGGGTGGCACACTACCGGGTGCGGCGCGTTGCAGGGCAAGGACGAAGGAGATGTTTACCGCATGTCGAAGCCGTGCTTGGAGAGCATTTCGCGCCGCAGATCCGGCCGGTTCGGCAATGATTGGCACATCGACTGTCGGGAGGGAACATGGGTCTGCCAGTTTCGCACTACGACGTAGGCGTCATCGGTCTTGGCTACGTCGGGCTGACGCTCGCGACCGTGCTGGCCGAGGCCGGCAACAAGGTGATCGGCGTTGAGAAGCGGTCCGAGGTCGTTGAACAGACCAACGCCGGTCTCCCACACTTCTCCGAAACCGGATTGCCCGAAGCGCTGTCGCGGGTGGTCGGCTCGGGAAGCCTGGTGGCCGTCGGGCAACTCAGTCCAGATGCGGTGTGCGACACATACATCATCACGGTCGGCACGCCGCTGTCCAGCGAGGGACTCGTGCGCACCGACATGATCGAGGCGGCCAGCCGCGAGGTCACCGCGAACATGAGCGACGGCGCGCTGGTGATCCTGCGTTCCACGGTCAAAGTCGGGACCACCCGGGATGTGGTCTCGCCCATCCTCGCCGAGTCCGGCAAGCGCTTCGACATCGCGATGTGCCCCGAGCGAACACTCGAAGGCCAAGCGCTGCAAGAACTGCGCGAGTTGCCGCAGATTGTGGGCGCGGATGACCCCGCTGTCAGCGACCGTGCCGCGGCGGTCTTCCGGCGGCTGACCAACTCCATCGTCGCGGTGTCCAGCCCGGAGGCCGCCGAGATCATCAAGCTCGTCGACAACACTTATCGCGACGTGCATTTCGCGTTCGCCAACGAGGTGGCGCGATTGTGCGATGCGTTCGGGGTCAACGCGCACGAGGTGATCTCCTCGGGGAAGCTGGGTTACAAGCGGACGAGTGTGCCGCTGCCTGGCCTAGTGGGTGGTCCGTGCCTGGAGAAGGACCCGCACATCCTGCTGCAGAGCGCTCGCACTCGCGGAATCGAACTGGAGATCACCATCGCGGGCCGGCTCGTCAACGAGCGACAGCCGGCGGAGACCGTCAAATTCATCAGCGACGAAGTCGCCAGGCGCAACCTGCCCTCGCCTTTACGAATAGCCTTGTTAGGCATGGCTTTTAAGGGTATCCCGGCCACCGACGATCTTCGCGGATCGATGTCCATCAAAGTGTTGGACCAACTGAAGAAGGCCCATCCCGACGCCGAAATCCGGCTATTCGACCCGGTCATCGCGACCGGGCACTTGGGGACGACCTTCCCCGACGAGCAGGCATTCGATCGGCTCGGCGATGCGGTGAGCGGTGCGTCGGTGGTGATTATCGCCAACAATCATCCTGAGCTCGGCCGAATTTCGCCGCGCACCATCAGCGAGTTCATCGCGCCAGACGGCTTCGTGTTCGACTACTGGAATCATTTCAGCCACTTGCCAACGTCCGAGCTGGGCAACTCGTACTTCGCGGTCGGCAACAGCAGGGCGGAGCTTTCATGAGCACTCGCGTGGTGGTGACCGGCGGCGGCGGGTTCATCGGCGCCTACTTGGTCAGACGTCTGGTGCGCGACGGCTGGGACGTTGCCGTGATCGACACGATGGTGCGCGGCGAGGCCGGGCGGCTGGCCGAAGTAGCCGACGATATCGAGCTTTTCACCTGCGACGTCCGCGACCAGGAGGCGCTCGAGCGGGCGTTCGCCGGCGCCGAGGTCGTCATGCATCTCGCGGCGATCAATGGCACCGAAAACTTCTACAAACGCCCAGAGTTGGTGTTGGACGTGGGATTACGCGGTGCGTTGGCAGTGGTCAATGCCGGGCGCAGCGCCGGCGTGCCGGATCTGGTGGTGGCCTCCAGCGCGGAGGTGTATCAGACGCCCTCGGTAGTGCCCACACCGGAGACGATTCCGCTGATGCTGCCGGACAGCCTGAATCCCAGGTATTCGTACGGCGGATCCAAGATCGTCAGCGAGTTGATCGCATTCGACTACGCGCAAGACCATTACCGCAAGGTTCAGGTGTTTCGCCCGCACAACGTGTACGGCCCCGACATGGGTTACAAACACGTGATACCGCAATTCATCGCCCGGGCCAGGGCGGCGCGGGACGCGACACCGAGCGGGCCGGCGCCGTTTGAAATCCAGGGCGACGGCACCCAGACGCGAGCGTTCTGTTATGTCGACGACATCGTCGACGGCGTGCTCACGATGTACCAGAACGGCGGCCACCGCGAGGTTTTCCACATCGGCAACGACGAAGAGGTGTCGATTCGGGACCTGGCCGGTCGGGTGGCGGCGGCGGTGGGGATCGAGGTGGAGATTCGTCCCACCGAGGAGGCCGAGGGTGGGACCCCGCGCCGGTGCCCCGATATTCGGAAGATGCGCGGCCTTGGCTATCAGCCCGCCGTCGGCCTGGACGAAGGCCTGAAGCGCACCGCCGCTTGGTACCTTCGACACGGCAGCGACGCCGTGACCAATGAGTTGTTGTGAGGTGTCAATGGATCTAGGTTCACGGATTTACGTTGCCGGTCACCGCGGCATGGTGGGTTCGGCGATCACCCGGCGGCTGGTGGGCGAGGGTTTCACCGACGTCGTGACCCGCACACATGACGAATTGCCCCTCGACGACCCCGCGGCGGTCGAGGAATTCTTCGCCGCGCAGCGCCCGCAGTACGTCGTCCTGGCGGCCGCGAAGGTCGGTGGGATCGTCGCGAATGCGACCTACGGTGCCGACTTCATCCGGGAGAACCTCAAGATCCAGACGAATGTCATCGATGCTGCCTATCGGTACGGCGCACAGAAGCTGCTCTTCCTGGGATCGAGTTGCATCTATCCGAGAGACGCCGAGCAACCGATTCGTGAGGATGCGCTGCTCACCGGTCCGTTGGAGGAAACCAACCTGCCCTATGCGGTGGCCAAAATCGCGGGCAAGACGATGTGCGATGCCTATCGAAAGCAGTACGGCTTCAACGCATTTACGGTGATGCCGTCGAATGTCTACGGCGTCGGCGATAATTTTCACCCCGAGCACTCCCACGTCGTCGCGGGCATGTTGCGCCGGTTCCACGAGGCCAAAACGGCCGGCGCCGACGAGGTTGTCGTATGGGGGAGTGGCTCGCCGCTGCGTGAGCTCATCGACGCCGACGATCTCGCCGATGCGTGCGTCCTGCTGCTGCGTTCGTACGACGGTGGCGGAATGATCAATGTTGGCTCGGGTGAGGAGATTTCGATCCGAGACTTGGCCCTGTTGATCAAATCCATCGTCGAGTTCGACGGGCGCGTCGAGTTCGACCGCTCTCGCCCCGACGGCACGCCCCGCAAGATCATGGACAACACGAACCTCACCGCGCTCGGATGGCGGCCTTCGGTGACCATCGAAGCCGGCTTGAAAAAGATGTACGACTGGTTCCTCGAGTCAGATGCGTTGCGCCTGAGCTGATTAGCGAGACACCAACCGGGGCGCGGATCGACAACAACGCTTGTGAGCGAAGCTGCCTGCTCAGGGGTACTGGCGTGTTAACGTGACGCCGTGTCTTTGTTGGACAATGCCCGCTTGATAGCGCGTGGCGTCTCCCTCGAGGTGCCACGCTATCTTTCTGAGCGGGCCTGGAAGCGCCAGTTCGTCAACCAGCTCAAATCACGGCAGGTTGACGTGGTGTTAGACGTGGGCGCCAACTCCGGCCAATACGCCATGGGCCTGCGCAAGCGGGGCTACCGGGGGCGCCTCGTCTCGTTCGAACCGCTGGCCGGGCCGTTTTCCGAGTTGCTGAGCAACGCGTCCAAAGACCCGCTTTGGGACTGCCGGCGGCACGCGCTGGGCGATGTCGATGGGACGATCTCGATCAATGTCGCGGGCAACTCCGGTGAAAGCAGTTCCGTCTTACCGATGCTGAAAAGCCATCAAGACGTCTTCCCGGCAGCGAATTATGTTGGTGCCGAAGAGGTTTCGATTCACCGGCTTGACACAGTGGTGCCCGAGATTCTGCGGCCGTCGGACCAAATCTTCCTCAAGATCGACGTCCAGGGGTTCGAGAAACAGGTACTCGCCGGGAGCAAGGCAACGGCGAACGATCGCTGCGTCGGCATGCAACTCGAACTTTCCTTCCTGCCGTTGTACGAGGGCGGAATGCTGATCCGGGAAGCGCTGGACTTGGCATACTCATTGGGGTTCACCCTGACCGGAATGCTGCCCTGTTTCACCGACATTCGTAACGGCCGGATGTTGCAGGCCGACGGCATCTTTTTCCGTGACGATTCGTGATCAAATGCACAGCGATGCTGGGGAGGGCCGAGCCCATATGCCGAGAACCGTGAGTCGCGCATGAGCGGACCGATGTTTTCGATCATTGTCCCGACCTGGAAGGCGGCGGGGCACGTGGGTGGCTGCGCCGAGAGCCTTCTCCGCCAGACCTATACCGATTTCGAGCTGGTCGTGGTGGACGGCGCCTCGACGGACGGGACCCTCGACGTCGTCAAGAGCTATGCCGGCGACTTCGGCGATCGTTTGGTCGTGCACAGTGAGCCCGATAAGGGCATCTACGACGCGATGAACCGCGGTGTCAGCATGGCGACAGGGCAGTGGTTGCTCTTTCTCGGGTCCGACGACAGACTGCACGACGCGGATACCCTGGCCCGGGTGGCCAAGTTCATCGGCGACAACGCGCCCTGCGACCTGGTGTACGGCGATGTGATCATGGGCTCGACCGGTGCCCGCCACGCCGGGGAATTCGACCTCGACCGGCTACAGTTCGAGACCAACATCTGCCACCAGTCGATCTTCTATCGTCGCGAGCTCTTCGCCGGCATCGGCCCGTACAACCTGCGTTACCCGATCTGGGCCGACTGGGATTTCAACATCCGCTGCTTCTCCAACCCCGCGCTTAACATCCGGTACATGGACATCGTCGTTGCCGACTACAACGACATGACCGGCCTCAGCATGCGGACGGGCACGGACAAGGAGTTCAGAAAGCGGCTGCCGATGTACTTCTGGGTCGGGGCCATGGAAACCGGCAACCGAATGCTGACGTTCTTCAAGGAAAAGGAGAACCGCCAGTTGGCGGTGCGTGCCTGGCGCACCCGTTTCAAGGCCGCCTCGAAGGCCCGGGCAGACAACGCCGGAACGTAGTTCGACAGCTACAGGTTGCTGGTCTCGGCGCAGATCCGATACCCGCGCAAGCCCACCGGGACGAATAGCACGAGCATCGCGACGGTCCAGAGGACGGTCATCGCCAGGGGCCAGACAATCGGACCGTCGTACGCCAGTGCCCGCATGGTCTCGATGGGCGGCGATATCGGTTGGAAGCGGACAAACGGCCGAAGCCAATCCGGGAACATCCCGATCGGTGTGGTCCCGGGATTCACGAATGCCAATGTGATTGTCCCGCCCATGATCCAGGTCAACACGGCAGGGCTGGTGGTGCGAAGGACCAGCGCGATCACCAATGCCGTGAATCCGACCACCATGATCGACGGAACCAGGACGTACAGTAGCGCCCCGGCCAACCCGTGCTTGAACCGCAGTCCCATCATCACTCCGAGCGCAGTGATCAGGATCGTTCCGACCAGTGCCCGCGCGACCTCCGCGGTGAGCCGCCCGGTCAGCGCGCTCGCCCGATGCACCGGAAGCACCCACATCCGGCTGAGCAACCCCGACTGGCGATCCATCGTGATGCCCACCGCATTGCCCAAGGCGCCGAACAGCGCGGACAGCACCGCACAGAACGGGACGAGCCCGTAAAGGCTGTCCACGCCGGTCACCTTGCGCACCTGCTCACCCAACACCACTTGGTACAGCAGGAGCAGAAAGACCGGCAAGAGCAAGGAACCCATCAGCACCGCTCGGTCGCGCCGCCACCGGATAAGGAGCCGAATGGCTTGCAACCAGCTCTGGCTCAGCAATGAGCCTTGGTCTGCGGCATGCGATGTCACGCGCTGCGCCTCTGCATCCGCATCGTGATCGTGCCGAAGACCAGCACCATACCGAAACACCAGGCCAGGCTGATGATCAAGTTGTTGACCCCGACGTGTCCGCTGCCGAGCCCACGCAGCGTCTCGGCGACCTGAGAGACCGGCTGGTTGCGTACCCACGGACGTAGCCAGGCGGGGAAGGTCTTCTCGGGGGCGATGCCGGTGGACAGCAGGAACAGCAGCAACTGGGGGACGAACAGCATGTAACTGGCTCCCTGAAGGCTGTTCGAACTCGATCCCAGTGCATCGGCACCCAACCCCACCGCCAGGCACAGCAGCAACGAGATCAGCACGAAAGCAATCGCATGGCCCGGCCCACCCGTCATCCGGAATCCAAAGGCATACCCGGCGACGAGCGCCACCAAAAGGGCTAGTACAGCGCGGATTTGGGTAGCGGCCATACGCGCGGCAACGGGGGTTGCCGCGGAGATCGGCTGCGTCTTCAATCGCACGCCCAGGCCACTGAGGTGGTCGCGGATCGCGCGGTCCGCGGTAAGCAGGCCGACGAAGATCATCGACTGGACGACCACGGCGGGCACCAGATATTGCGAATAGGTCACCGGACCGGTGTCGATCAGGCCATGCAGAGCCACGCTGAAGCCGGCCAGATACGCGATCGGCGACAGTACCTCGAAAATCATCTCGCCGTCGCGTGTCGCTGACACCAGCGACCGTTCGGTGAGAGCCGCCAAAGCGCTCATGATCGGGCGGCGGTCCGCTCGGTGATGTGCAGGAATGCCTCGTCTAATGAGGGCTTCCGCAACGAGATATCGGCGAGTTCGACGCCGAGCGCGTCGATACGGCGAAAGACCTCCGCGAGCGTCGCCACTCCGTCGGGGGCAAGCACCGACACCGAGTTGGCGTCGCCGTCGACGTCGATCCCGCTGAGTCCGGTCAGCGCCGTCGCGACCTGAGGCAGGTCGTCCGGATTGGCCGGACTGACCTGGCAGTAGCCGGCGCCCACCCGGCGCTTGAGGTCCTCGGCGGTGCCGCTGGCGATCACCTTTCCCTGGTCGATGACAACGATCGAGTCGCTGAGCACATCGGCCTCATCCAGGTACTGCGTGGTCAGCAGCACGGTGATCCCTTGCTGGGCCAACGAACTCACCAGCGCCCAGACGTCGCGGCGGCTGCGAGGATCGAGTCCGGCGGTCGGCTCGTCGAGAAAGAGCACTTTCGGCAGCACCATCAGGGCGGCGGCGAGGTCGACGCGGCGCTGCATGCCACCGGAATACGTCGACACATGGCGGTCCGCGGCCGCGACGAGGTCGAACCGTTCGATCAGCTCGTCGGCGCGGGCCTTTGCCTCGCGGCGCCGCAGCCCGCGCATCCTGCCGAACAGCACCAGGTTCTCCCGCGCGGTGAGCAACGAATCCAGCGCGACGAACTGTCCGGTCATCGCGATGCTGGCGCGCACCTTGGCGGGTTGGCGGACGATGTCGTATCCGGCGACGGTGGCGCTGCCGGATGTGGGGCGCAGCAGTGTCGACAGGATGTTGATCGTGGTTGTCTTGCCGGCGCCGTTGTGGCCGAGCAAACCGCAGACGGTCCCGGCCGGAACCGAGAAACTTACGCCGGACAGCGCAGACGTGTTTCCCCCGAAAGTCTTTGTGAGATCTGCAACCTCGATTGCCAGTGGATACACAGTAGGGAGTATCTCATGTTGGTCCCGGCCACTTGGCCGAATTGGCTGTAGAGGACGATGGCCCTCGCGATTGCTATTCAATCGCCACTCCAATGGTCTGGAGCGCAACCGTCGACAAATTGTCAGCAGCGTTCGGCGTTTGCTGCCTGCGTAATCCGGGTGACGAACTAGACCGATTGCCTAGGGATCTCGGCCGTAGGTGCATCGTCGGGGAAATCCCGGCCCAGCAAAGCGCGCACCACCGGGCGCGAACCTTCCGGCCTCAGCATCTGACTGGCCGGGCGTGGACGGACCACCTGCGGCCACCAGAACCAGCGCCCGAGAATGGCGGCAATGGTCGGAGTCATGAACGAGCGCACGATCAAGGTGTCGAACATCAGACCCAGGCCGATGGTCGTCCCGACCTGACCGATGATGCGCAAGTCACTGGACGCCATCGACGCCATCGTGAATGCGAACACCAGCCCTGCGTTGGTGACGACCTTGCCGGTACCGCCCATTGCCCGAATGATGCCGGTATTGATGCCCGCGCCGATTTCTTCTTTCATCCGGGATACGAGCAGCAGGTTGTAGTCGGACCCCACGGCCAGGAGGACGATCACCGACATCGGCAGGACCATCCAGTACAGCTTGATCCCGAGAATGTACTGCCAGATCAGCACCGAGAGCCCGAACGATGAGCCCAACGAAAGTGCCACCGTACCGACGATGACCAGCGCGGCCACAAAACTTCGCGTGATGATCAGCATGATCGTGAAAATCAGGCAGAGCGCGCCGATTCCGGCGATCAGTAGGTCGAATTTCGAGCCGTCTTTGAAGTCCTTGAAGGTCGACGCGGTGCCAGCGAGATAGATCTTGGCGTCTTCCAGCGGCGTGGTCTTGAGTGCCTCTTCGGCCGCCGTCTTGATTTTGTCAACCCGCTCCACGCTCTCGGGAGTCGCGGGGTCACCCTTGTGGGAAATAATGAACCGGGCTGCCTTCCCGTCGGGGGACAGGAATTGATTCATCGCCTTCTGGAAGTCCGCGTTCTTGAAAATCTCGGGTGGCAGGTAGAAGGAATCGTCGTTTCTGGAGTTGTCGAACGCCTGACCCATGGTGGTGGCGTCCTTGTTGTCGACGTTCACCTGCCCGATAATCCCCGACATCGTGCTGTGCATCGTCAGCGTCGTTTCCTTGAAGAACCGCATTGACGCGAGCATCTGCGGGTACTGCTCGAGGAGTTGCGGTAGCAGTACATCCATCTTGTGGAGATCGATCTCCAGGTCGGCAAGCTTGTCGCTCAGCTCGTCAATCCCGTCGAGCGTGTCGAAGATCGACCGCAACGACCAGCATATCGGGATGTCGAAGCAGTGCTTTTCCCAGTAGAAGTAGCTCTTAATTGGTCGGAGGAAATCTTCAAAGTCCGCGAAGTGATTTCTCAACTCGTACAAGAGCAGCGTCATCTCGTCGGTCTTGGTGATCGACTCGTGCGTAAGCGCGGTAAGTTCCTTCTGGAGTTCGTAAAGCCGCGTCATCGACGCGATCTGGATATCCATCATGTGGACCTGCTCGAGCATGTCGTCCATGCGAGCCTTCATATACTTAATGTTTTGCGACTGAGCGGAGTTCTGCATGGCGAGCATAAACGGTATCGAGGTGTGCTCAATCGGTGTGCCTTCGGGCCGGGTTATGCCCTGAACCCGGGCAATTCCGGGAACCTTGAAGATGGCTCTGGCCAGCCTGTGCAGGACGATGAAATCGGCCGGATTGCGCATATCGTGATCGGATTCGATCATCAGAATTTCGGGCAACATCCGCGCTTGGGAGAAATGCCGGTCGGCGGCCGCATAGCCGATGTTCGCCGGAATGTCGTCGGGCATGTAGAGCCGGTTGTTGTAGCTGGTCTGGTAGCCCGGCAGCGTCACCAACCCGACCAGCGCGACCGCGATGGTCGCGATGAGGATGGGCACCGGCCAGCGGACAATTGCCGTGCCGATTCGCCGCCACCGACCGAACCGGATGGCTCGCGTGGGATCGAGTAACCCGAAGCGACCGCCGATGGTCAGCATCGCCGGAACCAACGTCAGCGCGATTACGACGGAAACGACCAAGCCGATCGCGCACGGCACGCCCATGGTCTGGAAGATGGGCATCCGGGTAAAGCTCAGGCACAACATTGCTCCGGCGATCGTCAAACCGGAACCCAATACGACGGGGACGACCCCGCGGAAGGTGTTGTAGTAGGCGGTTTCTCGATCCTCGCCGGCCTGACGCGCCTCTTGATACCGGCCGAAGAAGAAGATCCCGTAGTCGGTTCCGGCCGCCATCGCAAGGGCCACCAGCAGGTTGACGGCAAACGTCGACAACTGCACCATGCTGTGGTCGCCCAGAAATGCGACGATTCCGCGGGCGGCGAGTACCTCGATCCCGACGGTGATCAACAGCAGGATCACCGTGATGATCGACCGATAGACGAACAGCAGCACCACGAAAATGATCGCCGCGCCGACCGCGGTCATCTTCAGAATCGATCTGTCACCGGCCTCCTGCATGTCCGAGAACAGCGCTGACGGGCCGGTGACAAAGGCCTTGAGGCCTGGAGGTGGCGGATTCTTGGCGATGATGTCCCGGACGGAAGCAATGGAATCTTGGCCCTGCGTCGTGCCCTGGTTGCCGGCCAGATTCATCTGGACGTATACGGCCTTACTGTCGGCGCTTTGGGCACCCGCCGCGGTGAGTCGATCGCCCCACAGATCCTGAACGTGCTCAACATGTTTCGTGTCGGCCTTCAACAGCCGCATCAATTTGTCGTAGTACTTGTGCGCACTGTCCCCGAGCTCCTGTTGCCCCTCGAGCACGAGCATCACGAAGCTGTCCGAGTCCGACTCCTTGAAGACCTTGCCCATCCGCATCATCGCCTGCACGGCGGGCGCGTCTTGCGGTGCCAATGGCACCGAGTGCTCTCGGCCCACCCGTTCCAGCGAGGGAACTGCGAAGGTGACCAGCAGGGTCAGTGCCACCCACGCCAGGATGAAGATCAGCGAAAGGCTGCGGATTGTTCGCGCTACGAACGGCTTCTGGACGGGGGGTGCTTCGTGCTGGGTGGCTATCGGTTCGGTTGTCATGCGTTCCTCACCGCGTTTCTTTCAGCAGCAATGAGCGCACCAACGGGCGAGACCCCAACGGCCGCAGCATCTGACTTGCGGGGCGGGTGCGCACTTGTTGGGGCCACCAGAACCAGCGTCCGAGCAGCGCCGCGACGGCCGGTGTCATGAAGGCGCGCACCACCAGGGTGTCGAACATCAGGCCCATCCCGATCGTGGTGCCCAGCTGGGCGATGCTGCGCAGGTCGCTGACCGCCATGGAAGCCATCGTGAAGGCGAATACCAGGCCCGCGTTGGTGACGACTTTTCCGGTGCCCGCCATGGCGCGGATGATGCCGGTGTGTATGCCGGCGGACAATTCCTCTTTCATCCGGGAAACCAGGAGCAGGTTGTAGTCGGAACCGACGGCCAACAGCACGATCACCGACATCGAAAGAACAGTCCAGTGAATTTGCAGCCCAAGCAAATACTGCCAAACCAGGATGGACATCCCGAAGGAGGCGCCCAATGAAAGCAATACCGTACCAACGATGACCAGCGCGGCGAGGAAGCTACGCGTCATGATCAGCATGATGATGAAAATAAGGCAAAGCGCGGCGACTCCCGCGATCAAGAGATCGAATTTGGCGCCTTCGACCAAGTCCTTTACCACGGCAGCGGTTCCGGTCAGATAAACCTTGGCGTCTTCCAGGGGCGTGCCCTTGAGCGATTCCTCGGCGGCCGTCCTGATCGGATCGACGCGGGAAAGCCCCTCGGGCGTCGCCGGGTCGCCCTTTTGCGCAATCAGCAGGCGGGCGTTCTTTCCGTCGGGCGACAGGAAGATCTTCATGACCCGCTTGAAGGTATCCGAGCCATCGATAATGCTCGGCGGGATATAGAAACTATCGTCATTCTTAGAGGTGTCGAACGCCTGACCCATAGCGTTCGGGTTTTGGCCGCCATTCACCTCCATCTGGCCGATTGTCCCCTCCATGGTGCTGTGCATGGTCAGCATCATGGTCCGCATGCTCTGCATGGTTTCGATCAACTGCGGAATTTGTATAAGCAACTGCGGCAGGATCGCATCTAATTTATCGAGGTCTGCCACCAATTCGGTGAACTTGTCATTGACCTCGTCGACGCCATCGATTGCGTCGAACACCGATCTAATCGCGAAGCAGACGGGAACGTCGTAGCAATGCTTTTCCCAGTAGAAATAACTGCGGAGCGGCCTGAAGAAATCCTCGAAATCCGAAACACGGTCGCGCAATTCTGCGGTGGTCTTCTGAATTTGATGCGTCTGGCCGACCATGTCATGGGTCGTGGCGGTAAGCTCCTTCATCAACTCGACCATGTGCTGCATCAGCTTAATCATCTTGGCCATTTCGTCGGCCTGTTTCAGCATGTCGTTCATGCGATCCTTCTGGAACGCCATATTGGTCAGCTGAGACGACTGCGACATGCTCATGATGTATGGAATGCTGGTGTGCGCCAACGGAGTTCCCTCAGGGCGAGTCACGCTTTGAACCGTAGAAACACCCGGCACCGCGAGGATCCCTTTGGCCAATTGATTCAACACCAGCATGTCCGTGGGATTGCGCAGGTCGTGATCGGCTTCGACCAACAGGATTTCCGGCATCATCATTCGTGACTCGGGAAAATGTCGCGCCGCGGCCGCGTTTCCTACGCTGGCGGGAATGTCTGCAGGGATGAACTTCTGGTCGTCATAGCTGGGGTTGTAGCCCGGCAGTGTCAGCAGCCCAATAAGGGCAATCGCCAATGTGGCAATGAAGATCGGCGCCGGCCAGCGAACGATCGCGGTGCCTATTCGTCGCCAGCCGCGCACCCGGAGCTTCCGTTTCGGTTCGAACAGGCCGAAACGAGCGCCCACGGCGAGCAGTGCGGGTGTGAGCGTGAGCGCGACGAGAACAGCGACGGCGATACCCGTTGCATTGGGAAGTCCCAGCGGCTGGAAATAGGGCAGCCGGGTAAAGCTCAGGCAAAGAACCGCTCCGGAAATCGTCAATCCGGAGGCCAGCACAACCTTCGCGACACTACTGAATGTGGTATAGAAAGCGGTTTCTTTATCTTCGCCCGCCTGCCGGGCCTCCTGATATCGCCCAACAAAGAAGATTCCATAGTCGGTACCCGTAGCGATGACCGCGGCCACCAAGAGGTTGACTGCGAAAGTAGTAAGGCCAATGAACCCGTGATAAGCGAGAAATGCGACCATTCCTCGGGCTATCGTTAATTGCAGACCGACCGTCAGCAACAACAAGATGACAGTAGTAATCGAGCGGTAGACGAGCAGCAACGTAATAAAGATCACGGAAAGGCTCGCCAGTGTGACCGTCGTGACGGTCTCCTGGCCTGCCTTGTTCATATCCGCGACGGTTGCGGCGGGGCCGGTCACATAGACCTTGAGTCCGGGCGGCGCGGGCAGCCCGGCCACGATGCCGCGGATGGCCGCTACGGATTCGTCTCCCGCGGATGCGCCCTGGAGGCCGCCAAGGTTTAGCTGCACATACGCGGCCTTGCCGTCGATACTTTGCGCGGCGGCGGCGGTGACCGGATCTCCCCAGAAGTTCTGGACATGCTGGACGTGCTTGGTATCGGCTTCGAGCCGGCGCACCAATTCGTCGTAGTACTGGTGCGCGTCGTGGCCGAGAGGTTGGTCTCCCTCGAGGACAATCATCGCCAGGGCGCCCGAATTGGATTCCTTGAAGTCCTGGCCGAGGCGTGCCATCGCCTTGAAGGACGGTGCGTCTGCGGGATTCAGCGATACCGAATGCCCTTGTTCGACGACCTCCAGGGGCGGGACGCCGACGGTGAAGAAGACGGTGAGGCCGAGCCAGCCCAAGATGATGAGTATTGAAAACCGGTGGACGTTCCGCGCGATGAAGGGTCGCGAGGGCCGCTCCGTGCCTAAGCTTTCGTCGCTCATGCAGCCGTAAGCACGCAGTACGTGAAGGCATTCACCTCGTGTGAAACCTTCTCGGACTTGACGGTGCCATCAACGATGATGCGGCAGCCAATGGTGTCGGTATCGCCTTGTGCCACCACGTTTCCCACGATTGACGGCAGTGTCGTCGAGAGATCCATCGACCATGGCAGTGTGACGGCGTTGATGTGCTGCGGGTCGGCGTTGACGTCGAAATAGCTGATGTCGGCCACCGTCCCGGGCGCGCCGAAGACCTCGTACTTCAGATGCTTGGGGTTGAACGGTTTGCTGTCTTTGACTCTGGAGTCGGCATACGACTGGCGCTTCTCGGAGCCGAATATTCCGTGCAGCCGCGACACCGTGAATCCGCCGGCGGTCAGGACGGCGACGATGAGCAGTGGGATCCAGAGCCGCCCCAGCAGCTTGATCGCGCCGCCCCCCGAGTTGCGCCGACCCCTGCGAACTCGATCGGGCTCCTGGGGCCCCGACTGACGACCGAACCGCCGGAAGCGGCCGGAGGGCTGGCTCACGTTCTGGCTACCTTCCGTGGCGACGTCGGACCGGGCTCGAACGTCATGCTCGACCACCGCACCCCCTTCAACCCGTTCCCAGACTCGCTATGTCAATCGCTCGATAACGTACCTGTACCTCGATCGCACCACACCAGACCTGCGGCGGTCAGCTCAAACGAGCGGCGTTCGGCGAGTGCAACCAGATCTTGATGAGTAAACCATGCCATTGCCCCCGACATCAGATCTTTGGTAACCCGATATGGGATCGTAACTCGTATCGCGTGCGTAAGAGGACGCTATCAATGAGTGGAATCCACCCGTGCGGCAGGTGTTGTATGCGTCATTGTCCCGAGCAATGGTGACACACATTACATTCCGGGGCGATCTCGTGCCGAGGACGTCATCTTCCCGCGGTCAGCTAACGAAGTACGAGTGGTTCGCTGAGGTGGCTGAACGCGCGATTTGTCGTCGTCGCAGCAACGTCGCGTGAGCCAGCCCCGCGGCAATGGGGGAACGGTGCAGTCGCGCGATCACATGGCCCTCTCGACGGCCCTCTGAACCCGGTAGCTACCGTGCTGTGCCCGTATTTGCTGGAGCCGTCCCGCCGTCGTTTCCGTCCTGATCTGCGGGTCCACCGCCGAGGCCGCGCGACGGTATTCCGGCGCGGCAACTAACGAGCAACGAGAGCGTAACTTGGTCGTTTTCTACGCGTAGGTAACGTACTCTTGACGGTCGGCAGACAGCCCGTACCGTCGCTGCAGGTCACTGCACTTCACGGCGCCAACGTCGCAGCGTTGCGCCCGGCACCGAATTGCCAACAGGTGTCACGAGTGCTTAACAGATCACATCAGGAACTTTGTCGAAACCTCCGACCGAGCCTGTGGGCCTCCAGTATGGTTTGGAACGACCCCACCTATATCGAGAGACCGCCTGGAGAACTGTGAGCACCAATCCGTTCGACGACGATAATGGCAGTTTTTTCGTGTTGGTCAATGACGAGGAGCAACACAGTCTGTGGCCGACCTTCGCCGATGTCCCCGCTGGATGGCGGGTGGTATATGGCGAGGCCGACCGTGCGGCGTGTCTCGAGTACATCGAGCAGAACTGGCCAGATATCCGGCCGAAGAGTCTGCGCGAGCGGCTGGCAGCGGGTCGGAGTTTTGATAAGTAAACCGCCTGGGTATGGGGACTCGGGTGGAGCTTTGGGGGACTCACATGGAACGTGGTGAGCGGGCACACCCGCTGACGCGTGGACAGCTCGATATTTGGCTCTCGCAGGAAACCGGTTTCGCGGGTACCGAGTGGCAGCTTGGCCTTTTGGTGAGGATCGAGGGTGCGGTCCATCACGATTTGCTGCAGCAGGCGATCCGGCAAGTGGTGGCCGAGTCCGAGTCGGGCCGCGTGGCGTTCTTCGAGGCCGACGGCCACGTTGTTTTACAGAAGGCTGTCGATTATCCGGATGCAGAGCTGGGCTTCTATGATTTCCGGGGCTCGGATGATCCTGTGCGAAAAGTCCGGGAAATGGCATCTTCAATTCAGCGCACGCCCATGCCATTCTCGGGTCCGCTTTTCATCTTTACGTTATTCCAGACGCAGGATAACGAATTCTATTTGTTCGCCTGCTGTCACCACATCGCCGTAGACGGCATGGGCATGGCGCTGGTGAGCCGCCGCGTGGCCACCGTCTACACGGCACTTGTCGCCGGCGATCCGGTGCCCGACGCGTACTTCGGTTCCCTGCAGGACCTGATCGATTGCGAGTCCGGTTACGAGGCCTCCGCCGACTACCAGGACGACGAGGCCTATTGGCAGGAACACCTGCCTACCGAAAGCGGATTCCATTACCGGTTACCTCAGGTCACCGAGGAGCGCGACCCCTATCTGACTTCTGCATCGGTCCAGTTGGACCCGTCCGTAGTCGGTCGAATGCAGCAGTTGACCAAGCAGTTGCGGGTGCGCCGGTATTCGGCCATTACCGCGGCGTGCGCGCTGTTGGTGCGCGGATGGTCCGGTAACGCCAACGAGGTGACGCTGGACTTCCCGGTCAGCCGCCGGGTGACCGAAGAGTCGAAGAAATTGCCCGCGATGCTGGCCGGGGTCGTCCCGCTGGTGTTGACGACAGCACCGGAAACGACCGTTGGCGACTTTGTCGCCCACGTCGACACACGTATCCGGGAGTTGTTGCAGCATCAGCGTTACCCGGTACATGTCCTAGAGGGCGAGGGCGGCGCCCGGCAGGGTGCCAACCGCGTGGGCGTGAACTTCATCCCGTCTCGCCTGACCCTGAATCTTGCCGGGGCACCGGCACATGCGGGGTACACGAACCACGGCCCGGTCGGTCACTTCGGGTTTTTCTTCCTCGGCGCCGGCGATCAGCTCTTCTTGAGTACCGCCGGTCCCGGGCAACCGTTTGCGAATTTCGATGTCGCCGATCTCGCGGCGAAGTTGCAGCAGGTGCTGCTGGCGATGGTCGAGGACCCCACCGCAACGCTGTCGTCGATCGAAGCGCTCGACGCCGATGACACGGCCCGCCTCGACGAAATTGGCAACCGGGCGGTCCTGACCGAGCTCGCACCGGCGAAGGTCTCGATTCCGGCTACGTTCGCCAAGCACGTCGAGCGCACTCCCGAGGCCGTCGCGGTCACCTTCGAGGGCCGATCCACCACGTATCGGGAGCTCGACGAGGCCGCCAACAGGTTGGGGCACTTGCTGATCAGCGAGGGTGTCGGCCCGGGCCACGTCGTGGCGCTTCAGTTTTCCCGCTCCGCCGACGCGATCATCGCGATTCTGGCCGTTTTGAAGACCGGTGCGGCATATCTGCCGATTGATCCGGCACTACCCGCGGCGCGTACTGAGTTCATGCTTGCCGACGCCGCGCCGACGGCCGCGGTGACCACCGCGGACCTGCGGTCGCGGCTGGACGGACAGGATCTGGTGGTCATCGACGTCGCCGATCCGCGGATCGCGGCCCAGCCCAGCACGGCACTGCCGATGCCGGACCCGGACAACCTCGCCCACGTCATCTACACGTCCGGCACCACCGGCACGCCCAAAGGTGTTGCCGTTACTCATCACAACGTCACGCAGCTGTTCGCCTGCTTCGATGCCGGCCTACCGCGGACCGGCGTGTGGTCGCAGTGCCACTCCCTGGCCTTCGACTTCTCGGTCTGGGAGATTTGGGCTGCCCTGCTCGGGGGCCGGCGACTGGTGGTCGTGCCTGAGTCGGTGACTCGTTCGCCAGAAGACTTCCACGCCTTGCTCGTTGGCGAACACGTCAGCGTGCTCACCCAGACCCCTTCGGCGGTCGGGATGCTCTCACCCGAGGGTTTGGAGACCGCCGCGTTGGTGGTCGCCGGCGAGGCGTGCCCGCCCGAGGTGATGGATCAGTGGGCGCCCGGGCGGGTGATGATCAACGGCTATGGCCCCACCGAGACCACGGTGTGTGTGGCGATCAGCGCTCCGCTGGTGCCGGGATCCGGTGTGGTGCCGATCGGTTCGCCGGTCCCGGGTGCGGCACTGTTCGTCCTGGACCGGTGGCTGAAGCCGGTGCCGCCGGGTGTGGTCGGCGAGTTGTACGTGGCCGGCGCCGGGGTGGCGTGCGGTTATATCCGCCGGGCCGGTCTGACTTCATCGCGATTTGTGGCATGCCCGTTCGGTCAGGCCGGGGAGCGGATGTACCGCACCGGAGACCTGGTCTCGTGGGGCGACGACGGACAGCTTCTTTATTTAGGCCGCGCTGACGAGCAGGTCAAGATCCGCGGGTATCGCATCGAACTGGGCGAGGTCCAGGCCGCCCTGGCCGCGCTGGACGAGGTCAAGCAGGCCGCGGTCATCGCCCGCGAGGATCGCCCCGGGGACAAGCGCCTGGTCGGCTATGTCACCGGCACCGTCGACCCCGCCGCGGCCCGGGCCAGGCTGGCCGAACGGCTGCCGGCATACATGGTGCCCGCCGCGGTGGTGGTCCTGGAGACGCTGCCGCTGACGCCCAACGGCAAGCTGGACACCCGCGCCCTGCCGGCGCCCGAATACCACAACGTCGGTGGCGCTTACCGTGCCCCGACCACCGCGGTCGAAGAGGTGCTGGCCGGCATCTACTCCGAAATCCTGGGCTTGGAGCGGGTCGGCATCGACGACTCGTTCTTCGACCTGGGCGGCGACAGCATCCTGTCGATGCAGGTCGTGTCCCGGGCCCGGGCGGCCGGTGTGCTGCTGCGTCCGCGCGACGTTTTCGTCGAGCAGTCCGTGGCCCGGTTGGCCCAGGTGGCCAGCGTGGCCAGCGGCGAGATCGGGGCGGTCGACGAGGGTCTCGGCGAGGTGGTGTCCACCCCGATCATCCGTTGGCTACAAGACGTCGACGGCCCGGTCGAGCAGTTCAACCAGGCGATGGTGGTGCAAGCCCCGGCCGGAGTGACCGAGGCCGACGTGGCGGTGGTGCTGCAGGCACTGGTCGATCGGCATGCCACCCTGCGGATGCGGGCCGACGACGACGGCTCCGGTGGCTGGTCGCTGTGGGTGCCCGAAGTGGAGTCGCTGGAAGGCGCCGGCCTGGTGCACTCGGTCGACGTGTTGACCGACGAGGCGCTCGCCGAGGCCCGGTCGCGGCTGAACCCGGCCACCGGGGCGATGCTCAGCGCGCTGTGGGTGACCTCGACGTCGCAATTGGCGTTGATCATTCACCACCTGGCCGTCGACGGTGTCTCGTGGCGAATCCTGTTGGAAGACTTGAATATTGCGTGGGCCCAACATCACAGCGGACAGCAAGTGGAGCTGCCTGCGCCGGGGACTTCGTTTGCCCGGTGGTCGGCGCTGCTCGAAGAGCACGCCCGCGACGCGGCCGTCGTGGCGCAGGCGGACACCTGGCGTCAGGTGGCGTCGACTCCGGCCGTGTTGCCTGCGGTACAGCCGGCGGTGGACACGCACGCCAACGCGGGACGGTTGTCGGTGGACCTGGATGTCGACACGACCCGCCAGATCCTGGGCGAGGTCCCGGCCGCGTTTCACGCTGGGGTGCAAGACATTTTGTTGATCGCGTTCGGCTTGGCCTGGGCCGAATTCCTGGGTTCCCCGGGTAAGCCGCTCGCCATCGACGTCGAGGGCCACGGCCGCCACGAAGAGCTGAATCCCTACGTTGACCTGTCGCGCACGGTCGGGTGGTTCACCACCAAGTACCCCGTGGCGCTGACCGTGGGTGGCCTGGACTGGGCGCGGGTGGTCGACGGCGATCCCGCGCTCGGCGCGGTCATCAAAGCGGTCAAGGAACAGCTGCGTGCCCTGCCCGACGGGCTGACCTACGGTCTGCTGCGGTACCTGAACCCCGACGTCGACCTGTCCGGAGCCGACCCGGCGATTGGCTTCAACTACTTGGGCCGCATGGGCGCCTCGGCGGCCGAGCTCTCCGAGGACCTGTGGCGGGTCAGCCAGGACAGCCTCGCCCTGGCCGGCGCTGCGGCGTCGATTCCCATGCCGTTGGCCCACACCGTGGAACTCAACGCCGGAACCGTCGACAGCGACGCCGGTCCGCACCTGCACGCCAACTGGACCTGGGCGCCGTCGGCGCTCGATGACACCCAGATCAACCGGCTGAGCCAGCTGTGGTTCGAAGCGCTGGGCGGCATTTGCGCGCTGGTGCGCCGCGGCGGCGGCGGGCTGACCCCGTCGGACGTGGCCCCCGCGCGGCTGACCCAGGAGCAAATCGACGACCTGTCCCGCCAGCTCCGCATTGCCGACGTGCTCCCGCTGACCCCGGTGCAGCAGGGGCTGTTGTTCCACACCGCGGTCGCGGAGGGCTCCGGCGACGACTTGTACGCGGTGCAGCTGGCCATCACCGTGACCGGCCCGCTCGACCAGAAGCGGCTGCGCGAGGCGGTACAGACGGTGGTCAACCGCCACCCCAACCTGGCGGCGCAGTTCAGCCAGCAGTTCGATGAGCCGATCCAGATCATCCCGGCCGAGCCCGTCATGGCGTGGCAGTACGTCGAAATGGCCGGCGGCGAAGCCGAAGTCGATCAGCGGGTCCAGCAGCTGTGCGCCGACGAGCGCGCCGCGGTGTGCGACATCGCCGAGCAGCCGGCCTTCCGGGTGGCCTTGATCCGTACCGCGGACAACCGGCACCGGTTTGTGCTGACCATCCATCACATCGTGATCGATGGCTGGTCGCTGCCGATCCTGCTGCAGGAGATCTTCACGCTGTACTACGGGCAGCGGCTGGCCGCACCGCCGTCGTACCGCAGCTTTGTCACCTGGCTGGCCGAGCAGGATCGCGACGCGGCGCAAGCGGCGTGGGGCGAAGTGCTGGCCGGTTTTGACACGCCCACGCTGGTGAGCCCGCCGGGGCAAGCGGCGGAGCGCGGCGTGGAGTCGTATCGGGTGCCTGCGGACATCACCCAGGCGCTCACCGAGCTGGCGCGCTCGAACCACACCACCGTCAGCAACGTGCTGCAGGCGGCGTGGGCGCAGGTGCTGATGTGGCTGACCGGGCATCACGATGTCGCGTTCGGCACCGCGGTCTCCGGCCGGCCCACCGAATTGCCCGGCGCGGACGCGCTGGTGGGTCTGTTGATCAACACCGTGCCGGTGCGGGCCAGCGCCACGGCGACGACCACGATCGCCGACCTGATGGCTCAACTGCAGCGGTTCCACAACGACACCCTCGAGTACGACCACCTGGCGCTGCGGGACATTCACCGCGTGACCGGCCACGACCAGCTCTTCGACACGCTGTTCCTCTACGAGAACTACCCGATCGACGCGGGCGCGCTGTTCGGCGTCCAAGAGTTGGCCATCACCGATTTCAGCAGCCGCGAATTCAACCACTACCCGCTGTCGGTGGTGGTGACGCCGGGCCACGAACTGAGCCTGCGCGTCGAATTCGACAGCCACGTCTTCGAAGTCGCCACTATTGATTCGCTGATCGAGCGGTTGCGGCGGGTGCTGGTCATGATGACCACCGATCCCACCCGACGGCTGTCGTCGATCGACCTGCTCGACGCCGACGAACATTCCCGGCTCGAGGAATGGGGCAACCGCGAGGTGCTGACGTCGCCCGCGAGCGCGCCGGTGTCGATTCCCGAATTGTTCGCCGCGCAGGTCGCGCGCGCTCCGGAGGCCGTCGCCGTCAACTGCGGGGACGGGTCGTGGACCTACCGCGAGCTCGACGAGGCCGCAAACCGGTTGGCGCACTGGCTATCCGACCGCGGCGCCGGCCCTGGTGAGCGAGTTGCGGTGCTGCTCAACCGATCCGCCGAGGCGATCGTGTCGCTGCTGGCGGTGCTGAAGACGGGTGCGGCTTACCTGCCAATGGATCCCGCGCACCCGACGGCGCGGATGGAGTTCATGCTGTCGGACTCCGCGCCGATCGCCGCTCTGACCACCGCGGACCTGCGCCCGCGGCTGGAGAGTGCCGACCTGCTGGTCGTCGATGTCGAGGACCCGGCCATCAGCACGGCGCCCAGCACCGCATTGCCGACACCCGCGGCCGACCACGTCGCATACATCATCTACACCTCGGGCACCACCGGTAAGCCCAAGGGCGTGGCCGTCACCCACCGCAACGTGACCCAGCTGCTGGAGTCCCTGGACGCCGAGATGGAGCTGGGACAGGTTTGGACGCAATGCCATTCGCTGGCCTTCGACTACTCGGTCTGGGAGATCTGGGGCGCGCTGCTGCACGGCGGCCGGGTGGTCGTGGTGCCCGACGCCGTGGTCCGCTCACCGGAAGACCTGCACGCCCTGCTGGTCAGCGAACAAGTCAGTGTGTTGAGCCAAACGCCGTCGGCGTTCTACGCGCTGCAGGCCGCCGACGCGCTGCAACCCGAGCTGGGACAGCAGCTGAAGCTGCAGACCGTGGTCTTCGGTGGCGAAGCGCTTGAGCCGCAACGTCTTCAGACGTGGTTGCACAACCACCCCGGGCTGCCGCGGATGATCAATATGTACGGCATCACGGAGACGACCGTGCACGCCTCGTTCCGGGAGATCGTCGACGCCGACGTGGACAGCAACAGCAGTCCCATCGGGGTGCCGTTGGCGCATCTCGCCTTCTTCGTGCTGGACGGCTGGCTGCGGCCCGTCGCCCCCGGCGTGGTCGGCGAGCTGTATGTGGCCGGCGCCGGTGTGGCGAGCGGATACGTCGGGCGCCCGGACCTGACCACGACGCGGTTCGTCGCCTGCCCGTTCGGCGGACCCGGATCGCGGATGTATCGCACCGGCGACCTGGTGTCCTGGGGTACCGACGGACAGCTGCGGTACATGGGACGCGCCGACAAGCAGGTCAAGATCCGCGGCTACCGCATCGAACTCGGGGAGATCCAGGCCGCGCTGGCCGCTGTGGACGGGGTCTCGCAGGCCGCGGTGATCGCCCGCGAGGACCGTCCTGGCGACAAGCGCCTGGTCGGCTACGTCACCGGAACCGCGGACCCGACCGAGATCCGCAGCCAGCTGGCCGAGCGGCTCCCGTCGTACATGGTGCCGGTCGCGGTGGTGGTGTTGGACGCGCTGCCGCTGACGGTCAACGGAAAACTCGACACCCGCGCGCTGCCCGCGCCGGAGTTCTCCGACGTCGATAGCTATCGCGCACCGACCGACGCGATCGAGGAGATTTTGGCCGGTGTCTACGCCCAGGTGCTGGGTGTGGAGCGGGTCGGTGTCGACGACTCCTTCTTCGACCTGGGCGGCGACAGCATTCTGTCGATGCAGGTGGTGGCCCGGGCACGGGCGGCCGGTGTGGTGTGCCGTCCCCGTGACGTTTTCGTCGAGCAGACCGTGGCGCGGCTGGCCCGGGTGGCCAGGATGGGCGCCGAGGGCGATGGCGCGGCCGACGAGGGTCTGGGCGAGGTCATCGCCACCCCGATCATCCGGTGGCTGCAGGAAATCGACGGCCCGGTCGAGCAGTTCAACCAGACGATGGTGGTCCAGGCGCCCGACGGGGTGACCGAAGCCGACGCGCTGGTGGTGCTGCAGGCGCTGGTGGATCGGCACGCGATGCTGCGACTGCGCGTGGACGACGACGGCGCCGGTGGTTGGTCGTTGTGGGTGCCCGAGGTCGGCTCGGTGGATGCCGGCGCGCTGCTGCGGTCGGTTGACGTGTTGTCCGACGAGGCGCTCGTCGGTGCGCGGTCGCGGCTGAGCCCGGCCGCCGGTGTGATGCTCAGTGCGCTGTGGGTTAACTCCACGTCGCAGTTGGTGCTGATCGTTCACCACCTCGCGGTCGATGGTGTGTCGTGGCGAATCCTGTTGGAAGACTTGAACATCGGCTGGGCGCAGCATCACAGCGGGCAAGAGGTGGCGTTGCCGGTACCGGGCACGTCGTTCGCGCGCTGGTCGTCGCTGCTGGACCAGCACGCCCGCCTCCCCGAGGTCGTCGCCCAGGCCGAGGCGTGGCGGCAGGTGGCCGCCGTGCCCGCCGCGCTGCCGGCGGCGCAGCCCACGGACACGTTCGCCACGGCCGGACAACTGTCGGTGGGGCTGGACGTCGAGACGACCCGCATGCTGCTGGGCGAGGTGCCGGCGGCGTTTCACGCCGGGGTGCAAGACATTCTGCTGATCGCGTTCGGGTTGGCCTGGGCCGAGTTCCTGGGGAACGCCTCGCCGATCGGTGTCGACGTCGAGGGTCACGGGCGTCACGAGGAATTAGCCGCCGATGTCGACCTGTCGCGCACGGTCGGCTGGTTCACCACCAAGTACCCGGTGTCGTTGACCGTGGGTGAGCTGGGCTGGACGAAGGTGGTCTCCGGTGACACCGCACTGGGCCCGGTGATCAAGGACGCCAAGGAGCAGCTGCGCGGTCTGCCCGACCCGCTGACCTACGGTCTGCTGCGCTACCTGAACCCCGACGTCGAGCTGGACAAATCCGACCCGGCGATCGGCTTCAACTACCTCGGCCGTCTCGGTGCGGGGGCGACGGACCTTTCCGGTGACCTGTGGCAGCTCTCCCAGGACGACCTGCCGGCCGCGGCGGCCGCGACGGCCGTCGACATGCCGCTGGCCCACACCGTCGAGCTCAACGCCGGCACCATGGACACCGACGGTGGCCCGCAGCTGCAGGCCAACTGGACATGGGCGACCTCGGCTCTCGACGAGGCTCAGATCAACCGGTTGAGCCAGTTGTGGTTTGACGCGCTGTCGGGGATCTGCGAGCACGTGCGCGGCGGCGGCGGCGGCTTGACGCCGTCCGACCTTGCGCCGGCGCGGATCAGCCAGCAACAGATCGACGAACTGCAGCAGACCGAGCAGATCGCCGACGTGTTACCGCTTACCCCGCTGCAGCAGGGCCTGTTCTTCCACGCCAGCACGGCCGAGGACCTCGGCGTCAGCGGTGACGACCTGTACGCGGTGCAGCTCGACATCCGCATCACCGGTGCCGTCGACCCGGACCGGCTGCGCGATGCGGTGCACACCGTCGTCACCCGGCACCCGCACCTGGTCGCCCGCTTCAGCGGTGACTTCGACGAGCCCCTGCAGATTCTGCCGGCCAAGCCCGAATTGACTTGGCAGTACCTCGAATTGGACGACGGCGATGTCGACGGGCAGGTTGAGCAGGTGTCCGCCGCCGAACGTGCCGCCGTGTGCGATCTCGCCGCCTTGCCGGCCTTCCGCGCGGCGTTGCTGCGCACCGCGGCAGACCAGTACCGGTTCGTGCTGACCAACCACCACATCGTCCTGGACGGTTGGTCGAAACCGCTTCTGCTGCAAGAGATTTTCGCCGGCTACTACGGTGCCCGGCTTCCTGCGGCGGTGTCGTACCGCAAGTTCGTCACCTGGTTGGCCGAGCAGGACCGCACCGCGGCCCGGGCGGCGTGGCGCGAGGTGTTCGACGGCTTTGAGACTCCGACCCTGGTCGGTCCGCCGCAACGGATGGGTCTTGGACAGCGAGGGGTGGAAGAGTTCCAGGTGTCCGCCGAGACCACCGCGGCCCTGGGCGAGCTGGCCCGGTCTTGCCGCACCACCGTCAGCACCGTGCTGCAGGCGGCGTGGGCCCAGCTGCTGATGCGGATGACCGGTCAGCCGGATGTCGCGTTCGGTACCGCGGTCTCGGGACGGCCGACCGACCTGCCCGGCGCGGAATCCATTGTCGGCCTGATGATCAACACGGTGCCGATCCGCGCCAACATCAACACGGCCACCACCATCGCCGACCTGCTGGACCAACTGCAAAGCTCTTACACCGAAACAATTGAGCACCAGTATCTGGGGTTGAACGAAATTCACCGAATCACCGGGCACGACCAGCTGTTCGACACTATGTTCGTCTACGAGAACTACCCGATCGACACCGCGGCGTTGTCGGGGGTTCAGGATCTGACGATCACCAAGTTCACGAACCGCGAGTACAACCACTACCCGCTGTCAGTGCAAGCCGTGCCGGGCCACGAACTGGGCCTTCGAGTCGAATATGACACCGATGTCTTCGACAAGGCCAGTATCGAAACGTTGGTCGAGCGGTTACGGCGAGTGCTGGTAGCCATGACTGACGATTCAGGGGATGAGTAATGGCCGACGGTAAACGGCGGCTCTTATCGATTGATCTCCTCGACGGGGGCGAAGTCGCGCGGCTGGACGAGTGGGGCAACCGCGCCGTATTGACCCGCCCGGCGAAGGGCGTGACGATTCCCGAGCTGTTTGCGGCGCAGGTCGCGAACGCCCCGGAGGCCGTCGCGTTGGTGTGCGGGGACCGGTCGTGGACCTACCGCGAGCTCGATGAGACTGCGGAGCTCTTGGCGCGGGTGCTGACCGCCCACGGTGCGGGCCCGGGACAGACTGTGGCACTGCTGTTTTCGCGCTCGACCGAGGCGATCGTGTCGATGATGGCGGTACTCAAGGCCGGAGCGGCCTACCTGCCGATCGACCCCGCACTGCCGGACGCGCGGGTGGAGTTCATGCTCGGCGACGCCACACCGGTCGCGGCGCTCACGACCGCGGCCCACCGGTCCCGGTTAGACGGCGCCGACCTGGTCGTCGTCGACTTCGACGAGCCGGGGGAGGACCCCGGCACCGAATTGTCCGCGCCGGCGCCGGCGGATCTGGCGTACATGATTTACACCTCGGGGACGACCGGGGTGCCCAAGGGCGTGGCGATCACTCACCAAAATGCGACGTCCCTACTGGAGAAGCTGCACTCGGCGGTGCCGCCCGGTCCGGGGCAGGTGTGGTCGCAGTGGCACTCCTACAGCTTCGACGTTTCGGTGTGGGAGATCTTCGGCGCCCTGCTGCACGGCGGGCGGCTGGTGATCGTCCCCGAAGCGGTGGCCAGTTCGCCGGACGATCTGCATGCACTGCTGATCGCCGAAAAGGTCAATGTCCTGTGCCAAACCCCTTCTGCGGCAGCGATGTTGTCGTCGGAAGGCCTGGAGTCGACCGTGGTGTTCGTGGCCGGCGAGGCGCTCCCATCCGAGGTGCTCGATCGGTGGGCGCCCGGGCGGGTGCTGATCAACGCCTACGGCCCGACCGAGGGCACGATCTATGCGGCGATGAGCGCGCCGTTGAGCCCGGACACGGGCGCGCCGATCGGTTCGCCGGTGCCGGGAGCGGCGCTGTTTGTGCTGGATAAGTGGCTGCGGCCGGCGCTCGAGGGGGTGACCGGTGAGTTGTACATCGCCGGTCGCGGTGTGGCCAGCGGGTACCTGCGCCGGTCGCCGCTGACCGCGTCGCGGTTCGTGGCGTGCCCGTTCGGCGAGCCGGGTGACCGGATGTATCGCACCGGGGACCTGGTGCGCTGGGGTGCCGACGGCCAGTTGCAGTACTTGGGCCGTGCCGACGAACAGGTCAAGATCCGCGGTTACCGCATCGAGCTCGGTGAGGTGCAGGCGGCTTTGGCCGCCCTGGACGGGGTGCAGGCCGCGGCGGTAATCGCTCGCGAGGACCGCCCGGGCGACAAGCGGCTGGTCGGTTACGTCACCGTCACCGCGGACGTGGACACCGCGGTGATGCGCAGCACGCTGGCCGAGCGGCTGCCGGCCTACATGGTTCCGACGGCGATCGTCGTGCTCGACACGCTGCCGTTGACCGTGAACGGCAAGCTCGACAAACGCGCCCTGCCCGCCCCCGAATACGCCGGTGGCGGCGAATATCGCGCGCCGTCGGACGCGGTCGAGGAAATACTGGCCGGAATTTACGCGCAGGTGCTCGGCGTCGAGCGGGTCGGTGTGGACGACTCCTTCTTCGACCTGGGCGGTGACAGCATCCTGTCGATGCAGGTGTCGGCGCGCGCCCGGGCCGCCGGCGTAATGTGCCGTCCCCGTGACATTTTCGTCGAGCAGACGGTAGCGCGGCTGGCCCGGGTGGCCACGATGACCGACGGAGCCGACGGCGTCGTCGACGAGGGTATCGGCGATGTGGTCGCCACCCCGATCATCCGCTGGCTGCAAGGCGTGGTGGGTCCCGTCGAGCAGTTCAACCAGACCATGGTGGTGCAGGCTCCGTCCGCAGTGACCGAGGCCGACGTGGCGCCGGTGCTGCAGGCGTTGATCGATCGGCATGCCACCCTGCGGTTGCGCGTCGAGGACGACGACGCGGGCGAATGGTCGCTTCAGGTACCCGAAGTGGGGACCGTGGACGCCACCGAACTGCTGCAGTCGGTCGAGGTGTTGACCGACGAGGCGCTCGTCGAGGCGCGGTCGCGGCTGAACCCGGCCGCCGGTGTGATGCTGAGCGCGCTGTGGGTGAGCTCCACGTCGCAGTTGGTGCTGATCATTCATCACCTGGCCGTCGACGGGGTGTCGTGGCGAATCCTGTTGGAAGACTTGAACATTGCCTGGGCTCAGCACCACAGCGGACAACCGATCGAGTTGCCCCCGGGCGGGACGTCGTTTGCCCGCTGGTCGTCGCTGCTCGAGGAGTACGCGCAGCGCCCCGCGGTAACCGAGCAGGCCGAGGCGTGGCGGCGAGTGGCATCGGTCCCGGCCGCGCTGCCCGCGGTGCGTCCCGAGCTGGACACCTACGTCAGCGCCGAGCAGATGTCGGCCGAGCTCGACGTCGAGACGACGCGGTTGCTGCTGGGCGAGGTGCCGGCGGCGTTTCACGCTGGGGTGCAAGACATTCTGCTGATCGCCTTCGGGTTGGCCTGGGCGGAATTCCTGGGCACCGGCGCGCCGATCGGCATCGGTGTCGAGGGCCACGGCCGCCACGAAGAGTTGGCGCCCAACGTCGACTTGTCGCGCACCGTCGGCTGGTTCACCACCAAGTACCCGGTGTCGTTGGCCGTCGCCGGACTGAACTGGTCGCAGGTGGTCGCGGGTGACACCGCGCTGGGGCCGGTGATCAAGGACGCCAAGGAGCAACTGCGCGGTCTGCCCGACCCGCTGACCTACGGACTGTTGCGCTACGCGAACAACGAGGTCGAGCTGCACGGCAACGACCCGGCGATCGGGTTCAACTACCTCGGCCGGCTCGGCGCCGGCACGGCCGCGGAGCTCTCCGGCGATTTGTGGCGGATCTCCGAAGAAGGCTTGTCGGTCGCCGGCGCGGCCACCGCGGTACCGCTGCCACTCATGCACACCGTCGACCTCAACGCCGGCACCATGGACACCGAAGCGGGCCCGCACCTGCACGCCAGCTGGACCTGGGCGCCCTCGGCGCTGGACGGCGAGCAGATCAGCCGGCTGAGCACGCTGTGGTTCGAGGCCCTGACCGGCATCTGTGCCCACGTGCGCAACGGCGGCGGCGGCCTGACGCCGTCCGACCTGGCGCCGGCACGGCTGACCCAGCAGCAGCTCGACCAACTCGAGCAGCAGTACCATCTCGCCGACGTTTTGCCGCTGACCCCCGTGCAGCAGGGTCTGCTGTTTCACGCCAGCGTTGCCCAGGGCGGCGACAACGGCGACGACGTCTACGCGGTGCAGCTGGGTATCACGATCGCCGGCGCCATTGACCCGCAGCGGCTGCGGGAGGCGGTGCAGACGGTGGTCAACCGGCACCCCAACCTGGCGGCCCGGTTCTCCGCCCAGTTCGACGAGCCGGTGCAGGTCATCCCCGCCGAGCCCGTCATGGCCTGGCGGTACATCCAGCTCGACAGCGACGAAGCCGGCCACGACGAGCAAATCGAGCAGCTGTGCGCCGACGAGCGCGACGCGGTCAGCGACCTGCTCGGCCGGCCGGCCTTCCGCGGGGCGCTGATCCGGATCGCCGAGAACAAGCATCGGTTCGTGCTGACCAATCACCACATCGTGATGGACGGGTGGTCGCTGCCGATCCTGCTGCGCGAAATCTTCGCCAGTTACTTCGGCGAGCGCCTGCCGGCGCCCGCGTCGTACCGCAGCATTCTCACCTGGCTCGCCGAGCAGGACCGCCCGGCGGCGCAGGCGGCATGGCGCCAGATGTTCGAAGGCTTCGACAACCCGACCCTGGTCGGCCCCGCAACGCGGATAGGACTCGGGCGGCGACGCGTCGACTCGTACCGGGTGTCCGCCGAGACCACCCGCGAGCTGAGCACGCTGGCTCGCTCCTGCCACACCACCGTCAACACGGTGCTGCAGGCCGGATGGGCACAGTTGCTGATGTGGCTGACCGGCCAGCGCGACGTCGCGTTCGGCACCGCGGTTTCGGGCCGGCCCCCCGAGGTGCTGGGCTCGGAATCGATTGTCGGGCTGCTGATCAACACCGTTGCGGTGCGGGCGAACACCACCGTGGCCACCACGGTCGCCGAGCTGCTCGACCAACTGCAGACCGCGCACAACAACCGGCTCGAGCATGAGCACCTGGGCCTGTCCGACATTCACCGCGCCACCGGCCACGACCAGTTGTTCGACACGCTGTTCCTGTACGAGAACTACCCGATCGACACGAACGTGCCGGTGGGTGTGCACGAGCTGGCCATCACCGACGTCACGAACCGCGAATACAACCACTACCCGCTTTCCGTGATGGCCTTGCCGGGCCACGAATTGGGCATCCGCGTCGAGTACGACACGGACGTGTTCGACCCGGCGAGCATCGAAACGCTGGTGGAGCGATTCCAGCGGGTGCTGGTCGCGATGACCGCCGACCCGAGCCAGCGACTGTCGTCGATGGACGTGCTGGATGCCGGTGAGCATGCCCGCCTGGACGAGTGGGGCAACCGCGCCGTGCTGGCCCAGCCGGTGGAGGGCACGACGATCCCGGCGATGTTCGCCGCGCAGGTGGCCCGGACCCCGGATGGGGTGGCGCTGGTGGACGGCGACCGGTCGTGGACCTACCGCGAGCTCGACGAGGCGGCCGAGCGATTGGCGCGAGTGCTGGTCAGTAAGGGCGCACGCCCGGGCGAATGTGTGGCGCTGCTGTTCAACCGGTCGGCCGAGGCGATCATCGCGATGGTTGCGGTACTCAAGTCCGGAGCCGCCTACCTGCCGATCGACCCGGCGATGCCCGACGCGCGGCTGGAGTTCATGCTCGGTGACGCCACGCCGGTCGCCGCGATGACCGACGCGACCATGCGGTCCCGGTTCGACGGGGCCGACCTGCCGGTCATCGACGTCCACGACCCGGACCTGTCGATCCCTTCGGACATCACCTTCCCGGTGCCGATGCCGGAGGACCTGGCGTACACGATCTACACCTCGGGGACGACCGGGGTGCCCAAGGGCGTGGCGATCACCCACCACAACGCGACGTCGTTGCTGGAAGCGCCCGACCCCGGCGCGCCGACCGGCCCGGACCAGGTGTGGTCGCAGTGGCACTCCTACAGCTTCGATGTCTCGGTGTGGGAGATCTTCACCGCACTGCTGCACGGTGCACGGCTGGTCGTGGTGCCCGAATCGGCAGCGGCGTCGGCTCACGAGCTGCGCGACTTGCTGGTCGCCGAGCAGGTGACCGTGGTGGGTCAAACTCCGTCGGCGCTGGCGATGATGCCGGGCGAGGGGTTGGAGTCCGCGACGTTGGTGATGGCCGGGGAGGCCAGCCCCAACGAGTTGGTGGACAAGTGGGCGCCGGGACGCGTGATGATCAACGCCTACGGTCCGACCGAAGCCACCATCTATGCCGCGATCAGTGCGCCGATGAAGGCCGGCGAGGGCGCGCCGATCGGCGTGCCGGTACCGGGTGCGGCGTTGTTCGTGCTGGACAAGTGGCTGCGGCCGGCTCCCGAGGGCGTGGTCGGCGAGTTGTACATCGCGGGCCGGGGTGTGGCCGTCGGCTATCTGCGCAGGGCCGGCCTGACCGCGTCGCGGTTCGTGGCGTGCCCGTTCAGCGAGCGGGGCGACCGGATGTATCGCACCGGCGATTTGGTGCGCTGGGGTGCCGACGGGCAGTTGCAGTACTTGGGCCGTGCCGACGAGCAGGTCAAGATCCGCGGTTACCGCATCGAGCTCGGTGAGGTGCAGGCGGCGCTGGCCGCCCTGGACGGGGTGCAGGCCGCGGCGGTGATCGCTCGCGAGGACCGTCCCGGTGACAAGCGGCTGGTCGGGTACGTCACGGTCACCGGCGATGTCGACACTGCCCAGATGCGCGGCCTGCTGGGCGAGCGGCTGCCGGCCTACATGGTTCCGACGGCGATCGTCGTGCTCGACACGCTGCCGCGCACCGTCAACGGCAAGCTCGACAAACGCGCCCTGCCCGCACCCGAATACCAGAGTGCGGTCCGCTACATCCCGCCCGCGACACCCACCGAGGAGATCGTGGCCGGGATCTACGGCCAGGTGCTCGGCATCGAGCGGGTCGGCGTCGAGAACTCCTTCTTCGACCTGGGTGGCGATTCGCTGTCGGCGATGCGCGTGGTCGCCGCGATCAACACGGCGTTCGATTCCAACCTGTCGGTGCGCACGCTGTTCGAGGCGCCGTCGGTTCGCGCCATGAGCCAGCGCCTGGACAGTGCCGCAGACGCCGACGAGACCGATGCCAACGGCCCGAGTTACGTCGCCGTGCACGGCCGCGACACCGAGGAGCTGCGCGCCAGCGACCTCACCCTGGACAAGTTCATCGACGAGACGACGTTGCTCGGCGCTCCGACGCTGCCGGCCCCGAGCGCCGAAGCGCGCACGGTGTTGTTGACCGGGGCGACCGGGTTCCTGGGGCGTTACCTGGCGCTGGAGTGGCTCAAGCAACTGAAACGTGTTGACGGCAAGCTGATCTGCCTGGTGCGAGCCGGCTCCGATCAGGAGGCGTGGCGTCGGCTGGAGAAGACATTCGACAGTGGCGACCCGCAGTTGGTGGACCACTTCCACCAGCTGGCCGCCGATCATCTCGAGGTCGTCGCCGGCGACAAGGGCGAAGCCAATCTGGGTCTCGACGAGCAGACCTATCAGCGGCTGGCCGATACCGTCGATCTGATCGTCGACTCGGCAGCCGTGGTCAACGGCGTGCTGCCGTACCGAGAGTTGTTCGGGCCCAACGTCGTTGGTACCGGCGAGCTGATCAAGTTCGCGCTGACCTCCCGGATGAAGCCGTATGCGTACGTGTCGACCTCCGACCTCGGTCGCCAGGTCGAGCCGGCGCTGTTCACCGAGGATGCCGACATCCGCGTGGTCAGTCCGACCCGCGTCCTCGACGGCAGCTACGCCAACGGCTACGGCAACAGCAAGTGGGCCGGTGAGGTGTTGCTGCGGGAGGCCAATGAGCAGTTCGGGCTTCCGGTTTCGGTGTTCCGCAGCGACATGATCCTGTCCGACGTCAGCTATGCGGGTCAGTTCAACGTGACCGATATCGTCACCCGGATGATCCTGAGCCTGGTGGCCACCGGCGTCGCGCCCGCTTCGTTCTACCGCCGTGACGAGAACGGCAATCGGCAGCGGGCGCACTACGACGCGCTGCCCGTCGAATTCGTCGCCGAGTCGATCGCCACCCTGGGGGCCCAAGTGGTCGACGGGTTCGAGACCTATCACGTGATGAACCCGCACGACGACGGCATCGGAATCGACACCTACGTCGACTGGCTGATCGAGGCCGGCTATCCGATCCAGCGCATCGACGACTTCGCGGAGTGGGTGCGGCAGTTCGAGATCGGCCTGCGGGCCCTGCCGGACCGGCAGCGCCAGCATTCCGTGCTTCAGATGCTGCAGTTGATGCTGCACAACCCCGAGCAGATCCAGCCGCTCGAGCCGACCCGCGGGTCGTTCGCGCCAACCGACCGATTCCGCGCCGCGGTGCAGGAAGCGAAAATCGGTGCGGACAACGACATCCCGCACATCACGGCACCGGTCATCATCAAGTACGTCACCGACTTGCAACTGGTGGGATTGCTCTAGTCGACGGGCGAATCCGCCCGGATTGTCAACTGCTGCCAAGCATTAAGCCGCGCTTGGTTGCTGCGCGCCGGGCGCACTACGCGCCCTTGCGCGTGGCAGGCGGTCCCGCAGCTTTGCCAACGTGAATCTCTGTCGGTCGGCGTCGTAGAAGAACCGCATCGTGCGGAACGGGTAATACAGCAGCAGCAGGGTGGCAATCGTCGTATGTGCCGTGGGGCTCTTGATGCCGTGCAGTTTGGTCGTCCGCGTGTAACGCGTGGCATATCGGTAGAAATCGCGCGGTGAGTCTTCCACCCGTCGGCCCGAGATAGCGGCGACCATGGACGGCGCATAGGAAATCTTGAAATTGTTCTCGAACAGCGTCAGCGCGAGGTCGATATCTTCGTGCAGGAGCATTTCGGGGTCCAGCTGCGTCTGAAGACGAACGCCCTTCCATGCCGTTGCGCGAATTGCCATGTTGCAGCCGAGCAGAAACCGTTCGCTCTTGACGTGCTTGTGCAGCCGGTAGCGAAGCGTGGAATCGACCCAGAACAGAAATGCCCGCAACGGCAGGTCGTAAATGGCGATCGGACCGCTCGCGGCGTCGATGTCGGGATCCTGGAAGTAGTTGCGAACCTTCTCGACCCAATCCGGCGGAATGACGGTATCGGCGTCAATGCGACCAAACACGTCGCAGCGTGCATGATCGAATCCGTAGTCCCGGGTCGGCGCGGCGCCTTGGTAGGCGCTTTGGTCGAGTAGCTGGATGTCCAGGTGCGGCGCCGCTGCTTGATATTTGCGCACGATCGACGCGGTGTCGTCGGTCGACTTGTTGTTGACGACGATTATTTCGTCCGGCGCCGAAGTCTGGTTGATGCACGATTCCAGGCAATTGCCGATGAACCGTTCTTCGTTGTAGGCGGGGATGACGATCGTGACCGAGGGCTGTTGCGCCATGGCTTACACCCAATCTGCGGACGTGTGGGGACAGCCAGCGCCTTAGACAGCCGGCCCCGAATTCAGCTGCGAGGGCGAGTAATTCATTTACGCCCTTTTGTTCAAACCGTAGTTGTGATTGCGCCCGGGAAGCGGGGTGAACAGCCGCATTTTCGTAGAACGTTCACCGGCAAACGCCCGTCGTTCAACACGTGTCTATCTGCGAACGGCCTTGGTTGACCGCCGCACCCTGAACAGCCCGGATACCGCTGACTACGATTGCAGACGTTCCGCCAGTTGATCGGAGTGCCCACACGATGACAACAGCCCGCGTGCCCGGACTGCCGCTCGGCGAGGCCAAGGCCGCTGCCGACGAGGCGGCGGTACCCGATTACATGGCCGAGCTCAGCATCTTCCAGGTGTTGTTGAACCATCCGCCGCTGGCGCGCGCGGTCAACGATCTGCTCGCGACGATGCTGTGGCACGGTTCGCTCGACGCGCGGTTGCGGGAGCTGGTGATCATGCGGATCGGTTGGCTCACCGCGTGCGAATACGAATGGACGCAGCACTGGCGCGTCGCCACCCGGTTGGGTGTCACGACCGAGGACCTGCTCGCTGTGCGCGATTGGCAACAGCACGAGGGTTTCGGGCCCCGCGAGCGGGCGGTGCTGGCGGCCACCGACGACGTGGTGCGCGACGGCGCGGTCAGCGGCGACAGCTGGGCCGCCTGCGAGCGCGAATTGCAAGGCGACAAAACGACTCTCGTCGAGCTCGTCACCGCGATCAGCGCGTGGCGGATGATCTCGTCGATCCTGCAGAGCCTCGAGGTCCCGTTGGAGGACGGCGTGGCGGGCTGGCCGCCGGACGGGCGTGCTCCGGCGAGTTGATTGCCATGCCCGGCGATAACTCCTAGCGTCGAGGAATGCGGACCAGGGTCGCCGAGATGCTCGGTGTGGAGTTCCCGATATGTGCCTTCAGCCACTGTCGCGACGTCGTCGCCGCGGTCACCAACGCGGGCGGATTCGGCGTGCTGGGCGCCGTCGCACACAGCCCACAACGGCTGCAGAACGAACTGGCCTGGATCGAGGAGCAGACCGGCGGCAAGCCCTACGGGGTCGACCTGTTGTTGCCGCCCAAATACGTCGGCGCCGAGGAAGGTGGCATCGACGCGAAGCAAGTCAGGGAGTTGCTCCCCGAGGAGCATCGTGCGTTCGTCGAAGACTTGCTCGCCCGGTACGGCATCACGGCTCCGGCCGAACCGCCGCGGGCATCCGTCGGCGGCCTCAACATCTCACCCAAGGGTTACGAGCCACTACTGGAAGTGGCTTTCGCGCATGACATTCGGTTGATCGCCAGCGCGCTCGGGCCGCCCCCGGCCGATCTCGTCGAACGCGCGCACGGCCACAACGTATTGGTGGCCGCGCTGGCGGGCACCACCGCGCACGCGCGACGGCACGCGGCGGCCGGCGTCGACCTGATCGTCGCGCAGGGCACCGAAGCCGGTGGCCACACCGGCGAGGTGGCCACGATGGTCCTGGTTCCCGAAGTCGTCGACGCGGTCGCGCCGGTCCCGGTCCTGGCGGCCGGCGGGATCGCCCGCGGGCGCCAGATCGCGGCGGCCCTGGCCCTGGGCGCCGAGGGCGTGTGGTGCGGCTCGGTCTGGCTGACCACCGAGGAGGCCGAGACCGACCCGGTGGTCAAGGAGAAGTTCCTGGCCGCCAGTTCCTCGGACACCGTGCGATCGCGATCGATGACGGGCAAGCCGGCGCGGATGCTGCGGACGGCTTGGACCGACGAGTGGGAGCGGCCCGAAAACCCGGCTCCGCTCGGCATGCCGCTGCAGACCAACCTCGTCACCGAACCACAACTGCGCATCAACCAAGCGGCCGCCCATCCCGGCGCCAAGGCACGTGAGCTGGCAACCTATTTCGTCGGCCAGGTGGTCGGTTCGCTCGACCGCGTCCGGCCAACACGTGCGGTTGTGCTCGACATGATCGAGGAGTTCGCCGACACCATCGGACGGCTGGAAGACTTAGCTGACAACTGACTGTCGGGGCGCGTTCGGATGGGTGTGAACCATGCCACAGCGCGGTGTTTGACCAGGTCAGCGGCGTCAAAGCTGATCGAAAGCTGTGAAGCGGCGTAATAAACCCATAAAGTTGCGCGACACGGCTTAGATCACATTGACCGGGGCGGGTGCCTCGTGGAGTATTTACGGCAGCACCTCGTTAGGTGAGGCGGCTACACGAACACAGGCCACTGACCCCGAACGTCGAAAGACGCCCCGGGTCAGGACAGCTCCTCCCGGCTTAAGGGTTGAGTCCAAGTGGCTTCCGGAGTTCCGGACACGTCGTGTGGTGCCAAAGCTCTGACGAGAGGGGTGCGGATTTCCGGCGGTCGCCGGATTCTGAACTCCTTTTGGTGCGCGCAGATAGGCGCGGGTAACCGCACGCGTCGTGGCCGTAGAGGAGGTGAGGGACGTATGAGTTCCAGTGGCAGTCCGGATGGATATCCAGGACAAGCTCCGTCCCAATCCGACCTCCGGCCCGACGCCTCGAGCTAGCGAATCAACTTAGCGCTCAAGCGTTCTCGGATCGGAACCCGGACGGGTCGGGACACATCAGTCCAGTCAGAACCCGTTTGCAATTCCGTTAGGAGACGATCATGACCGCAGTACTCTTCGACGAAGTAGTTGCCGTAGCGCCCGTCCGCAACCTGCGGGTGGTGCGCGACACCACGCCCACGCGGGCCCCCGCGCCCAGGAAGGCCCCTTCCGCCGAGGCCGGATACTTCGGCGCCGGCGACCCGCTGGTGACCGGTGCCGCCCGCCTGCTGAGCGTCCCCGTCCGTCACCTCTACGCGGCGCTGTGGCGCGTCGGGGTCATCGAGGTTCGCTGACGACGGATGTGGCCCGGCTGATGGCTCCAAGGGGCTAGTCGACCGCAGAAACGATGTGCGGCCAGCTAGCCCCTTGGAGCCGGCAGTGATGGATTTGCGGTGGTCCGTAGAATCTTGTGCACGGCGTCGATCCGGATATCACCGGGGAGCCTTCGGAAGAACAGCCCGCTCCACGATCGGGGCAGCCCAGTAGAACCGAACGGGTAGGCCCGTCACAGCCCGAATCGAGCGGCCGCGCGTGAGCGCGGCAAGCGGGGTGGTACCGCGGTGCTCGCGCAGACTGCGCGACCTCGTCCCCGGCCTGACCGTAGGCACGCAGGAGACGACGCGCACCGTGACCGACTCAATCACCGGCGAAGCCGGCGCCAGGGCTTATCCGAAGCTCGCCGGGGGAGCCCCCGACTTCCCGGCGCTGGAACTCGAAGTCCTCGACTCCTGGACCCGCGACGACACCTTTCGGGCCAGCATCTCGCAGCGCGACGGCGCCGAAGAATACGTGTTCTACGACGGCCCGCCGTTCGCCAACGGGCTGCCGCACTACGGGCACCTGCTGACCGGGTATGTGAAAGACATCGTCCCGCGCTACCGCACCATGCGCGGCTACAAGGTGGACCGCCGCTTCGGCTGGGACACCCACGGGCTGCCCGCCGAACTCGAAGTCGAACGCCAGCTGGGCATCACCGACAAGTCCCAAATCGACGACATGGGCATCGCCGCGTTCAACGAGGCCTGCCGGGAATCGGTGTTGCGCTACACCGCCGAGTGGCAGGCCTACGTCACCCGCCAGGCGCGCTGGGTCGACTTCGACAACGACTACAAGACGCTCGACCTGCCCTACATGGAGTCGGTGATCTGGGCGTTCAAACAGCTGTGGGACAAGCGCCTGGCCTACGAGGGCTACCGGGTGCTGCCGTACTGCTGGCGCGACGAAACCCCGTTGTCCAACCACGAATTGCGGATGGATGACGACGTCTATCAAAGCCGCCAGGACCCGGCCGTGACGGTCGGTTTCCGGGTAGCAGCCGGTGGTGCCCCGAAAGGATTAGCCGGCGCCTACTTGCTGGTGTGGACGACCACGCCGTGGACCCTGCCGTCCAACCTCGCCGTCGCCGTCAACCCGGAGGTGACCTACGTCCAGGTCAAGGTCGGGGACAGGCGCTTCGTGCTGGCCGAAGCGCGCCTGGCGGCCTACGCAAAAGAACTCGGTGAAGAGCCCGAGATACTTGGCACGTATTCGGGTGCCGACCTGCTGGGGACCCGCTACCTGCCCCCGTTTCCCTATTTCATGGAGAGCGCCAAGGCATTTCAGGTGCTGCCGGGCGACTTCGTGACCACCGACGACGGCACCGGAATCGTGCACATGGCGCCCGCCTACGGTGAAGACGACATGGCGACCACCGACAAGGTGGGCATCGTGCCGGTCACGCCGGTCGACTCCAAGGGCCGCTTCGACGTCACGGTCCCGGATTACCGGGGGCAGCACGTCTTTGACGCCAACCCGCACATCATCCGCGACCTGAAGAACCAGAGCGGTCCGGCGGCGGTGAACCAGCCGGTACTGATCCGTCACGAAACCTACGAGCATCCCTACCCGCACTGCTGGCGATGCCGCAATCCGCTGATCTACCGGGCGGTTTCGTCGTGGTTCGTCGCTGTCACCGAATTCCGGGATCGCATGGTGGAACTCAATCAGCAGATCACGTGGTACCCCGACCATGTCAAGGACGGCCAGTTCGGTAAGTGGTTGCAGGGCGCGCGCGACTGGTCGATCTCGCGAAACCGCTACTGGGGCAGCCCAATTCCGGTGTGGAAATCCGACGACCCGGCCTACCCCCGCATCGACGTCTACGGGAGCCTCGACGAGCTGGAGCGCGACTTCGGGGTGCGGCCCACCAACTTGCACCGGCCCTACATCGACGAACTCACCCGGCCCAACCCCGACGATCCCACCGGAAACAGCACGATGCGGCGCATTCCCGACGTGCTCGACGTGTGGTTCGACTCGGGATCGATGCCGTATGCCCAGGTGCACTTCCCGTTCGAGAACGCGGACTGGTTCGCGGGCGGGGCGGCGGGAGAGGGTGGGCACTATCCGGGTGACTTCATCGTGGAATACATCGGGCAGACCCGCGGCTGGTTCTACACGCTGCATGTGCTGGCCACCGCGCTGTTCGACCGTCCTGCCTTCAAAACCTGTGTGGCACATGGGATTGTGCTCGGCTCCGACGGGCAGAAGATGAGCAAGTCGCTGCGCAACTACCCGGACGTCAGCGAGGTGTTCGATCGCGACGGCTCCGACGCGATGCGCTGGTTCCTGATGGCCTCACCGATCCTGCGCGGGGGCAACTTGATTGTCACCGAGCAGGGCATCCGCGAGGGGGTGCGCCAGGTGCTGCTGCCGCTCTGGAACGCCTACAGTTTCCTGGCTCTTTACGCGCCGAAAGTCGGTGCCTGGCGCACCGATTCGGCACACGTGCTGGACCGCTACATCCTGGCGAAGCTGGCCGTGCTGCGCGACGACCTCACCGACTCGCTGGAGGTCTGCGACATCTCCGGGGCTTGCGAGCAGCTGCGTCAGTTCACCGAGGCGCTGACGAATTGGTATGTGCGACGGTCACGTTCGCGGTTCTGGGAGGAGGACGCCGACGCGATCGACACCCTGCACACGGTGCTGGAGGTGACCTCACGACTGGCCGCACCGCTGCTGCCGTTGATCACCGAGATCATCTGGCGTGGTCTCACCGGCGAGCGCTCGGTGCACCTGACGGACTGGCCGCGGGCCGACGCGCTGCCCGCGGACGCCGAGCTGGTGGCCGCGATGGACCAGGTGCGCGAGGTGTGCTCGGCCGCGTCGTCGCTGCGCAAGGCCAAGAAGCTGCGGGTCCGGCTGCCGTTGCCGAAACTGACTGTGGCGGTGGAGGATCCGCAGCAGCTGGTGCCGTTCACCGACTTGATCGCCGACGAACTCAACGTCAAGCAGGTGGAACTGACCGACGCGATCGACACCTACGGCCGCTTCGAGCTCACCGTCAACGCCCGGGTGGCCGGCCCGCGGCTGGGCAAGGACGTGCAGGCCGCGATCAAGGCGGTCAAGGCCGGCGAGGGCGTCGTCAACCCCGACGGCACCTTGACCGCCGGCCCCGCGGTGCTGCAGCCCGAGGAGTACAGCTCGCGGCTGGTGGCCGCCGACCCGGAGTTCACCGCGGCGCTGCCCGGGGGAGCCGGCCTGGTGGTGCTGGACGGCACGGTGACCCCGGAGCTGGAGGCCGAAGGTTGGGCCAAGGATCGGATCCGCGAGCTGCAGGAATTGCGCAAGTCGACCGGACTGGACGTCTCGGATCGCATTCGTGTGGTGATGTCGGTGCCCGCCGAGCGGGCCGACTGGGCGCGCGCTCACCGCGACCTGATCGCGGGTGAAATCCTGGCCACCAGTTTCGAATTCGGCGATCCCGTCGCCGGCACGGAGATCGGCGACGGCGTGCGGGTCGAGATCGCCAAATCCTGACCGCGGACGTGCCGGGGTGGCGTGGCACGCCGCCTGTTGACGGCGCGCGATTCGGGTAGCGTCCGGTTACGGAAACCATCAGATGGAGGCGTCGTTGCGGATTCTGGGTGTGTTCCGGGTGCACAACGGTGCCGACGTCTTGCCCCGGGTCCTGGACGGGCTGGCCGGTTGGTGCGACGACATCTACGCGATCGACGACCGCAGCACCGACGACAGTGCGGAGATCCTGCGCCGGCACCCCGCGGTGACCAACCTGGTGCGGGCCCGCTCCGACCTGCCACGAACGCCGTGGCTGATCCCCGAACCGCCCGGGCTGGAACTGCTGTACCGGATGGCCGATTTCTGCCGCCCGGACTGGATCGTGATGATCGACTCCGATCAGATCGTCGAGGCGGACGTCGACGTCCGCGAGGTGTTGGCGGGCACGCCGGACGACGTCGCGGCGCTGATGTGCCCGATGATCCCGGCCTGGAACGACCCGGATTATCCGGACATGATCCCCGTGATGGGAACGGCGGAATCGGTGCGCGGGCCGTTCTGGCGGTGGCGCCCCGGGCTGCGGGCCGGAACCCGGGTGATCCACAATCCGCACTGGCCCGCCAATATCACCGAGCACGGCCGCATCGGACTGGTGAACGAGATCCGCTTGCACCACACCGGATGGGCAACCCTGGCCGAACGGATCGGCAAGGTCGAGCACTACCGCAAGATCGATCCGGACTCCGAGATGAACTACGGCGTGCCCTACGACCGTGCCCTGCTGTTCGGCTACGCCTACGAGGAGATCGACCTGCTCAAGGCCGACTACCAGCGCCGGGTGCGCGGCGACTTCGACCCGGCCGAGCCGGGCACCCGTCTACCCATCGATCGCGGCAGCCTGGCGCTCGGTTCCGGCTACGGGCGCCGGGCCGCGACGTTTCATCCCGGCGTCGACTTCGCCGCGGATCCCGGGACGCCGATCCACGCGGTGACGTCGGGAACCGTCTCGGCCGTACGCGATCTCGACCCCGGTGGGCTTCGGTCGGTGACCGTCTCGTGCCGCGGCCTCGACACCGTCTACGTGTTCCGTCCCGGCGACGAGAGCCGGATCGCGGTCGACGACCGGGTGGCCGCGGGAGCACGAATCGGCGCCCTCGGCCCGGAAACCCAATCCCGGGACGGCTTCTTGCATTTCGAGGTTCGCATCGACGGCGAGCACACCAGTCCGGTGCGTTATCTGGCCAACCTGGGGCTGCAACCGTGGCCTCCGGCGGGGCGCCCGCGACCGGTGTCGGGGACCTTCCCGGCGTCCTCGCCGTGCACCATCACCGGGTGAGCTGTTCGAGATCTTCCAGCAGCCCGCGCGCGGACCGAATCGCCGAGCGGACCTCCTGCAGCACCTTGGCAGGATGCTGCTCGTCTTTTTCGCCGAGCCGGTTGTAGCGCTCGACGCCGAAACTCGCTGATTCCACCCGTATCCCGAACGGCACCGCCAACGATCGCAGCGCCTCGAAGTGCAGGTAGTAGCCCACCGGTTGGCCGGTCACCATCAGACATGACGAGCCGCGCATGCCTACCGTCCGAGCGGCGAAGGTGTAGGTGTCCGACGAGTTCGCCCGGCGACGGTCGGGGTCCGGCGATGGCGTCTCGAGCAGCGTGATCGGCACGCCGAGCTCGTTGGTCTCCGGTGCGAAGCGCCACACCGTCTCGTCGCCCTGCGCCTTACCGACCCGCCCGCGCACGTGCTCCATCAGCTCGCGGGTGTCGAGCTCGAACGCGTCGGCCGCGCCGAAGGTCATCAACTCGAATTCGGTGCGGGCACCCGGCGCACACGCGTCGATCGCGTCCTGCTCGGAGTCCAGCACGGGCCGGGACGCGGCGGCCAGCACCACGTGGCCGATGCGCCGACCGGTGGCGATCTCACGCGCATAGCGGGCGCGCAGCAGGTTGGTGTATCGCGCCCCGCCGATCACCAGGATGTGATCGAAATCCGTTCCCTCAGGCTTGGTTTCGCCCGTCACGCCCAACGCGGCCGTCGCCGCCTCGATCCTCTCTTGCCGCGAGGCGGCCAGCGGCAATCGAGGGATCAGCCACCGGGCCGCGCCCGCGGCGTCCTGGCTGCTGAGCCGTTCCGCGGCGGCTGCGCGGGCCCGGCCCCGGTAGTCCCACGCGTCGCTGAACTCGTCGAGGAACGCCAGCCGGTCGCTCAGGCTCAGTCCGTCGGGGATGGTACCGCCGAACACCGCGACGAGCTCCGCCAGCGCGGGGTGGGCCGACCACGACGCGACCTGCCGCTCGAGTTCCCAGGTGTCGATCGCGGCCGACCCGGCATGTGACGAACACACGTGACGTTTCCCTGTTCCTTCGAAAGCTGGGCGCTCGTGGGGCGATTCACAACGTACCGCCAATACGGGCACCCACCGCGCACTTCACCGAATTTGCATTAGCGACAAATTCGGCCGATGCAGTGGCTAGGATGCGCCACAACACGCATATGACGGGAGAGCGGAAAGTAGTGCGAATTCTCGTAACTGGCGGGGCGGGCTTCCAGGGCAGCCATCTGTGCGAGGCCTTGCTCGCCACGGGACACCACGTGACCGTCCTCAACACCTTGTCCGTTGCCGCCAAGGGAAATCTGCGTAGTTTCCAGATGAACGAATCGGCGGACGTCGTATTCGGCTCCGTGACCGATCGGGAGTTGGTCAGCAAGACGGCGCGCGACCACGACGTCATTTTCCACCTGGCGGCGAATATCAACGTGGACAAGTCACTTGACGATCCGAGAAGCTTTCTCGAGACCAATGTGATGGGCACGCACCACATTCTCGAGGCCGCACGCGAGTACGGGTCGCGAGTCATCTTCGCGTCGACCTGTGAGGTGTACGGAGACGGTCACAGCCTCGCGCCGGATGCGCTGCTCGACGAAACGGCCGAACCGAGACCCAACAGCCCATACGCCGCGTCGAAGGCCGCCGCCGACCGGCTGTGTTACTCGTACTTCCGCTCGTACGGCATGGACATCGCGATTGTTCGTCCGTTCAACATCTTTGGTGAGCGACAGAAAAGTGGAGCCTTCGGTGCGCTGATTCCGATCCTGGTGCGCCGCGCCATCGCCGGTGAAGAACTCACCGTCTTCGGCGACGGCTCCGCGACCCGGGACTACCTCCACGTCAGCGATGCGGTGGACGCCTACCTACTGGTGCTCGACACCCCAGATCTCAAGGGCCGCGCGATCAACTTCGCCAGCGGCACGAATACCCGGGTGCGCGACATCGCCGAATACATCGCCGCGAAATTCGACACCCGAGTGGTCAACGGACCCGCGCGGCCGGGCGAGGTGAGTCGGTTCCCCGCCAGCATCGCCTTGGCACAAAGCATCGGGTTTGCACCCAAGGTCGGCATCTGGGAAGGCATCGACCGCTACATCGAGTGGGCGAAAGCCCAGCCGCAAGAGCTAGCCGGTTAGCTTTACCGCTCGCCAGCGCAGCCGGCCGCCGCGCACCTCGACCTCGACGTCGCCGAATCCCGCCGCGCGCAAGCGATCCGGCAGGGTGTCCGGCGAGACGGTGTTGCAGGTGTCGCGGAAATGCAGGATCCGGAACCGCAGCGAATTCACGCTGTCGCTGCCGGCGAAAACACCGCCGGGGCGCAGCACCCGGAAAGCCTCGGCGAACAACCGATCCTGCAGATCGACCGTCGGGACGTGGTGCAGCATCGTGAACGACACCACCGAGCTGAACTCGTCGGCCGGCAACCCGGTATTGGTGGCGTCGCCGTTGATGATTCGCGCCCGGTCGCCGTAGAGGCGCTGCAGTCGCTGCGCCATCGGGGTGTCGATCTCCACCGAGGTGAGCTTCGGCGTCCTGTCGACCAGCACCCGCAGGATGGCGCCGTAGCCGGGCCCGATCTCGAGGGTGTTGTCGCCCAGATCGACGTCGGCCAGCGCCCAGGGCAGCAGATCGTCTTCGACTGCTTTGGCCCAGCGGTCCGAGCTGCAGATCCGTCGGTGCGCGAGGTTCATGGCCATGTGGAAAACGTTAGCCCAGCAGCGCAATAGCATTTGTCGGATGGAGTCGCGTTGGGTCCTGCACCTGGACATGGACGCGTTCTTCGCCTCCGTCGAGCAGCTCACCCGGCCGACGCTGCGAGGTCGGCCGGTGCTGGTCGGCGGGCTGGGCGGCCGGGGAGTGGTGGCCGGGGCGAGTTACGAGGCGCGGGTGTTCGGGGCGCGGTCGGCCATGCCGATGCACCAGGCCCGCCGGATGATCGGTGTGACCGCGGTGGTGCTGCCGCCGCGCGGCGTGGTGTACGGGGTCGCCAGCCGGCGGGTGTTCGACGTGGTGCGCGCCGTGGTGCCGGTCGTCGAGCAGCTGTCCTTCGACGAGGCTTTCGGGGAGCCGCCGCAGCTCGCCGGGGCGTCCGCGCAGGACGTCGAGGAGTTCTGCGAGGGGTTGCGACGACGGGTGCGCGACGAGACCGGGTTGATCGCCTCGGTGGGCGCCGGCTCGGGCAAGCAAATCGCCAAGATCGCCTCCGGGCTGGCCAAACCCGACGGCATTCGGGTGGTCCGGCGCGCCGAGGAACGGTTGCTGCTCGACGGGTTGCCGGTGCGGCGGCTGTGGGGAATCGGCCCGGTCGCCGAGGAGAAGTTGAATCGGCTCGGCATCGAGACGATCGGGCAGCTGGCCGCGCTGACCGAAGCCGAGGTCGCCAACATCCTGGGCGCGACGGTCGGCCTGGCGCTGCACCGGCTGGCCCGCGGCATCGACGATCGCCCCGTCGCCGAGCGCGCCGAGGCCAAGCAGATCAGCGCCGAATCCACCTTCGCCGTCGACCTGACCAGCCTCGAGCAGTTGCACGAGGCGATCGCTCCGATCGCCGAGCATGCGCATCAGCGCCTGCTGCGCGACGGCCGTGGCGCCCGCACCGTCACGGTGAAGCTGAAGAAGTCCGACATGAGCACGCTGACCCGCTCCGCGACCTTGCCGTATGCGACGACGGAGGCCGCCGCGCTGGTCGCGCTGGCCCGGCGGCTGCTGCTCGATCCGCGCGAGATCGGGCCGATTCGGCTACTCGGCGTTGGGTTTTCGGGGTTGAGCGACGTGCGCCAGGAGTCGCTGTTCCCGGACCTCGAGCTCGCGGCGCCCGGACCGGAGGCGCCGCACTCCTTGCAAACGACAACCGAGACCGCGACCGACGCCATGTTCGCGGCGGCCCCCGAGGCCTCGCCGTGGCGGGTGGGCCTCGACGTCGAGCACCGCGAACTCGGGCACGGCTGGGTGCAGGGCGCCGGCCACGGCGTCGTCACCGTGCGGTTCGAAACCCGAAGCAGCGGGCCGGGTCAGGCCCGGACATTCCCCGCCGACACCGCCGATCTCGCCGGCGCCAACCCGATCGATTCGCTGGACTGGCGTGACTATCTGGGCGAGCTGCGCACCGGGGACGCCGCCGGGGCCTCAGCCCCAGCGGGCGATGACGTCGCCGACCGGTGACTGTGCGGCCAGCGCGGCCATCAGCAGCACCCTGGCCTGCGGCGGCCGCAACCGCGGCACCATCACGGCACCGGCTTCGACCAGTTCGTGGCCGGGGCCGTAGCCCGCGCTGACCCCGCCGCCGGGCACCCGGGTGGACACCCCGACGACGATCCCGTTGGCGCAGTGCCGGCGCACGCCGTCGACCACCGCGGCCCCGGCATTGCCCGACCCCAGCGCCTCGAGCACGACGCCCCGCGCTCCCGCGGCCACGAAGGCATCCAGCGCCACCGAGTCGCTGCCCAGGTAGGCCGCGACGATGTCGACCCGCGGCGCGTCGGCCGCCCGCAGCTCACCGAGGTAGGGGCGGATTTTGGCGCCGTAGCGTGGCAGGCCGCCCGGCGTCGCGGCGACCAGCTCGCCGGCGAAGCCGCTCAGGTCCTGGGTGGCCACCTTGTGCATGCCCAGCGGTTGCAGCACCCGCCCGGCGAACGACACCAGCACACCGAGACCCCGCGCGGCCGGGCTGGCCGCGACCGCCACCGCGTCGCGCAGGTTGGCGGGCCCGTCGGAGTCCGGGGCGTCGGCGCTGCGCATCGCGCCGGTCAGGACGACCGGCGGGCTGCCGGCATAGGTGAGGTCGAGCCACAGCGCGCTCTCCTCCATGGTGTCGGTGCCGTGCGCGACGACCACGCCCTGGGCGCCGTCGGCGACCGCGACCCGCACCGCATCGGCGATCCGGTCCCAGTCGGGCGTCGTCAGCTCCGAGCTGTCCACTGCCATCAGGTCGACGACGTCGACGTCGAGACCGGCGGTGAGGTCGGATCCGCTGCGGCTGGGACGGCGCACGCCGTCGGCGCCGGTGCTGGTCGAGATCGTGCCGCCGGTGGCGATGACGGTGATGCGGCCCATAGCCGAATCATTCCGCACGCGCCGGGGCGGCGAGGCCGCACCCGACCGAGCCGGGTGCTAGGGGATGATGGGGAGGTGCCTGAAGAACCAACAGGATCGGCCGAGCCGGTGACGTCCGCGGGGGAGGCCGAAACGTCCGGGGAAGTGGCAGAACCCGAAGCCGGTACGCCGCGGTCCGCTCCGAGGCGGCTGCGGCTGCTGCTGTCGGTCGCGGCCGTCGTGCTCGCGCTCGACGTCGTGACCAAGGTGCTCGCCGTCCGACTGCTGCCGCCTGGGCAGCCGGTGTCGATCATCGGCGACACGGTGACCTGGACGTTGGTGCGCAACTCCGGGGCCGCGTTCTCGATGGCGACCGGCTACACCTGGATGCTGACGCTGATCGCCACCGGTGTGGTGCTCGGCATCTTCTGGATGGGCCGGCGGCTGGTATCGCCGTGGTGGGCGGTGGGCCTGGGCATGATTCTCGGTGGCGCCACCGGCAACCTGGTCGATCGCTTCTTTCGCGCGCCGGGACCGCTTCGGGGCCATGTCGTGGATTTCTTGTCGATCGGCTGGTGGCCGGTGTTCAACGTCGCGGACCCGGCCGTGGTCGGCGGCGCGATCCTGCTCGTCGTGCTCTCGGTGTTCGGCTTCGATTTCGACTCGGTAGGTCGTCGCAAGCCCGACCCGACCAAATGACCAACCGCTCGATGCCCGTTCCGGAGGGATTGGCGGGCATGCGTGTCGACGCCGGGCTGTCGCGCCTGTTGGGGCTGTCCCGCAGCGCGGTCGCGGCCATCGCCGAGGACGGCGGCGTCGAACTCGACGGTGTACAGGCGGGCAAGTCCGACCGACTGACACCCGGCGCCTGGCTGGAGGTGCGGTTGCCCGAGGCGCCGGCGCCGCTGGAGAACACGCCCGTCGAGATCGAGGGCATGGCCATCCTGTACTCCGACGACGACATCGTCGTCATCGACAAGCCGGCGGCGGTGGCCGCGCACGCCTCGGTGGGCTGGAGCGGGCCGACCGTGCTCGGCGGCCTGGCCGCCGCGGGCTACCGGATCACCACGTCGGGTGTGCACGAACGGCAGGGCATCGTGCACCGCCTCGACGTGGGGACCTCCGGGGTGATGGTGGTCGCGATCTCTGAACGGGCCTACACCCTGCTCAAGCGGGCGTTCAAGCAACGCACCGTCGATAAGCGCTATCACGCTCTGGTGCAAGGACATCCGGACCCGTCCAGCGGGACCATCGACGCGCCGATCGGACGGCATCGCGGCGGGGAGTGGAAGTTCGCGGTCACCCAGAACGGTCGGCACAGCGTCACCCACTACGACACCGTCGAAGCGTTCGCCGCCGCCAGCCTGCTTGATGTGCACCTGGAAACCGGTCGCACCCACCAGATTCGGGTTCATTTCGCCGCGTTGCACCATCCGTGCTGCGGCGACCTCGTCTACGGCGCCGACCCGAAACTCGCGAAAAGGCTTGGCCTGGAACGTCAATGGCTGCATGCCCGGTCGCTGGCGTTCGCCCATCCGGCCGACGGGCGGTGGGTGGAATTCGTCAGCCCGTACCCGACCGACCTGCGCCACGCGTTGGGCGTGCTGCGCGACGAGGGCTGATCAGCCGGGCTTGCGGGCCTCGACCAGCACCCGCGTCGGGTGCGTGACGAACCGGCCGTCCGCCTCGATGATGTCGTGCAGGGCGCGCAGTCGCCCGTAGTACGGCTCGACGGTGAAGTCCGGCACGGTCCAAATCAGCTTGCGCAAGAAGTAGATCACCGCGCCGATGTCGAAGAACTCCGCGCGCAGCGTCTCCATGCGGATGTCCACGATCTGCAACCCGACGGCCTGTGCGTCGGCGCGCTGCACGGCCGGCTCGAGGTGGGCACCCAACTCGGGGTGCGGCCCCATCACGAATTCGACCAGCTCGCACACCGTCGCCGGGCCGGGGTGCTGCGCGAAGTAGGTGCCACCGGGCCGCAACATGCGGGCAATCTCGCTCCACCACACCGCAATTGGATGCCGGCTGGTCACCAGGTCAAATGCCTCGGCGGCGAACGGCAGCGGGGGCTCGTCGCTGGTCCGGATGACCACCACGCCGCGGGGCCCTAATCGCCGGGTGGCCAGTGCGGCGTTGGGCGGCCATGATTCGGTGGCCGCCATCGTGGGCGGGAACGACGGCACACCGACGAGCACCTCGCCGCCACCGGTGTGGATGTCCAGGGCGGCCGACACGGCGGCGAGCCGGGCGCTGATCTGCCGCTGGTATCCCCAGGACGGGCGTTCCTCGGTGGCCCTGCCATCCAGCCAGGAGAAGTCCCAGCCCACGAGGGGCGCCGCGACGGCCTCCGCCATCAGCTCGTCGAACGACCGTCGCATCCCGGGCTCAGCTGACATCCGGCTTGCGGGCCTCGACGAGAACCCGCGTCGCATGCGCGACGAAGGGGCCATCGGATTCGATGCGCTCGTGCAGCTCGCGCAGCCGATCGCGGTAGCGCTCGACGGTGAAGTCCGGCACCCACCAGATCACCTTGCGCAGGACGTAGACCACCGCGCCGATGTCGAAGTACTCCTGCCGGAGGCGCTCCGGCCGCATATTGACGATCTCCAGCCCGGCTGCCCGCGCCGCCGCGCTCTCGTTGTCCGGGTGTCTTACATCCGACGCTTCGGGCAGTGGCCCGGTGAAGTACTCGATCAGCTCGGACACCGTCGCGGGTCCGATGTGTTGAGCCAGGTAGGTGCCGCCCGGCCGTAACACCCGGGCGATCTCAGGCCAGAACAGCGTGTGCGGATGCCGGCTGGTGACCAGGTCGAAGGCCTCATCGGCGAACGGCAGGACCGACTCGTCGGGTGTGCCCACCACGACCACGCCGCGCGGGTGCAGGAGCTTGGTCGCCAGCGGGATGTTCGGCGGCCAGGACTCGACGGCCGCCATGGTGGGCGGGAACGGCCCGGCGCCGGCCAGCACTTCGCCGCCACCGGTCTGCAGATCCACGGCGGCCGTCACGGTTGCGAAGTGACGGCTGATCAGCTGTTGGTAGCCCCAGGACGGGCGTTCCTCGGTGGCACGCCCGTCCAGCCACGAGAAATCCCAGCCGTCGACGGGTACCGAATCGGCGGCTGCGACGAGATCGTCGAATGTGCGGCCCACGCTAGGCATTGTGGGGCATCAGGACGTGGTGCAGACGAACTTGGTGCCGTTGAAGTCAATTGTTACCTCGCCCTGGTGCTCCCAGTATTCGGAGCCCTGCCGGCCGTACCTCGCCCCGCTGCCGGACGGCAGCAGAAACAGAATCTCCTGGTTGCCTTTCCAGTTGAGCACCGCCGTGCGCGGGTCGAACTGGTTGTAGAACTGGGCGGTCAGCGGGCCGGCGTCGGCGGGGCAGTGATAGGTGATGACCGGCGGAGCCACCGTGGCGGGGTCGGCGATGGCCAATTGGACGAGCCGGGTCTGATAGGCCTCCAGCACGCAGGTGTGCACATCGACATTGCGGGCACAGTCGTCGCGGGCCGTCGTCCAACCGGTTTGGGCCTCCGCCAGTGCGGCGGGATCGGCGCCGGTGCGGGCGAGCGCTTGCTGATAGGCGGTTTGCAGGCGGTGGTCGAGCTCGGTCAGGTGTGGGTCACTGCAGACCAGCTGCTGCACGGCGTTCGCGGGTTTGCCGCAGTCGACCGCCACCGACGCCGGTGGCTTGCTGGTGACGGTCGGCATCCCCGAACCGGACGGCCGGGTGGACGGCGAGCTGCACGCGCCCACCATCAGTGCCGCGGCGATGACTGCGATCGGCCTCATACGTGTTGACTACCGGCTGCGCCGCGATCGCCGGGCGCGACACGCCCGCGCGCCGGCGAATTCATATCCGCTGTGCGGCTCAGCGCTTGGCAGTGCCGGCGTCGCTCGATGCGATCTCGGGGGCGAGCGGTGCGACGACGCTCAGAATCTCCGTCACCGTCATCGGCGAGACGCCCGCCGCGGCCAGCGCATCGGCCAAATGCCCGGCCACCAGGTTGAAGTGGTGCATCGTGATGCCGCGCCCCCGATGCACTTGCTTCATCGGGGCACCGGTGTAGACATCGGGTGCGCCAAGCGCGGCCGCGAAGAACTCGATCTGCTTGCCTTTGAGGCGGTTCATATTGCTTCCGGTGAAGAAGCCGGCCAGTTGGGCATCGGCGAGCACCCGGACGTAGAAGTCCTCGACGACGACTTCGAGCGCCTCGTGCCCGCCGATCCGGTCGAAGATGGTTGTCGGCTCCGGTTTGTGGAACGTTGCCAAGAGTTTCATGTAACCAGCGGACCACTGCGGCGTTGCCCCTCAGTTAGTCCCCGATCACGCTCGGATTGCCCGACGTAACAAGCCGATTGCCGGCACGTAGCCGCATCTTCGGCCGCTCGGTGAGACGGTTCGCCTCGTTCAGGTGACGGTCATCCGTTCGTCGCCGCCGCGTCATGCCCTAGGTTGGCAGTATGACCCACGTCACACCATCCGCCGTTAGGAGCGACAACCGATGAACCTTGGTGACTTGACGAACTTGGTGGAAAAGCCATTCGCGGTGGTCTCCAACATCATCAACACGCCGAACTCGGCCGGGCGATATCGACCGTTCTATCTGAGGAATCTGCTCGAGGCGGTGCAAGGGCACAGTCTCGGCGAAGCCGTCGACGGCAAGACCGTCCTGATCACCGGCGGTTCGTCGGGCATCGGGGAGGCCGCCGCGAAGAAGATCGCCGAAGCCGGCGCGACGGTGGTGCTGGTGGCCCGCACGCCGGAGAACCTGGAGAAGGTCGCCGCTGAGATCCGACGCGACGGCGGCATCGCCCACGTCTACCCCTGTGATCTCTCGGACATGGACGCCATCGCCGCGATGGCCGACAAAGTGCTCAATGAGCTTGGGGGAGTGGACATCCTGATCAACAACGCGGGCCGGTCGATTCGGCGCTCGCTGGCACTGTCCTACGACCGGATCCACGACTACCAGCGGACGATGCAGCTGAACTACCTGGGCGCCGTCCAGCTCATCCTCAAGTTCATCCCGGGGATGCGCGAGCGCGGTTCCGGGCACATCATCAACGTCTCGTCCGTCGGTGTGCAGACCCGCGCACCGCGGTTCGGTGCCTACATCGCCAGCAAGGCCGCGCTGGACAGTCTCTGCGACGCACTGCAAGCCGAAGTCGTCAACGACGACGTGCGATTCACCACGGTGCACATGGCGCTGGTGCGAACCCCGATGATCGGCCCGACCAAGATGTACGACAAGTTCCCGGCGCTGACGCCGGACCAGGCGGCCGGGGTGATCACCGACGCGATCGTGCACCGGCCGCGGCGGGCCAGCTCACCGTTCGGGCAATTCGCCGCGGTCGCCGACGCCGTCAACCCGGCCGTGATGGATCGGGTGCGCAACCGGGCGTTCGCCATGTTCGACGACTCCACCGCCGCCAAGGGTGACGAAAACTCCACCAGCGCAGCACAATTCAACAGACGCAGCGAGACGTTCCTGCAGGCGACTCGCGGAATTCACTGGTGACGCTATGAGCCTTCCGAAAGCCGGCAGCCAGACGACCGTCGTCATCACCGGTGCCTCCTCGGGGATCGGCGCCGAACTCGCGCGCGGCCTGGCCCGCCGCGGCTTCCCGCTGTTGCTCGTCGCGCGACGGCGCGAACGCCTCGACGAGCTCGCCACCGAGGTGGGAGCGGAGCACTCGGTCGCGGTCGAGGTGATGCCACTGGACCTCAGCGACAGCAAGTCGCGGGCGAAACTGGCGACCCGGCTGCGCACCGAACCGATCGCGGGCCTGTGCAACAGCGCCGGCTTCGGCACCAGCGGGGTCTTTCACGAGTTGCCGGTCGAACGCGAGAGCGAGGAGGTCACCCTCAATGCGCTGGTGTTGATGGAACTCACGCATGCGGCGCTGCCCGGCATGGTCGAGCGCGGCGCCGGAGCCGTGATGAACATCGCGTCGATCGCCGCGTTTCAGCCGCTGCCCTTCATGGCGGTGTACTCGGCGACCAAGGCCTTCGTGCAGACCTTCTCCGAAGCCGTCCACGAAGAGCTGCACGGCACGGGGGTGTCGGTCACCGCGCTGTGCCCGGGCCCGGTACCGACCGAGTGGGCCGAGATCGCCAACGCCAAGCGATTCAGCGTGCCCCTTGCCCAAGTCTCGCCGGCCGATGTCGCGGAGGCGGCGATCGACGGCATGCTGTCCGGCAAGCGCACCGTCGTCCCCGGCGTGGTGCCTAAGGTCGTCAGCAATGGCGGCAGGTACACGCCGCGCAGCTTGCTGCTGCCGGCGATCCGCATCGGCAACCGATTCCGCGGCGGCCCCAGCCACTGAGCTTGCGGCGATGCCGGCGGGTGCCTTCCCGTCGAGTGTGCGTCCAGGGCGGCGACACGCCGAGCCGCGCCGCCCCGCGCGCGCAGTCAAAACCCTGAGCGCGCACTCAAAGCCGGGCTAGGTTGGCTTGATGGCCGCTGTGGAGCTGACCGCCGACGTCCCGATGACCCCGCAGGACATGTGGGACCACGTCTCGGATCTGTCGGACCTGGGCGACTGGCTGACGATGCATGAAGGTTGGCGCAGCGATCTGCCCGACGAGATCGCCGAAGGCACCCAGATCATCGGCGTGGCGCGCGCCAAGGGCATGCGTAACCGCGTCACCTGGACGGTGACCACGTGGGACCCGCCGCATGAGGTGGCGATGTCGGGCTCGGGCAAGGGCGGAACCAAATACGGCGTCACCCTGACCGTGCGGTCCAGCGGTGCCGGATCGACCCTGGGTTTGCGCCTTGAGCTGGGCGGTCGGGCGTTGTTCGGCCCGGTCGGATCGGCGGCGGCGCGCGCGGTCAAAGGCGACGTCGAGAAGTCACTGAAGAACTTCGTCGAGTTGTACGGATAGAAACCCGAGAAACACCTACGCGACACGCCGAGGATACGTCGGTGCTCGGTCATAGACTGGCCTCCCTATGACCGGTTCGATTCCTCCTCACGCGAGTGTTCGCCGCGAGTCCTCGTTCGTGCACCTGCACAACCACACCGAGTATTCGATGCTCGATGGTGCCGCGAAGATCACGCCGATGCTGGCCGAGGTGGAGCGGCTGGAAATGCCCGCGGTCGGCATGACCGACCACGGAAACATGTTCGGCGCCAGCGAGTTCTACAACGCGGCGACCAAGATCGGGATCAAGCCGATCATCGGCGTCGAGGCCTACATCGCGCCGGGCTCGCGATTCGACACCAAGCGGATCCTGTGGGGTGATCCCGGCCAGAAGTCCGACGACGTCTCGGGTAGCGGCTCCTACACCCACATGACGATGGTGGCCGAAAACGCCACCGGCCTGCGCAACCTGTTCAAGCTGTCGTCGTTGGCCTCCTTCGAGGGGCAGCTCGGCAAGTGGTCGCGCATGGACGCCGAGCTGATCGCCGAGCACGCCGAGGGCATCATCGCCACCACCGGGTGCCCGTCGGGTGAAGTGCAGACGCGTCTTCGGCTGGGGCATGAGCGCGAGGCCCTGGAGTCGGCCGCCAAGTGGCGCGAGATCTTCGGTGCCGACAACTTCTTCCTCGAGCTGATGGACCATGGGCTGTCCATCGAGACGCGAGTCCGCGACGGCTTGCTGGAGATCGGCCGCAAGCTGGGCATCCCGCCGCTGGCCACCAACGACTGCCACTACGTCACCCGCGACGCCTCCCATAACCACGAGGCGCTGTTGTGCGTGCAGACCGGCAAGACGCTGTCGGACCCGAACCGGTTCAAGTTCGACGGCGACGGCTACTACCTGAAGTCGGCCGCCGAGATGCGCCAGATCTGGGACGGCGAGGTGCCCGGCGCGTGCGACTCCACCCTGCTGATCGCCGAGCGGGTGCAGTCCTACGCCGACGTGTGGACGCCGCGCGACCGGATGCCGGTCTTCCCGGTGCCCGAGGGACACGACCAGGCGACCTGGTTGCACCACGAGGTGATGGCGGGCCTGCAGCGGCGCTTTGGATCCGGTGTCGGCCAGGAATACATCGACCGGGCCGAGTACGAGATCAAGGTCATCTGCGACAAGGGTTTTCCGGCCTACTTCCTGATCGTGGCCGACCTGATCAACCACGCGAAGTCGATCGATATCCGGGTCGGGCCGGGGCGTGGTTCGGCGGCGGGCTCGCTGGTGGCCTACGCGCTGGGCATCACCAACATCGACCCGATTCCGCACGGTCTGCTGTTCGAGCGCTTCCTCAACCCGGAGCGTCCGTCGGCCCCCGATATCGACATCGACTTCGACGACCGCCGCCGCGGTGAGATGGTGCGCTACGCCGCCGACAAGTGGGGCTCCGATCGCGTCGCGCAGGTCATCACCTTCGGCACGATTAAAACCAAAGCGGCCCTGAAGGATTCGGCACGGATCCACTACGGGCAGCCCGGGTTCGCGATCGCCGACCGGATCACCAAGGCGTTGCCACCGCCGATCATGGCCAAGGACATTCCGTTGTCCGGCATCACCGACCCGAACCACGAGCGGTACAAGGAAGCATCCGAGGTTCGCAGCCTGATCGAAACCGATCCGGACGTGCGCACGATCTACCAGACGGCGCGCGGCCTGGAGGGCCTGGTCCGCAACGCCGGCGTGCACGCCTGCGCGGTGATCATGAGCAGCGAGCCGCTGACCGAGGCGATCCCGCTGTGGAAGCGGCCACAGGACGGCGCCGTCATCACCGGCTGGGACTACCCCTCGTGTGAGGCCATCGGCCTGCTGAAGATGGATTTCCTGGGCCTGCGCAACCTGACGATCATCGGCGACGCGCTGGATAACATCAAGGCCAACAGGGGAATTGACCTCGACCTGGAGTCCGTGCCGCTCGACGACAAGGCCACCTACGAGCTGCTGGGCCGCGGCGACACCCTGGGTGTCTTCCAGCTCGACGGCGGGCCGATGCGTGACCTGCTGCGGCGCATGCAGCCCACCGAATTCAACGACATCGTCGCCGTGCTGGCGCTGTACCGGCCGGGACCGATGGGCATGAACGCCCACAACGACTACGCCGACCGCAAGAACGGCCGGCAGGCGATCAAGCCGATCCACCCGCAGCTCGAGGAACCGCTGCGCGAAATCCTTTCCGAGACTTACGGTTTGATCGTTTATCAAGAGCAGATCATGTTCATCGCCCAGAAGGTCGCCTCCTACACGATGGGTAAGGCCGACGCGCTGCGCAAGGCGATGGGCAAGAAGAAGCTCGAGGTGCTCGAGGCCGAGTACAAAGGCTTCTACGAAGGTATGACCGCCAACGGCTTCTCCGAAAAAGCGGTGAAAGCGTTGTGGGACACTATTCTTCCGTTCGCCGGCTATGCGTTCAACAAGTCGCACGCCGCCGGTTACGGCCTGGTCTCGTACTGGACCGCGTATCTGAAGGCCAACTATCCGGCCGAGTACATGGCCGGGCTGTTGACGTCGGTGGGCGACGACAAGGACAAAGCCGCGGTCTACCTGGCCGACTGCCGCAAGCTCGGCATCACGGTGCTGCCGCCGGACGTCAACGAGTCTCTGGTCAACTTCGCGTCGGTCGGCAAGGACATCCGCTTCGGCCTGGGCGCGGTGCGCAATGTCGGTGCCAACGTGGTGGGCTCGCTGATCAAAACCCGAAGCGAGAAAAGCAAATTCACCGATTTCTCGGATTACCTGAACAAGATCGACATCTCCGCGTGCAACAAGAAGGTTACCGAGTCGCTGATCAAGGCCGGCGCGTTCGATTCGCTGGGGCACGCCCGCAAGGGGCTGTTCCTGGTGCACACCGACGCCGTCGACTCGGTGCTGGGCACCAAGAAGGCCGAGGCGATGGGCCAGTACGACCTGTTCGGCGGCGGCGATGCCGGCGGAGACGCGGTGTTCACCATCCGGGTGCCCGAGGACGAATGGGAAGACAAGCACAAGCTCGCCCTGGAGCGAGAAATGTTGGGGCTCTACGTATCCGGACATCCGCTCAACGGGGTGGCGCATCTGTTGTCCGCGCAGGTGGACACGCAGATACCGGCGATCCTGGACGGCGACGTCAACAACGAGACCCAGGTGCGGGTGGGCGGCATCCTGGCCTCGGTCAACCGGCGGGTGAACAAGAACGGAATGCCTTGGGCGTCAGCCCAATTGGAAGACCTCACCGGTGGCATCGAGGTGATGTTCTTCCCGCACGCGTACTCCGCCTACGGTGCCGACATCGTCGACGACGCGGTGGTGCTGATCAACGCCAAGGTTGCGATCCGCGACGACCGGATCTCGCTGATCGCCAATGAGCTTGTGGTGCCTGACTTTTCCAATGCCCAGCCGAACCGGCCGATCGCGGTCAGCCTGCCCACCCGGCAGTGCACCGTCGACAAAGTGAGCGCACTCAAGCAGGTGCTGGCCCGGCATCCGGGAACCTCCCAGGTGCATCTGCGGCTGATCAGTGGAGACCGGATCACCACGCTGGAGCTCGATCAGTCGCTGCGGGTGACGCCGTCGCCGGCGCTGATGGGCGACCTGAAGGAACTGCTCGGCCCGGGCTGCCTGGGCAGCTAGCGCCCGGCTGTGCGTCCACGGCCGGACCGCTCGGCGTGTCGTCGCCGCCAGCGCGCACTCGAATGCCTAGGCGCACGCTGATTACGACAGCTGGACCCGGACGATGACGCTGTCGGCCCAGACCCCGCGATCGCGCGCCCGGCGCAGCTTCTCCCGCAGACCCAGATCCCGGTGCACGTTGGTCACGCCCGGCACCTTGACCAGTGGGACGATGTTCCATTGCCAGCCGTAGCGCCGGTGCAGGATCCGATTGGCCCGCTGCGCCTCGGCCCCCGACAGCAGCGTGGCGCGCCCGGCCACCGTCGGCGCACCGTCGCGCACCCGGCCGCGGTGGTCGCACGCCCGCAGCTCGATGTCGGGGTGGGCCGTCAGCCGTTTGGTCTTGGGGCCGACCTTGGTCCGGAACACCACCGCGTCGCCGTCCATCGCGAACCAGATCGGAGTGTCGCGGGGGATGCCGTCGCGGCGGAAAGATCGGAGCAGGGCGTAGCGGGCGTCGCCGAGTGCGTTGTGGTGCATGGTGTTGAGTCAACGACTTAGAGTTGACTCGAAGTCAAGTGCTGAGGATTCCGGGAGGTTCGATGGCTGCCGCGGCAACCGGCCGCTCGCTCACGATCGGCGACGTCGCGCGTGCGACCGGGGTGGCCGCGACGACCCTGCGCTACTACGAGCAGATCGGGTTGCTGCCGTCACCGGCGCGGTTGGCGGGCCGGCGCCGCTACGACGACTCGATCGTGGCCCGTCTCGAGGTCATCCGGCTGTGCAAATCCGCCGGCTTCGCGCTGGAAGAAATCCAGCTGCTGTTCGCCGACGATGCGCCGGGGCGCCCCGCCAGCCGCGCCCTGGCCGAGGCCAAACTCGCCCAGATCGACGACCAGCTGGCGTCGCTGGCACGGGCGCGGGCCGTCATCGAGTGGGGGATGAGCTGCACCTGTCCGTCGATCGACGCCTGCACCTGCGGCATCCATCCGGCCTAGAACTGGTAGCGCAAGATCCGCGCTTTGCGGGCCGACACCTCGAACATCCCGGAAACCTTGGTGGCGAACCGAATCCAGCCCGGAAACAGCTCGACCTCGGGCGCGTGGGCGAGGCTGACCTCTTCGACGAGCTTCAGCAGCGGATTCCATTTTTCGGGCGTTCGCGGGTCTTCGAACCCCGGATAACCCCATTGGGCGCCGACGGTGCTGAACATTCGCTGCGGGGCCAGTTTCACCGCAAGCCGGGTGAACCAGCCGATGCGGCCGTAGTCGTTGAAGGCCAGTTCGCCCGAGGTGAAATACGTGGTGATGCGCCGGAAGACGGCGATCAGCACCGGCTCGGACAGGAACGCGAACAGCCCGTCGGCGATCACCATGACCGGCCGGTCGGCGGGAATGGTGTTGGGCCAGCTCTGGTCGGCCAGCGAGGCGGTCACCACATGGGCGCGCTTGCTGGGCGGCAACAGCTGGCGGCGCAGCGCGCTGACACCCGGAAGGTCGACGCTGTACCAGTCGACGGTGGCGGGCGGCTGCACCCGAAACGGGCCCGAGTCCAGCCCGGCGCCCAGATCGACGACAACGGCATCGGGGTGCTCGGCGGTGAAGGCGCGTACCCGCTCGTCGAGCATCTTGGCGCGCAGCGCCGTCTGGCAGATCACGCTTGCCGGGATGCCGAGACCCGCGAAGTCGTAGTCGATCTTGTCGACGATGTCCGCGGCGAGCGAGTCGGCGAGAATGGGCCGCGCCCATTGGCTGTCCAGCGCTCGGGCGTATTGGGTGAGCAACGCGGTCTCCTCGAGCGGCGAGAGATGGCTCGCGCCGATCCGGGGTTGGGGCCGCATCATCCGAACGTACTCGGCGCCCACCGATCGGGCAGGTCGGTCGGGCCGCGAAATGGCGGAATGTGTTCCGTGCCACCCAACGGCGGACGTACGCTCACCGAGGGATGTGGAGAACGCGCATGGTGAGAAGCCGGTCCCGCCACCCGGCGACACCTTAAGGAGAACGCGAATGACGAGAACGGTGCGAGCGGTATGACCGGCCGGCGGCTCGCGACAGCGCGTGAACTCGGCCGCGGTAGAGCACGAAAGCTGTTGCAGCGCAGCGGGATTATCGACGAATCCGTGACGCCGCTATCGACCGATCCGGCTGCCGTGGCCCAGTTGCTGGGCGCGCCGTGGTACGACGAGAGGCTGGCCAAGCTGGCCGACGAGCTCGACCGCGACCCCGGTGACGTGCGGGCCGAGGCGGCTGTCTACCTGCGCGAGATGGCGGCCTCCCTGGACGAGCGGGCGGTGCAGGGGTGGCGCGGGTTCAGCCGCTGGCTGATGCGGGCTTACGACGTGCTGGTCGACGAGGACCAGATCGCGCAGCTGCGCAAGCTGGATCGCAAAGCGACGTTGGCCTTTGCCTTTTCGCACCGGTCGTACCTGGACGGCATGCTGCTGCCGGAGATGATCGTGGCCAACCGGCTCTCGCCCGCCTTTACGTTCGGCGGAGCCAATCTCAATTTCTTCCCGATGGGCGCCTTCGCCAAGCGCACCGGGACGATCTTCATCCGGCGCCAGACCAAAGACATTCCCGTCTACCGGTTCGTGCTGCGCGCGTACACCGCTCAATTGGTGCAAAACCACACGAACCTCACCTGGTCGATCGAGGGAGGGCGCACCCGGACCGGCAAGCTGCGGCCACCGGTGTTCGGCATCCTGCGCTACCTCACCGACGCCGTCGACGAAATCGACGGTCCCGAAGTGTTTTTGGTGCCGACCTCCATCGTGTACGACCAGCTGCACGAGGTCGAGGCGATGACCACCGAAGCCTACGGGGCAAAGAAGCGGCCCGAAGACTTTCGCTTCCTGGTCGGCTTGGCGCGACAGCAAGGCAAGCGGCTCGGTCGCGCTTACCTGGACTTCGGCGAACCGCTGCCGCTGCGCAAACGCCTCGAGGAGATGCGCGGCGAGGAAGCGGTGACCGGGACCGAAATCGAACGCATCGCACTCGATGTCGAGCACCGGATCAACCGCGCGACACCGGTCACTCCCACCGCGGTGGTGAACCTGGCGTTGCTGGGCGCGGACCGGTCGTTGTCGATCAGCGAGGTGCTGGCCACCGTGCGACCGCTGGCCAGCTACATCACGGCGCGAAACTGGTCGGTCGCCGGCGCCGCGGACCTGACGAATCGCTCCACCATCCGGTGGACGTTGCACCAGCTCGTCGCCTCCGGTGTGGTCAGCGTGTATGACGCCGGCACCGAGGCGGTGTGGGGGATCGGCGAGGACCAGCACCTGGTCGCGGCGTTCTACCGCAATACCGCGATCCACATTTTGGTCGATCGCGCGATCGCCGAGACGGCGTTGCTGGCCGCTGCCGAAAACGCCGAGAATTCGGCGGATGGCATGGTGTCGCCGGTGACGGTGCGCGACGAGGCGCTGAGCCTGCGTGAGTTGCTGAAGTTCGAGTTCCTGTTCTCCGGCCGTGCCCAGTTCGAAAAGGAGCTCGCCGACGAGGTACGCCTGATCGGGGCGGCGGACACCAGCCACGCCGCGGCCGCCGCCGACGTGCGCGGGCTGCTGGCATCGGCCGATGTGCTGTTGGCGCACTTGGTGTTGCGGCCGTTCCTCGACGCGTACCACATCGTCGCCGACCGGCTGGCCGCCCTCGCGGACGAGTCCCTGGACGAAAACGCCTTCCTCGCCGAATGTCTGGAGTTGGGCAAGCAGTGGGAGCTGCAGCGCAGAATCGCCAGCGCCGAGTCGAGGTCGATGGAGTTGTTCAAGACCGCGCTGCGGCTGGCGCGCCACCGTGAGCTGGTCGAGGGTTCGGATTCCGAGCAACTCGCCAAGCGTCGCCAGGAGTTCGCGGACGAGATCGCGACCGCGACCCGACGCGTCAACGCGATCGCCGAACTCGCCCGGGCGCAGGTCTAACTCCAAACCGCTTGCGCGCCAATTCGCGCCCGCCCCGCGGCACCGATACGGGCATACAGTGGTGCCATGCCACTAGAAGGTGAATACGCCCCCAGCCCCTGGGATTGGTCCCGCGAACAAGCCGACAAGTACGCCGAATCCGGTGGAGCCGACGCAGCGGACATGAAGGGCAAGCCCATCATTCTGCTGATGACGATCGGCGCCAAGACCGGCAAGCTGCGCAAGACGCCGCTGATGCGCGTCGAGCACGACGGCGAGTACGCCGTGGTCGCCTCGCTCGGCGGCGCCCCGAAGAACCCGGTTTGGTACCACAACATCGTCAAGAACCCGCGGGTCGAGCTGCAGGACGGGTCGGTCACCCGTGACTACGACGCCCGCGAGGTGTTCGGGGACGAGAAGGCCGTGTGGTGGGAGCGTGCCGTGGCGGCCTGGCCGGACTACGCCGAGTACCAGACGAAGACCGATCGCCAGATTCCGGTGTTCGTGCTGACCCCGGTGAGCTGAGCCGATTAGGCAGGTGGCGGGGGGTGCGTGGCACCATTAACCGGTGTCCGCCGAACCGACCCAGAGCCCGAACGTGTCACCGCTGTGCGCGGCCGACATTGACAGCGCTGCTCAGCGGATCGCCGCGGTAGTCACTCCGACCCCGCTGCAGTACAGCGATCGACTGTCGGCGATCACCGGTGCGCAGGTTTACCTCAAGCGCGAAGACCTGCAGATTGTGCGTTCCTACAAGCTGCGCGGCGCGTACAACTTGCTGGTGCAACTGTCCGACGCGGAGATCGGCGCCGGCGTGGTGTGCTCCTCGGCCGGCAACCACGCGCAGGGCTTCGCGTACGCCTGCCGGACCCTCGGCGTGCACGGCCGGGTCTACGTACCGGCCAAAACGCCCAAGCAGAAGCGCGACCGGATCCGCTACCACGGGGAGAGCTTCATCGAGCTGATCGTGGGCGGATCGACCTACGACATGGCCGCCGAGGCGGCACTCGAGGATGTGAAGCGCACCGGTGCGACGCTGGTGCCGCCGTACGACGACCCGCGCACGATCGCCGGCCAGGGCACGATCGCCGTCGAGGTGCTGGACCAGCTGGACAAGCTTGGTTTCGCGGAGCCCGACCTGGTGGTGGTCCCGGTGGGTGGCGGTGGCTGCATCGCGGGCATCACGACCTACCTGTCCGAACGCACGACGACCACCGCGGTGCTGGGCGTCGAACCGGCCGGTGCCGCGGCGATGATGGCGGCGCTGGCCGCCGGCGAGCCGGTGACGCTCGACCATGTCGACCAGTTCGTCGACGGCGCCGCGGTGAAGCGGGCGGGAACGTTGACGCATGCCGCTCTGGCCGCCGCGGGCGACATGGTGTCGATCACGACGGTCGACGAGGGTGCCGTGTGCACCGCGATGCTGGACCTCTACCAGAACGAGGGCATCATCGCCGAGCCGGCGGGCGCCCTGTCCGTGGCCGGCCTGCTGGAAGCCGACGTCGAGCCCGGGTCCACCGTCGTGTGCCTCATCTCCGGCGGCAACAACGACGTGTCGCGCTACGGCGAGGTGCTCGAGCGCTCACTGGTCCACCTCGGCCTCAAGCACTACTTCCTGGTCGACTTCCCGCAGGAGCCCGGTGCGTTGCGCCGGTTCCTCGACGACGTGCTCGGGCCCCACGACGACATCACCCTGTTCGAGTACGTCAAGCGCAACAACCGCGAGACCGGCGAGGCGCTGGTCGGCATTCAGCTGGGTTCGTCGGCCGACCTGGACGACCTGCTGGACCGGATGCGCGAGACCGAGATCCACTTCGAGACGCTGCAGCCGGGCTCGCCGGCCTACCGCTATCTGCTGCTCTAGTCACCGCGAGTACGACGTCAGATAGTCCGGCACCGGGGTAGCGGCATCGAGGTCGTGCGCCGGTATCGGTGCACCGGCCGTCAGACGCAGCGGAACCACGCCGGCCCAGTGGGCCAGCGGGTAATCCTCCGGCTCGTCGACGGGCCCGCCGTCGCGCACCTTGGCCGAGACCTCGACCAGGTCGAGGGCGAGCACCGCGGTCGCGGCGAGCTCGCGCGCATTCGGCGCCCGGCAGTCGGCGGCCCGTCCGGGCGCGATGTGGTCGAGAAATCCGTTCAGCGCCCGCGACTTTTCCGCCGGGTCGTCGACGAGGCGGGCATCGCCGAGCACCATCACCGAGCGATACACCAGCGAATGGTGGAACGCCGAGCGGGCCAGCACGAGCCCGTCGACCAGGGTGGCGGTGACGCACACGGGCAGGCCCTCGCCGGCACTGCGCATCGGCCGGCTCCCGGTCGACCCGTGCAGGTAGAGGGTTTCGCCGAGGCGGGCGTGCGTGGTCGGCAACACCACCGGGCGGCCGGCGCTGAGGTAGCCCAGGTGACAGGTCAGGGCCTCGTCCAGGATGCGATGGACCGTGTCGCGGTCGTAGCGGGCGCGTTCCCGGTAGCGGGTGGGCGTCGTGCGAGACGTGGGGCGATAGTCCATCGGATTGCCTTCACTATTGTAATAGTACATAATGTTAACTGTGCCAGTGCAATACAGCATAGCCGGGACGGGTGCGGAGTCCATAGCCGCCAACATCGAAGAGGGAATCTCGAGTGGTGCCCTGGCGCCCGGCGACGCGCTGCCCCCGGTGCGCGACCTGGCCGCGCGACTCGGCGTGAACGCCAACACGGCTGCCGCGGCCTACCGCCTGCTGCGCGATCGCGGGGCCGTCGAAACCTCGGGCCGGCGAGGTACCCGGGTGCGCCACCGTCCCGCGACCACGCCGCGGTCGCTGCTCAGCCTGGACATCCCGGCGGGCGTGCGTGATTTGTCTACCGGCAACCCGGATCCCGCGCTGCTACCTATTGCTGCTGTGCCACTTAATGATTCGCGTGGACACCCGGTGCTGTACGGCGAGCCGGCCATGTCGCCGGAGCTGGTCGCCGCTGCCCGTGACGCGTTGAGCGCCGACGGCGTTCCGGCCGACCATCTCGCGGTGACCAGTGGGGCGCTGGACGGCATCGAGCGGGCGCTCACTGCGCATCTGCGCCCCGGCGACCGGATAGCCGTCGAGGATCCGGGCTGGGCCAACCTGCTGGATTTGATTGCCGCGCTGGGACTTTCGGTCGAGCCGGTACGGGTGGACGACGACGGGCCCCTGCTTGCCGATGTGGGGCGGGCGCTAAGCCGCGGGGTGCGCGCGCTGGTCATCACCACGCGCGCGCAGAACCCGACCGGCGCGGCGCTGTCCGCACAGCGCGCCGGCGAGCTGCGCGCGCTATTGACCGGCCGTGACGTTCTCGTGGTCGAGGATGACCATTGCGCCGGCATCTCCGGTGTGCCGCTGCATTCGCTGGCCGGGTCGAGCGGTCACTGGGCATTCGTGCGGTCGGCGTCGAAGGCGTATGGCCCCGATCTGCGGGTGGCCGTTCTCGCCGGAGATCAGCGGACCGTCGAGCGCGTGCACGGGCGACTTCGGCTGGGGCCGGGATGGGTGAGCCATCTACTGCAGGATCTCGCGGTCGGGTTGTGGTCCGACGACGCCGCCGAGCGTCTCATTCACCAAGCCGAGCAGCGCTACACCGACAACCGCACCCGGCTGTGTGCCGCGCTGGCCGACCGTGGGATTGCCGCTCACGGCCGGTCCGGACTCAACGTGTGGATCCCGGTGCCCGACGAGACGGTCGCGATCACCCGGCTGATCAATTCGGGATGGGCCACCGCGCCCGGTTCGCGGTTCCGGATCGCTACACAGGCCGGAATCCGGGTCACCATCGCCGATTTGGCCGAGGCCGAGATCGATCCGCTCGCGGAGTCGATCGCCGAGTCGATGCGCAGCGCGGGCCGTTCCAGCGTTTAGACTTGCCGCCTGCTGCCAGGATTTCGTGGAACAGCGCGTTGCGCAGCGCGAGTTTCCCGCGGATCACACATGGCGCGGTGGGTCGAGTCCTATCCGTGCCGCAGGATTGCGACCGAATGCCCTTGCAGCACGGTGCCGCCATCGCCGACGCTCGGCTCTCCCCACGCCAGGACGACATCGCCCGCGGCCGGGACCGTGACCGGTTCGTCGCCGAGGTTGCACGCTATGCGTAACTGCCCGCGTGACAACGTGATCCAGCGCAGCTCCTCGTCGTAGTCGACGGTGAGATGCTCCAGCCAGGGGTTGGCCATGTCGGGGTCGCCGCGCCGCAGGGTGATCAGATCCCGATAGAACGCGAGCAACCGTGCATGCTCCCCGGCGTCGAGCTCGCCCCAGTTCAGCTTGGAGCGCAGGAAGGTCTGCGGATCCTGCGGGTCGGGGATATCGTCGGCATCCCAGCCATGCTCGGCGAACTCGGCCTTTCGCCCCTCGGCGGTGGCTCGGGCCAGCTCCGGTTCGGGATGCGAGCTGAAGAACTGAAACGGTGTCGACGCTCCCCATTCCTCACCCATGAAAAGCATTGTGGTGTAGGGCGACCCGAGCACCAGGGCGGCTTTGATCGCCAGCTGGCCGGCGGCGAGGTACTGGGACGGCCGGTCGCCGAGCGCACGATTGCCGACCTGATCGTGCGTGCAGGTATAGGCGAGCAACCGGCTCGCCGGGATGGCTTTGGTGTCCAGCGGCCGGCCGTGCCGGCGCCGGCGGAACGACGAATAGGTGCCGGCGTGAAAGAAGCCACGGCGCAGCGTGTCGGCCAGCGTGGCCAGCGAACCGAAGTCCGCGTAGTAGCCCTGGCGTTCGCCGGACACCGCGGTGTGGATGGCGTGGTGGATGTCGTCGTCCCACTGCGCGGTGATCCCGTAGCCGTAGTGATCACGCGGGGTGATCAGCCGCGGATCGTTCATGTCGCTTTCGGCGACCAGCGACAGCGGCCGGCCCACTTGTTGTGACAGCCAATCGGTTTCGCCCGCCATCTCTTCGAGGATGTGGACGGCCGTGGTGTCCACTAGCGCGTGCACCGCGTCCAGCCGCAGCCCGTCGGCGTGAAAGTCGCGCATCCACCGCAGCGCGCAACCGATGATGTAGCGGCGTACCTCGTCGGAGTCGGCATCGGCGATGTTGACGCCCTCGCCCCACGGGTTGCTCCCCGACGACAGGTACGGTCCGAACCGCGGCAGGTAATTTCCCGATGGGCCCAAGTGGTTGAACACCGCGTCGATCAACACGCCCAAACCTCGTGCGTGGCAGGCGTCGACGAACCGGACCAAGCCGTCCGGACCGCCGTAGGGTTCGTGTACGCTGTACCACAGCACGCCGTCGTATCCCCAGCCGTGGGTTCCGGCGAAGGAGTTGACCGGCATCAGTTCGACGAAGTCGATCCCGAGATCGACCAGATAGTCCAGCTTTTCGATCGCGGCGTCGAAGGTACCCGCCGCGGTGAAGGTGCCGATATGCAGCTCGTAGATCACCGCCCCTTCGACCGAACGGCCCGCCCAGTCGCCGTCCGTCCAGGTGTCGCCGGGTTCCCACAATTGTGAGCGGGCGTGCACGCCGTCGGGTTGGCGTGCGGATCGCGGGTCGGGCAGCACCTTGGGGTCGTCGTCGAGCAGGAACCCGTAGCGCGCATCCGACGGTGCGTCGACGGTCGCGTGCCACCAGCCGTCCTGTGTGCGTGTCATCGCGTGCACCGCGCCGTCGACGTCGAGGCGTACCTGTGCGGGCTTGGGAGCCCAGACCCGGAATTCAGCCATGGTGGCGCTCCAATAAGACGACGGGCAGGTCTGCGAACAGCTGGGCCGCCGACGTCGGACCGTCGGCGATGGCGCCGGTGAGTGTGTCTTTCCAGGTGCCGTCGGGCAATGCCAAAACAGTATTGCCCCAGCCCGTTTCGGTCAGGCGCACCGTCCAGCGAGTCACCGCGACCACGATGTCGTCACCGCGGCTGAAGGCCAGCACGTGATCGCTGGCCTCGCCGTCGGCGAGCACGGGAAGGTAGCCACCGTGCCCGAAGGTCTCCGGATGGGAACGGCGCACCCGCAGCGCCGTGGTGACGACGCGCAGCTTGGGGTGCGCCAACTCGCCGAGAGCGGCCCGGCGCGCGGCATAGTCGACGGGTCGACGGTTGTCGGGGTCGACCAGGCTGTCGTCCCAGAGCTCGGTGCCCTGGTAGACGTCGGGGATGCCGGGCACCGTCAGCGCGAGTAGCTTCTGGCCCAGCGCATCGCTGGCGGCGTGCGGATTGAGTTGGGCGACAAGCTCGGTCAGCTGGCCGGCCACCGGCCCGTCCAGCACGGCGTCCAACCATCCGTGCACAGCATCCTCGAACTCGGAGTCCGGTTCGTTCCACGAGGTGTGCAGCGCCGCCTCCCGGATGGCCTTCTCGGCGTATCCGTGCAACCGGTGGCGCAGCTGGGCGGTGACTTCGCCGCTAAGCGGCCACACGCCGAAGATGTTCTGCCACAGGAACTGTCCGGTGGCGGCATCGGGGGAGGGCGTCTGGACTTCCCAACGGGCGACGAACTCCGCCCACAGCGAGGGCACCTGGGACAGCACCCCGATGCGGGCGCGCACGTCCTCGCCGCGTTTGGTGTCGTGAGTGGACAACGTGGTCATCGCCTGCGGCCACAGCCGGGCCCGGGTGGCGGCGCGCTGGTGAAACTCCGCGGCGCCGACGCCGAACCGGCGCGGTTCGCCGCCCACCTCGTTGAGCGAAACCAGCCGGGCGTCGCGATAGAACAAGCAGTCCTCGACGGCCTTGGCGGTCACCGCACCGCACAGTTGTTGCAGGCGCGCGGCCGGCTCGCCGCCGTGCGCCAGCGCCGCGGTGAGCACTTGCAGTGCCGGCCCCAGTTCCGGTTGCGCGGCTTGGGTTTCGGCGAGTGCGGTGGGCAGGACGGCGCTAAGGCCCAGGTAGTCGCTTCGGTAGACGTCGATGTGGCTGAGCAGCGCGGCCACGGCCGCGGGCAGCTGCGGGTGATCCGTCCCGGCGGCGCCCACGATCGCCCGCCGCAGCCTGCCCAGCTCACTGCCGAGACTGTCGGTGGCCACCGACACCTTGAGGTCGGCCAGCAACTGGGGGATGCCGTGATAGTCCACACCGGCGGACTCGACAAGCTGGGTCAGCGCGGGGGCCCCTTCCGGGTCGACGAAAACGCCACCGGCTTCCCGCAGTACGTCGTAGCCGGTGGTGCCCTGGATCGGCAATGTCGGCTCCAGCGCCTCGTCGACGGCCAGGATCTTCTCGATCACGATCCACGCCGTGGGCCCCAGCAATTCACGCAGCCACGCCAAATACCCGCTGGGATCGGTCAATCCGTCGGGATGGTCGATGCGCACACCGTCGACAAGTTCCTCGCGGAACCAGCGGGCGATCTCCGCGTGGTTGGCGTCGAACACCGCGCGATCCTCCTGGCGCAGGCCCGCCAGCGAGGTGATCGAGAAGAAACGCCGATAGCCGACGACGCCGTTACGCCAGCCCACCAACCGGTAGTGCTGACGCTCGTGTACCTCGGGGCCGGTGCCCTCGCCGGTGCCCGGGGCGATCGGCAGCGCCAGATCGCCCAACCGCAGCAGGTCGCCGTCGACGGTCAGGTCTGCGGCGTCGTCGTCGGAACCCAGCACCGGCAGCACGATGCGGCCGTGCGAGTCGAGATCCCAGTCGATATCGAAAAACGTTGCGTAGTCCGATGATCGGCCGTGCCGCAACACATCCCACCACCACGGATTCTGCTGGGGCTGGTCGACGCCCACGTGGTTGGGCACGATGTCGACGATCAGGCCCAGGCCGCGGGACTTCGCCGCCGCGGACAGCCGGGCCAATCCTTCGGCGCCGCCCAGCTCCGGCGACACCGTCGTCGGATCCGTCACGTCGTAGCCGTGACCCGAGCCGCTGACCGCGGTCAGGATCGGGGACAGATACAGATGCGATACCCCGAGATCGTCGAGGTAGTCCAGCAGGTTTTCGGCGTCGGCGAAGGTAAAGGCGCTACCACTCTCGGCTCCGCGCAACTGCAACCGGTAGGTAGAACGCACCGGAAAAGCCATGTGTTAGGCGGTCTTTCGCAGGATCAACACCGAGCGCCCAGGCACCGCGATCTTTTCTTCGGCGGCAACAACCAGATCGGCCTTGCCGGCGGGATGATTGGTATCCAGCACTACTGTCCATTCCTGCGCATAGTCGTCGTGCGGCGTGACGAATTCCACGTCGCGGCTGTGGGCGTTGAAACACAACAGGAATGAATCGTCCACAACTCGTTCCCCCCTGGAATTGGGCGCGGTAATCGCCTCACCGTTGAGGAATACCCCGACACACTTGTCCAAACCCTGGTTCCAGTCGTCGTGCGTCATCTCCCGGCCACTTGCCGTCAGCCAGGCGATGTCGCGGACTTCGTCCCCGCTGCGAATCGGCTCGCCGTCGAAGAACCGGCGCCGACGAAACACCGGATGCTTCCTGCGCAGCTTGGTCACCTTGCGGGTGAAGGCCAGCAGGTCGGCATTCTTGTCCACCAAAGACCAGTCCATCCAAGCCAATTCGGAGTCCTGGCAGTAGGCGTTGTTGTTACCCTGCTGAGTGCGGCCGAGTTCGTCGCCGTGTGCGATCATCGGCGTGCCCTGGCTGACCATCAGCGTGGCCCAGAAGTTGCGCATCTGCCGGCAGCGCAGCTCGGTGATCTCGGGGTCGTCGGTGGGACCCTCGACCCCACAGTTCCAGGACCGGTTGTGGCTTTCCCCGTCGCGGTTGTCCTCGCCGTTGGCCTCGTTGTGTTTCTCGTTGTAAGAGACCAGGTCGTTGAGGGTGAACCCGTCGTGCGCAGTGACGAAGTTGATACTGGCGCTGGGGCGCCGGCTGCTCGCCTCATACAGGTCCGACGACCCGGTCAGCCGGGAAGCGAACTCGCCCAGGGTTGCGGGCTCGCCCCGCCAGTAGTCACGCACAGTATCGCGATACTTCCCATTCCACTCGGTCCACAAACCCGGGAAGTTGCCGACCTGATAACCGCCCTCGCCGACATCCCAGGGCTCGGCGATCAATTTGACCTGGCTGACGATTGGGTCCTGTTGGACCAGATCGAAGAACGCGCTCAATCGGTCCACGTCGTGCAGCTCGCGGGCCAGCGTGGCGGCCAGGTCGAAGCGGAACCCGTCCACGTGCATCTCGATCACCCAGTAGCGCAGCGAGTCCATGATCAGCTGCAGGACGTGCGGGTGGCGGGGGTTGAGGCTGTTGCCGGTGCCGGTGTAGTCCTTGTACAGCCGCAGGTCCTCGTCGACGAGCCGGTAATAGGCGCCGTTGTCGATGCCGCGGAAGTTGATCGTCGGCCCCAGGTGGTTGCCTTCGGCGGTGTGGTTGTAGACCACGTCGAGGATGACCTCGATGCCGGCTTCGTGCAGGCTGCGCACCATCATCTTGAATTCGGCGACCGCGCCGCCCGCCTGCCGGTTCGATGCGTACTGGTAGTGCGGGGCGAAGAACCCGAAGGTGTTGTAACCCCAGTAGTTTCGCAACCCGAGGTCGAGCAGCCGCTCGTCGTGCATGAACTGGTGTACCGGCATGAGTTCCAGCGCGGTGACGTTGAGCGACTTGAGGTGATCGATGATCACCGGATGGGCCAGCGCGGCGTAGGTGCCGCGCAGTCCCTCGGGTATGCCGGGATGCGTCTTGGTCAGCCCCTTGACGTGGGCCTCGTAGATCACCGTCTCGTGGTAGGGGGTCAGCGGCGCGCGATCGAAGGCCCAGTCGAAGAACGGGTTGATCACCACGCTGGTCATCGTGTGGCCCAGGGAGTCGATCATCGGGGGAGTGCCGGTGGCCGCGGTGTCGCCGTTCGGGTCGATGGCCTTGAGGTCATAGGAGAACAGCGCCTGTCCCCAGGTGAAATCCCCGTCGAACGACTTCCCGTATGGGTCAAGCAGCAGCTTGCTCGGATCGCACCGATGGCCGGCCGCCGGATCGAACGGTCCGTGCACCCGGAATCCGTAGCGCTGACCGGGGGTGATGTTCGGCAGATAGGCGTGCCAGACGTATCCGTCGACCTCGTCGAGCGGGATCCGCGATTCGTTGCCGCGCTCGTCGATCAGGCACAGGTCGACCTGTTCGGCGATCTCGGAAAACAGCGAAAAGTTAGTGCCCGCCCCGTCATAGGTGGCCCCGAGGGGATAGGCGCCCCCGGGCCAAACGGTGGGCAGCGTGGGTATGGCCTCGTCCGCTGTCGCAGCACCCGATGCTGCGGCCGGTCGGGAAGCCGGGTTGGTTGACGGCACCACTTGACCTTATCCGCGGCGGACGGTCCTGTCCGGGCTACCACCAGCCGGTGGCAGCCGCGATCTGCAGGCCGAGCGCGTGGGCCAAGGTTCGCATGTAGGTGGGGGTCAGGTGATGAGCGCCGTGGTAGATCAGCACGTTTCCCTCGACCGGGCGGCAGACATCGGCGCGGCAGATGGCATCTGACATGTCGAGCACCTTGAGTAGCGGGAATTGCTCGACGAAATCCAGGGTTTGGTTGCGGTCGGACAACACATCGGAGCGTTTGATCGCGCACGACGTCGCGTTGCCGCCCTTCTTGGCCAAGCAGTCGGCGGGGTCGAACGGCTGGCCGTTCTTGACCAGCCACGGGGTGTCGCGCATGCCGAGGATCGGAATGTTGTTGTCGGACAACGTCTGCCAGATCCCGATGTAGGTCGCGGGCATCACGTCGCCGGTCTTGATGTTCCACGGCCGGGTCGTGGTGGTGAAGACGTAGTCGGGGCGATCAGAGATCAGCTTGTCCATCGTCGCCTGCACCCACTCCCGGCACTGGGGGTAGGGCGCGTTGTTTCCCATGATCAGCGGGACCTGTTCGGTGGACAGCGGGCAGCCCATTTTGAGATATGTCACAACTTTGAAGTGATGGGCGTGTCCGAGTACATCCAGTGCCGGCAGCCAGTGTTCGGCGTGCGACCCGCCGGCCAGTGCGATGGTCCGGGTCGCGGCGAGGTCGCCGTAGACGCAGTTGACCACCGCGGGGTTGACGAAGTCACTGATACAGCCGTCCCGGGTGGTGGCCGGCAGGTCGTTTTTGACCTCCAGGACGCTGGGCCGCATCGGCAGCGTCGGGACCCGCACGTGTTCGGTCAGGGCGCGGGCGCCGGGGTAGTCCTGCGGGTTGAGTACGGACAGTTCCTTGCCCGCGGCCCGCAAGACCGTGACGTGCTGGCGCCAGGTGAACGACGTCGCGGTCAGCGTGACGCCCAGCAGCACCACCGCCGCGCCCAGCGCCATCGTCGGCCTGCGCAACCGCGACCACAACGGCAGTGCCGGCGCCGCGACCGAACCCTGGGGCGCCCGATAGCGCAGCGGGTCCTCGACGAGCTGAGTGGTCAGGTACGCCAGCACGCCGGAGATCAGCAGCACCGCCGCGCCCTCGGCGAAATTGGCGTGCTTGTGGCCGGTGTAGGACAGCCAGAAGATGAGCAGCGGCCAGTGCCATAGATACAGCGAGTACGCAATGGCGCCCAGCTCCACCAGGGGCCGGGTGGCCAGCAGCCGATTCGGCAGCGGCAGCCGCCCGCTGGTGTCCGCATCGCCCGGCAGGTTGGCGCCGGCCAGGATCATCAGCATCGTGGCGCCGACCGGTACCAGGGCCCACGGGCCGGGAAACTCGTCGACGCCGTCGATCAGGGCCCCGCAGGACACGACCGCCGCCAGCGCGACGGAGGCGGCCGCGGTCCGCAGCCACATCGGCCACCGGATGTCGGCCACGACCGCGCCGACGAGCGCGCCCAGCAGCAGCTCCCAGCCGCGGGCAAAGCTGTCGTAATAGGCGATCGACTGGTCGTCGGCGTGGGCGAAGATCGCATAACCGAACGAGGCGATCGTCAGGGCGCTCAGCAGCACCACGAACAGCGTGCGCAGGCGGGTCTTGAGCGGGCGGCGGAACAGCACGGCGCAGCCCGCGACCAGCAGCAGGAAGGCGACGTAGAACTGTCCCTGCACCGACATGGACCAGATGTGCTGCAACGGGCTGACGGCCTCGCCCGCCCGCAGGTAGTCCGATGCGGTGTTCGCCAGCTCCCAGTTCTGGTAGTAGCCGAGACTGGCCAGGCTCTGGTCGGCGAAGGTCTCCCAGCGGGTTTGCGGCTGTACCAGGATGGTAAGCACCGCACTCGCGGCCAGCACCACGACCAGGGCGGGCACCAGACGTCGGATCAGCCGGGTGATTTCGGCGACGGGCGACAGCGAGACGGCGGGGTTGAGCGCGGCGCGCAGGATTTTGCCGCCGAAGAAGAACCCCGACAGCGCCAGGAACACGTCCACCCCGCCGGAGACCCGGCCGAACCAGATGTGGAACACGGCGACCAGCGCGATCGCGATGCCGCGCAAGCCGTCGAGATCGTAGCGATAAAACCCGGCAGACCCCTTCGCGCGCACCTCTGACCCGCCCGGATCCGCCGTGGCGGCAGGGGTCTGGGGCGGTGAGGTCGGCATGATCACCAGTAATTTACCCAAAAACGCCACCTGCTCCGCAGCGCTCGCCTGGTGGCGAGGCTGCTCAGCGGAGCAGGTGGCGGTCGGGAACGGTCGCGGAGACTACCGCGCAGGAGCCGGCTGCAGAAGTGTCTGCAGGTTCGGCAGTTGCGGCAGCGCCGGCGGTGCGGGCGCCGGCTGTTGCACGGGCCCCGCCTGGGCAGGCAATTGCTGCAGCGGCGCCTGCTGCAGCGGTGCCTGCTGGGTGGGCAGCTGTTGCAGCGGGGCCTGCTGGAGCGGTGCCTGCTGGGTGGGCAGCTGTTGCAGCGGGGCCTGTTGCAGCGGTGCCTGCTGGGTCGGCGGCTGCTGCAGCGGGGCCTGGCCCGGGACCTGCTGCGCCGGAGCCGGCTGCGCGGGCAGTTGCTGCAGCGGTACGCCGATAACGCGGACCAGGTACGGCGTCATGCCGGCCGTACGCACCGGCGAGACCTGCACGACGTCGCCGACCTCGAGCATCTGGTTGTTGCCGAGGTACATCGCGACGCTTTGCGTGCCTTCAGGGCCGTAGAAGATCATGTCGCCCTTCTGGGCCTGCTGCGGCAGGACCTTCTGGCCGAACCGGTAGATCGCGCCCGACGACCGCGGCAACCTGATGCCGGCGCCGGCATAGGCGTACTGCATCAAACCCGAGGCGTCGAAGCCGACGGTGTTGATGCCCGTCCCGGTGCCGCGGGAAGGGCCGTTGATTCCGCCGCCGGCCCACGAGAACGGCACGCCGCGCTGCGACAGACCGCGCATCACGACGACGTCGGTGGCCTGCTGGTAGTCCATCGACCGGGCGCCCGGGTCGGCGGCCGCGATCTCCGGGGCGGCGGCCATCGGGGCCGCCAAGATGGCGAGACCGATGGCAAACGAATAGATGCGCTTCATTGGAGTTCCAGCCTTCCTGAACTCTGTCGGGTTACGGCCTCGGTGCTGTGGGCGCCGCGGCCGCCGTTCGATGACTCGCGACGACCCCCGCGTTGGGGATCGGCCGCCGCCTCCTTGCGGGGACGTGAATCAGTCGGTTGGCCCGTTGAGTCACACCAGTCACTATAGAAACTTTTACAACAGAAGTTGCGCGCGGAGAATAGCTGGTGAGGTGCACGAAAGATTTGCTGCTGGACCGTGACCCGATGGTGACTGCCGATCCCAAATCTTTATCGGCAGTTGTGATTTCGGTCTCACACCGGTGCTCGGCCGCAACGTTTACGAGCGGACCGGGCAGTTGAGAATCAGTGCCAATAGCGGGCGCTGAACACCGTGAGCGCGTCGCCGATCACGGAGCTGACCATGATGATCGCGAGCGACAGAACCGGCCAGAAGGACATGTACCAGCCCTTGAGCAGGGAGACGAACGGGCCGATCCCCGCCGCGGCGATCGCGGCGCCGATCCCGCCCCACACCACCGGGTAGATATACACGTCGACCTGGAAAGGAACCAGGCCACACGAATCGTCCGAGCACACTTCGCCGAGGAAGCCATAGAGCCGCGTCGGCCACGTCGTCGCCGTGGCCAGCACGACGAGCAGCGTCACCAGCGTGAGCGTGGCGACCAGGTCCCAGGGGGCTACCCGAAGCCGAATGACACGCGGCTTAACGTCAGAGTCGTTGTCGCCGTAGGTCATTGGCCGGAAATCGCCCGGCTCGCCGGCCTCGTTAGCCTGCTGTTGAGACTCGGGACGACCGCCGCGATGCGGATCTTCGAACGGGTACGGCAACGCCATGCCGATAGATGCTTCCCGATGGTCGGCTTTTGTGCGAGCCGGCTGCTTTACGCTCGATCTCTATGCCTGCGGCGAGATCCGGGTTGACGCCCGAGCAAATCAGCGCGATCGACGCCGCTCATCTATGGCACCCGTACAGCACCATCGGCAGGGAATCCATCCCTCCCGTGGTGGCCGTCGGCGCCCGCGGCGCCTGGTTGACGCTGGTCAGAGACGGTGAGCCGGTCGACGTGCTGGACGCGATGAGTTCCTGGTGGACCGCTATCCACGGCCACGGTCACCCGGTGCTGGACGCGGCGCTGACGGCCCAGCTGAGCTCGATGAACCATGTGATGTTCGGTGGGCTGACCCACGAACCGGCGGCCCGGCTCGCCCAGTTGCTGGTGGAGATCACCCCGGCCGGTCTGGAGACGGTGTTCTTCAGCGACTCCGGGTCTGTCTCGGTCGAGGTCGCGGTCAAAATGGCGCTGCAGTACTGGCGCAGCCGCGGCCGATTCCGCAAGCGCCGGCTGATGACCTGGCGGGGCGGCTACCACGGCGACACCTTCACGCCGATGAGCGTCTGCGACCCCGACGGTGGCATGCACTCGCTGTGGACCGACATCCTGGCCGACCAGGTGTTCGCCCCGCAGGTGCCCCGCGACTACGACGCCGCCTACAGCGTGGCGTTCGAGGAGCAGTTGACCCAGCACGCGACCGAGTTGGCGGCGGTGGTCGTCGAACCCGTGGTCCAGGGCGCCGGCGGCATGCGCTTCCACGACCCCCGCTACCTGCGCGACCTGCGCGAGATGTGCAGCCGCCACGACGTGCTGCTGATCTTCGACGAGATCGCCACCGGGTTCGGCCGCACCGGCGAGCTGTTCGCCGCCGACCACGCCGGCGTCAGCCCGGACATCATGTGTGTCGGCAAGGCGCTGACCGGCGGATACCTCAGCCTGGCCGCCACGTTGTGCACCATAGACGTCGCGCACACGATCAGCTCCGGTGCGGCCGGCGCGTTGATGCACGGCCCGACGTTCATGGCGAATCCGCTGGCCTGTGCGGTCTCGGTGGCCAGCGTCGAGGTGCTGCTGGGCCAGGATTGGCGGTCGCGCGTCGCCGACATCGCGGCCGGGCTCGCGGCGGGACTCGAGCCGGCCCGGGACCTGCCCGGCGTGGCCGACGTGCGGGTGTGCGGTGCCATCGGCGTCATCGAATGCGCGGAGCCGGTCGATCTGGCCGTCGCGACGCCGGCGGCACTGGATCACGGCATCTGGCTGCGCCCGTTCCGCAACCTGATCTACGCGATGCCGCCGTACGTCTGCGGGCCCGACGAGATCGCCCGGATCACCTCGGCGATGGTCGAGGTCGCACGGCTCACCGGCTCTCGTAGTCTTTAAGCCAAATGAAGGCACCGATCGAGGTTTCCCCGCTGGCCTGGCTAGAGGCGACCGAGCGGCAGCGCCGCGAGGCCGGGCTGCGCCGGTCGCTGCGGCCGCGCCCGGCGGTCGCCACCGAGCTTGACCTGGCGTCCAACGACTACCTCGGCCTGTCGCAGCACCCCGGCGTGATCGAAGGCGGCGTCGCGGCGCTGCGGGTCTGGGGTGCCGGCGCCACCGGATCCCGCCTGGTCACCGGCGATACCGAACTGCACCAGCAGTTCGAGGCCGAGCTCGCCGACTACGTGGGCGCCGCCGCCGGCCTGCTGTTCTCCTCGGGATACACCGCCAACCTCGGCACCGTCGTCGGCCTGTCCGGCCCGGGCTCGCTGTTGGTCTCCGAGGCCCGATCGCACGCGTCGCTGGTGGACGCCTGCCGGCTGTCGCGCGCGCGGGTGGTGGTGACGCCGCACCGTGACGTGGATGCCGTCGACGCGGCCCTGGGCGCCCGCGACGAGGAGCGCGCCGTCGTCATCACCGAATCGGTCTTCAGCGCCGACGGCGTGCTGGCCCCGCTGCGCGAGCTGCACGAGGTCTGCCGCCGCCACGGCGCGCTGTTGATCGTCGACGAAGCACACGGCCTCGGGGTGCGCGGCGGCGGCCGCGGGCTGCTGCACGAGCTGGGACTCGCCGGTGCGCCCGACGTGGTGATGACCACGACGCTGTCCAAGGCGCTCGGCAGCCAGGGCGGCATGGTGCTGGGACCCGTCGAGGTGCGTGCGCACCTGATCGATGCGGCCCGCCCGTTCATCTTCGACACCGGCCTGGCTCCGGCTGCCGTCGGTGCCGCGATGGCCGCACTGCACGTGCTGCGTAGTGAGCCCTGGCGGCCCGACGCGGTGCTGCGGCACGCGCGCGAGTTGGCCGACATCTGCGGCGTGCCCGAGGAACCGCAGTCGGCGGTGGTGTCGGTGATACTGGGCGACCCGGCGGTGGCGGTGGCCGCCGCGACCGCCTGCCTGGACGCCGGGGTGCGGGTGGGCTGCTTTCGGCCGCCCACCGTGCCTGCCGGAACGTCGCGGCTGCGGCTGACCTCGCGCGCGTCGCTCGACGCCGCCGAACTCGAGGTCGCCCGGCGGGTGCTGACCGATGTCCTTGCCGTGGCGCGCCGTTGACCGTCCTGGCCGTTACGGGTACCGGCACGGGGGTTGGCAAGACGGTCGCCGTCGCGGCGCTGGCCTGTCACGCGCGTCTGGCCGGGATCGACGTCGCGGTGTGTAAACCCGCGCAGACCGGCACCGATTCCGGCGACGACGACCTCGCCGAGGTGACTCGGCTGTCCGGGGTGACCGAAACCGCCGGCCTGGCAAGGTATCCGCAGGCTCTGGCGCCCGTGGCGGCCGCCGAGCAGGCCGGGATGCCGCTGCCCACCCGCGATCAGATGCTGGGGCTCATCCGCGGCCTGGACCGCCCTGGCCGGCTCACCCTGGTCGAGGGTGCCGGCGGGCTGCTGGTCGAACTCGCCGCCGCCGGCGTCACCCTGCGTGATCTCGCCGTCGAGTTGGGTGCCGCGGTGCTGGTCACCGTCACCGCGGAACTGGGCACGCTGAACCACACCGCGCTTACTCTGGAATCACTTGCTGGACAAGGGCTTTCATGCGCCGGTGTGGTGATCGGCAGCTGGCCGTCGCGGCCGACGGTGGTCCAGACGTCGAACCGTTCGGCCCTGGAGCGGCTGGCGCCGGTGCGGGCCGCGCTGCCCGCGGGGGCCGGTGCGCTGAGCGTCGACGATTTCGCCACGATGAGTGCGGCGGCATTCGACCCTGACTGGGTGAGCGCGCTGGCCGGCTGATGGTCCATTCGATCGAGCTGGTCTTCGACCGCGACACCGAGGCCGCGGTCCGCCGGATCTGGGACGAGCTGGCCGGTGCCGGGATCCCCAGCCAGGCCCCGACCGGCCGACCGCACGTCACACTTGCTGTCGCGGAAAGCATTTCGGCCGACGTCGACGAGCTGTTGCGTCCGGTGAGCGAGCGGCTTCCGCTGAGCGCGCTGATCGGCGCGCCGGTGCTGTTCGGCCGCACCAGCGCGGTGTTCGCCCGGCTGCTGGTGCCGAGCGGCGAGCTGCTGGCGTTGCACGCCGAGGTGCACCGGCTGTGCCGCCCGTATCTGGCGCCCGCACCGATGCCCAACAGCCTGCCCGGCCAGTGGACCCCACACGTCACGCTGGCGCGCCGGGTCGGTGGCGCCCAACTGGGGCGCGCGCTGCGCATCGCGGGCCGGCCGTCGCAGATCGAGGGCAGCTTCGCGGGCGTGCGCCGCTGGGACGGCAACAAGCGGGTCGAGTACCCGCTCTAGCCGCCGAAGAGCAGGTACAGGCCGGTGAACGTATAGCCGACCATGACCAGCATCATGGTGAGCTGCCCGGTGAGCTGATGGCCGGCCGGCAACAGCCGCAACGCCCGGTCGTGCGCCGCGATCACCGCGACGATGTGCCCGGTCACCACGCAGGCCACCTTGATGCCGGCCAGCAACGGCGGATGCTGGGACAACACATAGGCCACCCGTAAATGGGCCAGCCCCAACAGGTTCCAGCCGTGCCCGAACGGATCGGCCAGCGCGATCACGGCCTGCTGTCCGCGCTCCACCAGATAGGACAGGTAGTGCGCGAAGATGTAGCCGACCACAATCGGGATCAGCGAGTGTGCCAGCTGACCGGGCAGGGCGCGTCGCTGCTCGCGGTCCACCCCGCCGGTTGCCCGGGCTGCAAGCGAAAAGGTCAGCGCGACAACCGAAACGAAGATCACCAGCCCGACGGTCCGCAGCGCCGACGACATCAATGCCGGCGGCACGTCGTGCGCCAGACGCGAAAGCCGATCGGCGAAGTTGCGCCAGGTCGGCGACGACGAGTAGCTGTCGAACGCCGTCGACCCGAGCAGCACCGCCAGCATCGCGACCACACCGGGCCGCACCGGCAGCGACGGCAGATGGTCGAACGGATTGCCGATGACGATCTGCCCGTTGGCTTTCGAGCGCCAAAACGGAGACAGTCGCGACACCGCCATGCTGTACACGCCGAACGGGTCGACCCTGGCCAGCCAGCGTTGCCCGCACAGCCACGACCCGACCAGCATCACCACCGCGTAGACCAGCAGCCAACCGCGCACCCACGCCGGCGACGCCGAGTTCGGGCTCGCCAACTCCAGCCACACGAAGGCGAACAGTCCGGCCGCGGCCGGACGGTAGCCCCAGCGCTCGGGGTAGCAGAGTCGCGGCCGGCTCAGCCGCTCGGGCACGGCGCGCCGCAGCAGCAGGTACACCGTGCGCACCGGGGAGATGACCCGCCATACCGGCCCGAACGCCAGCGACAGCGGGACCAGCCCGACCCACAGCAGCACGTAGAACGCCCCGAGTAGGCCGTTGGCTTGTGTCTGTGGGCCAAAGACCCCGGCGAGCACCACCCACACCGCGAAGGCCAGCGCCACACCCGCAACCGTCCAGCGCGTCGCGCGGGCGTCGACCAGCGTGGTCACCCATGCGGGCAGCCGATGACCGGGCGCCTCCGGGTCGAAACGCGGGCGCCGCCAAGCGAAGGCGACCAAGGCGAACGTGAACGTCAGCGCCCATGCGGCGCCGACCATCGCGTACGCGTAGGGGACCGGGAGATCGCTCGATCCGCCCAGACCGTGCGCCAGCAGCTGCGTCACGGTCCGACTTGAATCGTCGCTATCGTCCGGTCCAGCTGGTGGAGTTCCACTTCAACGTTGCCGGGGACGTCGACGGTGAAGTGAAAGGTCTGGTTGGGTTCGGCGGCGACCTGAAACTTGTGATCGGGCACCGAGTGCACGTGCAGTTCATCGGTCGCGTCGCTGGTGACGTGCAGGACGATCGGCTGCTTGACCTTCGCCTGCAGCACCGCGTTCGTCGGGGTCACCTGCTTTTGGAAGATCTTCACGTCGATGTCCAAGGCGCCGGGCGCGGGCTGGCCCTGAGGGCCGCCGCAGGCGATCAGGACGCACATCAGCACCGTCACCCACGCCGCATTGACCATGCCGCGCAACGTCATTGGCTCATGCTGCCCGCGGTAGTGGTTGTTTTACCTCGACCGGCTCCGGTTCGGACAGCGCATCGTTGATGCGGCCCGCACCCCACGTCAGACCGGCGATGACCATCAGCGTCAGGACCAGCACGACGACCGAACCGGCGTTGTACAGCCAGCCGGGCGCGTTCTGGTCGCGCTCCCGCTGCAGGATGGTGATCTCGTGCACGAACGGCCGGTCGATCGAGGACAGCGCGGGAACCTCGGCCGCGGGAATGGCCTCGTCGGCCGGCTCGTAGATCGGCACGCCCGTCATCGTGTAGCCGTCCTGAATCCGCAGCAGCGTCTTCCACGATCCCCAGACCGGGACGGGCTGCGTGGACCGGTAGTGGCCCGGGCCGACCTTCTCGAGCCGGTCGATCACCAGACCGCGCTGGTTTTCCATGCGGCCCTGCCAGGACAGAATTGTCAGCCAATCCGGTTGCGAGCCAACGACATCGGGCGGCGTCAGTTGCACGTCGGCGGACACCATGCGCTGGCCCGGAGCGCTGGGCAGCTCGGTCAGTGTGATGGCGGCCTTGCCCTGCTCGGGGACCGCGATGTGCAGGCCGTTGGCCACCGCGCCACCGATCACCAGGACGGTGGCCACCACCGTCGAGACGCCGATCCAGCGGTGCGGCAGCCGCTGCCCCGTCAGTACCATGCCGAACAGCGCCCCGCACATTCCGGACATCACGCCCACCGGAACCGCCATGGCCAGGGCCTCGCCCCACATGCCGACCGGCCATGGGTAGTGGTACACCGCTGCGATCCACAGCGATTCCAGCCAAAGTCCCACCGTCGCCACGCCCAGACCAGACACGGCGCCAAAGGCGATGGGGCGCTTGACCAACGGGGTCAGCGCCACCAGTTCAACCACCAGCGCGGGGCCCAGGTACAGGGGGAACCAGTTGATCGGTGCGCCCAGGATGGGGCCCACCAGCACCGCGACCGCACCGCGCAGCGCGATGGCGAACAACGCCGCGATGATCGCGGCACCGCGGCCCATCGTGATGCGGGCCGCGGCAGCCGCCAGTGCCGAGGCAAAGGCGATCATCATCGGCTGCAGGACCAGGCGGAATTGCTCGACACCGAAGTCGTATTCGATTTGGTAGACCGACAGACCGATGAACATTCCGCCGAACGACAGGTAACGCAGGAAGGTGATGAATACGCCTTGGGTGAGCTTGTCGCCCTCTGCGGCCTCGCCTTCGCGCTCCAGCATCAGCACCGCGAACAGCGAGAAGCAGGCACCACCGATCATCATCAAATGCGTTGGGCCCCAAAGGGTGACATCCTGACCGAAGATGCGGTGCCAGATGTCATCGAGCGGGAAGCCGATCATCGCGTAGAGCCCGCAGCCGGCCATCAGCACGCCGCCGACCGGTGCGTGCCAGGTCCGGGTGATGCGCACCGCCGCCGGGCCGGGCTTGTCGTACGGGATGACGATCGCGATCATGCCGGCCAGGAACACCCCGAACAGGCCGATGATGATGAAGTAGTGCGCCGGGTTGGCCAACGGCCCGGGATCGCGGCCGTTACCGATGTGCCAGCTGACGTCCCAGATGAAGCCGAACAGCGCGCAGATGATCGATGTCGTGAAAACCAGGACCGGCAGCGCCACCCAGTTGGGGCGGTGGAATTTCTCGCCCAGCTTGTCGGCGACGCGTGTCAGCCACGTGATGCGATGAGTGCGGTGCGCGTAGCCCACCCACAGCATGACCAACGTGATGACCATCGCGGCCACCGACAGGCCGATCACCTGGTTGAGTCCGGCCCCGCGAGCCGACGGCTCGGCGAGCAGCGGCAGTCCAGTTGGCACCATTGTCATGTCCTCCCCACAGCGCCGGGACGTCCCGGGAGATCCAATCGACGACTAGTTGTTACTCGCAGGTAAGTTCACGCAATCCAAGGTGTAATGCCCCGATTCGGGGCGTGTCAATCACGCTTTTCGCTCGGCGTGTCGCTTTGCTGGTGGGCGTCGTCGGCTTGTCCGGAGCGACGGTCCTTCAGCGCGGCGTAGAGGATCACGGCGACGACGATGACGGCCGGCAAGAAGGCCGGCAGCGCCAACAGAAGCATGTGGTGTCCCAGGTACTCGACGTGCTGAGCAGCCATGGTTCCCGTATACCCCTGAAGTCGACATATCCACGGCCCGGCTCGCCCACGTCGCGGGCCTGCACGCGCGGGCCGTTACCCTACGTTGAACACCGTTTCGTTCAGGCTGCCACGACGTCGTGGCGGATGTGACCGCTGACGCGGACGCGACAAAAGATGCAGGGGAGTACTTGGTGACTCAAGCGGCAACTCGACCCACCACCGAAGCCGGCCATGAAGCTGACATCCTGGCGGTAGCCCGCCAGCAGGTGCTCGAGGGCGGCGAGGGATTGAGCCGGGACCAGGTCCTTGCGGTGTTGCGACTGTCCGACGACCGGCTCGAGGAGCTGCTGGCGCTGGCCCACGAGGTGCGGATGCGCTGGTGCGGCCCCGAGGTCGAGGTCGAGGGCATCATCAGCCTCAAGACCGGCGGCTGTCCCGAGGATTGCCACTTCTGCTCGCAGTCCGGGCTGTTCGCCTCGCCGGTGCGCAGCGCCTGGCTGGACATCCCCAGCCTGGTCGAAGCCGCCAAGCAAACCGCGAAGTCGGGTGCCACCGAATTCTGCATCGTTGCCGCGGTACGCGGTCCGGACAAGCGGCTGATGTCCCAGGTCGCGGCGGGTATCGAGGCGATTCGCAACGAGGTCGAGATCAACGTCGCCTGCTCGCTGGGCATGCTGACCGCCGAGCAGGTCGACGAGCTCGCCGCGATGGGCGTGCACCGCTACAACCACAACCTGGAGACCGCCAAGTCGTTCTTCACCAATGTCGTCACCACCCACACCTGGGAAGAGCGCTGGCAGACGCTGACGATGGTGCGCGACGCCGGCATGGAGGTCTGCTGCGGCGGCATCCTCGGCATGGGAGAAACCTTGGAGCAGCGCGCGGAATTCGCCGCCGACCTCGCCGAGCTCGGCCCCGACGAGGTGCCGCTGAACTTCCTCAACCCGCGGCCCGGCACGCCGTTCGGCGACCTCGAGGTGATGCCGGTCAGCGAAGCCCTCAAGTCGGTGGCCGCCTTCCGGCTGGCGTTGCCGCGCACGATGCTGCGCTTCGCCGGTGGCCGGGAGATCGCCCTGGGCGACCTCGGCGCCAAGCAGGGCATCCTCGGCGGGATCAACGCCGTGATCGTCGGGAACTACCTGACCACCCTGGGCCGCCCCGCCGAATCCGATCTGGAGCTGCTCGAGGATCTGCAGATGCCCATCAAAGCGCTCAATGCCAGCTTGTAAGCCACTCTGTAGCGGCTAGGTTCGAGTCTTGTGGTTCCAGATCTGGGCGCTCCGGTCAGCGCCGGCGTCTACAACGTCTATACCGGGGAATTGGGGGGTACGACGGTGCCCACCGCGGCCCAGTTGGGCCTTGAGCCCCCGCGCTTCTGCGCCGAGTGCGGGCGCCGGATGATCGTCCAGGTTCGCCCCGACGGCTGGCGCGCGCGCTGTTCGCGGCACGGCGAGGTGGACTCGGTGGATCTGGAGACTCAGCGGTGACCGAACCCTGGGTGCCCGCGGCTCCCGAGCCCGCGGTACCGATGACTGCGGAGCCCGCCGGGCCCTCGCGGGTGCGCGCGATGATCGTTGCGGTCCTTGGGCTTTCGGCGACCGGCGTGTTGGTGGGCGGCCTGTGGGCGTGGATGGCCCCGCCGATTCACTTGGTGGTGGCGATCACCCGCTCCGGCGAGCGGGTGCATGACTATCTGGGCACCGAGTCTGAGCACTTCTTCGACGTGCCGTGCCTGATGCTGGGTCTGTTGACGGTGCTGGCGGTGGTGGCGCCGGTGCTGGCGTGGCAGTGGCGCCGGCTGCGGGGCCCGGGCATGGTCGTCGCCCTGACGCTCGGCATGGTCGGTGCGGCCGGTGTGGCATCGGCGGTGGGGGCGGTGCTGGCCCTGCTGCGCTACGGCGCGCTCGATGTCGACAAGGTGCCGGTGGTGGGCAGCCCCGCGGTGTCCTACGTCATCCAGGCGCCGCCGGTGTTCTTCGGGCCCGGCCCGCTACAGATCGCCACCACGCTGCTGTGGCCCGCCGCCATCGCGGCACTGGTCTATGCCCTGCTGGCGGCCGGAAGCGCCCACGACGACCTGGGCAGCTCCGGGCTCACCGATCCGCCGTCACACGCGCTGCCGATGGAGCCGGAAGCCTCCGTCTCCTAGCGGACGTCTCACAGCGGACGGCGATGAATCTTTCGTCCCGTGAGGACCTTGGCCGCGATCACGCCCAGTCGCATCATGCCGGCGTAGGTCATGGGGTTGAACGCCGTCGGCCAAACGGTCCTGATCAGGTGGTCCTCGATCGGTCGGCGGGCGAAGCGGTCGGTGAGCCAGCGCAGCGTCATCGGCGCCGACAGCGGGTGCAGCAGCATGTGCTCGTTGAACGCGTCGCGGTGGTAGGTGACGCTGGCGCCGCCGGCCGAATAGGCGTCCGCCAGCGCGTCGATGTCGTGCACGTCGATCAGGTAGTCGTGGACGGCCTGCACGATCAAGACCGGCGGCGCGGGTGTCGCGACGCCGAGCTTGATGTTGTCGAAGACATACGACACCTCGGGGGTCGACAAGATGTCCTCGAGCGGCTCGTCGAGATAGTCGCCCATGTTCTTGCCGGCCATTCGCAGCACGGCTTCGACCGTCGTCATCGACTCCAGCCGGTCCAGCAGGGCGCGTCCTTCGTCGTTCGTGTGCTCTTCGATGACCCTGTTCAAATCGGGGTAAATGTGTGCGAGCGCGGCCACCACCATCGCCGGTAGGCCCGCCAGGAAGCCGCCGTTGAGGCGCCGGAAGGTATGGCCCAGATCGCCGACCGGCGATCCCAGCACCGCGCCGACAACGTCCAGCTCGGGCGCGTAGTCGGCGCACATTTCGGCGGCCCAGGCGCTGGCCAGCCCGCCGCCGGAGTATCCCCACAGCCCGATCGGCGCCGACGTAGACGTCGGGATCCGGGCCGAGTTCATGGCGGCCCGGATGCCGTCGAGGGTGCGGTAGCCGGGCTCGTAGGGGGCACCCCACAAACCCAGCAGCCCTTCGTGGTCGGGCACCGAGACCACCCAACCCTCGGCGACGGCCGCGGCCATCAGGAAGAGCTCCAACTGGGCGATGGAACCGAGGGCCTTCGATCTCCTGCGCAGCGCATAGGACGGAAAGCAGCGCGCCGACATGGCGTCGATCGCGCACTGATAGGACAGCAGCGGGGTGTTCGGTCCGACGACGCGCTCGGCCGGGATGAGGACGGTCGTCACGCACGCCTCGGGGGCGCCGTTCATGTCCGTGGTCCGGTAGAGCAGCTGGATGGCCGAAACGGATTGCGGAATCAGGCCAAGAAAGGCCAGTTCAACCTCGCGGGAGCGCAGCACGGTGCCGGGCTCGGCGTGTTGGAAACCGGACGGCGGCTGATAAAACGGGTCGTCCGAGGGCAGCACCGGGCGCGCCCTGGGCTGCAATTCCTCGTGTGGCGGGCGACCGATCCATTCCGCACCGTCGGTACCTGCCAAATTGCCGAGTTCAACCAATTCAGGATCCCTTCTAGGCCATCGGGCATTTTCGCGCATGAACAGTCGGTAACCAAACTGTAATGGCCAGGAAGTGAACGATTCCTCGTCGAGCGGTTGGGGTGACGCGGATCAAGGCTGGCCGGGCGGCCGAAGCGCGGCGAATTCGTCGGTGACTCGCAGCGCGGCGTCGGTGAAGTGGTACAACGCCGCCGGCCGCCCGCCGCTGCGACCCGACTGCGCGATGGTGCCGGTCTGCGTGATCACGCCGCGACGGACCAGCACCCGCTGCAGATTCGTCGCGTCCACTTGATAGCCCAGCGTTGCGCTGTAGATGTCGCGTAGCGTGGAGAGTGCGAATTCCTTTGGCGCCAAGGCGAATCCGATGTTGGTGTAGGACATCTTGGCGATCAGCCGGGCATGTGCGTGCGTCACCATCGGGCCGTGGTCGAACGCCATCGGCGGCAGCGCGCTCACCGGGTGCCACCGGGTGTCCGGCGGCAGCTCCGGAGTGGCGGGGGAGGGCACCAGGCCCAGAAAGGTCGACGCGATCACCCGCGCGCCCGGCACGCGGCCCGGGTCGGAGAACACGGCGAGCTGCTCCAGGTGGGCCAGCTCGCGTAAATCCACTTTTTCGGCCAGCTGGCGCCGCACGGACGTGGTCATGTCCTCGTCGTTGCGCAACCGCCCGCCCGGCAGCGACCAGGAGCCGCGCTGCGGATCGCGCGCACGCTGCCATAACAGCACGTTAAGCTGCGGTTTTCCCTTTCGGGAGGCTCCCTTAACCTGCTCGGTCGTCTGGTGAACTTGGAACACGACCGCGAGCACTTCATGTGCGGTGCTACCATTGGGCATGTTTTCGATTATAAGTCGAAAACCTCCTACGTCGAAAGGAGCCGCCGTGACGGTCATGAATCGCATGGACACGCTCGCCGAAGACATGGTTGCCGGCATCGCCGACTCGCCCACCGGCTACGGCGGTGTGGACGGTGATCAGCAGTGGGCCGACGAGATCCGCCGCCTGGCGAACCTGCGGGGCGCCACCGTGCTCGCGCACAACTACCAGCTGCCCGCGATTCAGGACGTCGCCGATCACGTCGGCGATTCGCTTGCGTTGTCGCGAATCGCCGCCGAGGCGCCGGAGGACACCATCGTGTTCTGCGGCGTGCACTTCATGGCCGAGACGGCCAAGATTCTGAGCCCGCAGAAGTCGGTGCTGATCCCGGATCAGCGTGCCGGTTGCTCCCTGGCCGATTCGATCACTCCCGACGAGCTGAGCGCCTGGAAGGACGAGCACCCCGGCGCCGTCGTCGTCTCCTACGTCAACACCACCGCGGCCGTCAAGGCGCTCACCGACATCTGCTGCACCTCGTCCAACGCGGTCGACGTGGTCGAGTCGATCGACCCCGACCGTGACGTGCTGTTCTGCCCGGACCAATTCCTCGGGGCCCACGTCCGCCGGGTGACCGGCCGCAAGAACGTCCACGTGTGGGCCGGTGAATGCCATGTGCACGCCGGAATCAACGGCGACGAGCTCACCGATCAGGCCCGCGCCAATCCCGACGCCGAACTGTATGTGCACCCCGAATGTGGTTGCGCCACTTCGGCGTTGTACCTCGCCGGCGAGGGAGCCTTTCCCGCCGAGCGGGTCAAGATCCTTTCCACCGGCGGCATGTTGGACGCGGCACACGAGACGCGGGCCCGCAAGGTCCTGGTCGCCACCGAGGTCGGCATGCTGCACCAATTGCGCCGAGCCGCACCGGAAGTCGATTTCCAGGCGGTCAACGACCGCGCGTCCTGCAAGTACATGAAGATGATCACCCCCGCAGCGCTGCTGCGCTGCCTGGTCGAAGGCGCCGACGAGGTTCACGTCGACCCGGAAATCGCTGCGGCGGGCCGGCGCAGCGTGCAGCGCATGATCGAAATCGGCCAGCCGGGCGGCGGCGAATGATGACCCGCCCGGCTTGGACCGATAGCGCCGACGTCGTCGTGATCGGCACGGGTGTCGGGGGATTGGCCGCCGCGCTGGCGGCGCACCGGGCGGGCCGCAAGGTCGTCGTTCTCAGCAAGGCCGACGAAACCCACGGGGTCACCGCTACGCACTACGCGCAGGGCGGGATCGCGGTCGTGCTGCCGGACAACGACGACTCCGTCGAGAACCACGTCGCCGACACCCTAGCCGCGGGTGCCGGGATGTGCGACCCCGGCGCGGTCTACTCGATCGTCGCCGACGGGTACCGCGCGGTCAGCGAATTAGTCTCAGACGGTGCGCGATTCGACGAATCAATGCCCGGCCAGTGGGCGCTGACCCGCGAGGGCGGACATTCGCGACGGCGCATCGTTCATGCCGGCGGCGACGCCACCGGCGCCGAGGTGCAGCGGGCACTCGACCACGCCGCCCGGCTGCTGGACATCCGCAGCAGCCACGTGGCGCTGCGAGTGCTGCACGACGGCACGGCGGTGACCGGCCTGGCCGTAGGCAATCCGGACGGCATCGGGATCATCAGCGCGCCCTCGGTGATCCTCGCCTCCGGCGGCCTCGGGCATCTCTACAGCGCGACCACCAACCCCAACGGATCCACCGGCGACGGAATCGCTTTGGCGTTGTGGGCCGGCGTCGCGGTCAGCGATCTCGAGTTCATCCAGTTCCACCCCACCATGTTGTACAGTGCCAGTCCCGGCCCGAGGGCCGGGAATCGCCGGCCGCTGATCACCGAGGCCATCCGCGGAGAGGGTGCGGTATTGGTTGACCGGCAAGGCAATTCAGTCACCGCGGGAGTGCACCCGATGGGCGACCTGGCGCCGCGCGATGTCGTCGCGGGGGCCATCGACGCACGGCTGAGGGCCACCGGCGACGAATGCGTCTTCCTCGACGCGCGCGGCATCGACGGCTTCGAGGCCCGGTTCCCCAACGTCACCGCCGCGTGCCGGGCAGCCGGCGTAGACCCCGTCCGCCAACCTATCCCGGTGGTGCCGGGCGCCCACTACAGCTGCGGCGGCGTGGTCACCGACGTGCACGGCCGCACCGAGCTGCCCGGGCTGTTCGCCGCCGGTGAGGTAGCCCGCACCGGCATGCACGGGGCTAATCGCTTGGCGTCCAACAGCTTGCTGGAAGGTCTGGTGGTGGGTGGCCGCGCCGGGAAGGCCGCTTCCACACATGCGCTGGCGGCCGGGCGGGCGCTCGCGATCCCGCCCGAGCCGATCGCTCACACCGCGTCGAAACGCCGCGAACTGCAATCGGCGATGACTCGCGACGCGTCGGTGGTCCGCGACGCGTCGGGGCTGCAGCGTCTGTCCGAGACGCTGTCCCGGGCGCGGGTCCGCGCGATCGAGGGCCGTCGCGATTTCGAGGACGTCGCGTTGACGCTGACCGCCCGCGCGGTGGCCGCCGCGGCGTTGGCCCGCAGCGAAAGCCGGGGCTGCCACCACCGCGCCGATTACCCGGAGTCCGCGCCGAACAAGGCCCGCAGCATCATGGTCCGGTCGGCCGACACGGTGTACGCCGAAGACCTGGCGGCGGTGTCCTGATGACGTTGTCCGACGCCGAGCTGGCCGTTGCTCTCGACACCGTCCGGCGTGGCCTGGACGAGGATCTGCGCTACGGACCCGACATCACCACGCTCGCCACGGTGCCCGCCGGCGACGCGACGGCGGCCCTGGTGCCCCGGGAAGCGGGCGTCATCGCCGGCTTAGATGTCGGCCTGCTGGTGCTCGACGAGGTGCTCGGTGCCGGCGGCTATCAGGTGCTCGACCGCGTCGACGACGGTGCCCGCGTGCAGCCCGGCCAGCCCGTCTTGACCGTGCGGGCCGAGAACCGTGGGCTGTTGACCGCCGAGCGCACGATGCTGAACCTGATCTGCCACCTGTCGGGGATCGCCACCGCGACGGCGGCCTGGGTGGACGCCGTCAGCGGCACCAAGGCGCAGGTCCGCGATACCCGCAAGACGCTCCCCGGCCTGCGTGCCCTGCAGAAGTACGCGGTCCGGATCGGCGGCGGGGTCAACCACCGCCTCGGGCTGGGCGACGCAGCACTGATCAAGGACAACCACGTCGCGGCCGCCGGATCGGTCGTCGAGGCGCTGCGCGCGGTGCGCGAGGCGGCACCCGATCTGCCGTGCGAGGTCGAAGTCGACTCGCTCGAGCAGCTCGACGAGGTACTGCCCGAGAAGCCGGAGTTGATCCTGTTGGACAATTTCCCGGTGTGGCAGACCCAGATCGCCGTGCAGCGTCGTGACGCCCGCGCGCCCGCGGTGCTGCTGGAGTCGTCGGGCGGGCTGAGCCTGCAGACCGCGGCGGAATACGCCGGCACGGGAGTGGACTACCTGGCCGTCGGCGCGCTGACTCACTCGGTACGCGTGCTCGATATCGGGCTGGACATGTAGGGCTGGCCCAGATGCGGCAGCTGACCTTTGAAGACGCGGGGCGGTATATCTGGCGCGACGTGCCGGAGCCGCAAATCACCGCACCGGACCAAGCCGTGGTCAGGCCGCTGGTGGTGGCCTGCTGCGACCTCGACATCGCGGTTGCCAACGGCCAGGCGCCGCTACCGCCCGGCTACGCCGTCGGGCACGAGGGGCTGGCCGAGGTCGTGGCCGTCGGCGATGCCGTGGGCACCGTCCGGCCGGGCGACTGGGTCGTCGTGCCGTTCCAGATCAGCTGCGGCAGCTGCTCGGCCTGCCGCCGCGGCGTGACCGGCTCGTGTGGTTCGGTGCCGTTGATGGCGATGTACGGTCTTGGCCCGCTCGCCGGTCTGAACGGCGGCGGATTCATGTCGGACGAGGTGCTGGTGCCCTACGCCGACGCGATGCTGCTGCCCGTCCCGGATGGCGTGCAGCCCAACGCCATCGCCTCGCTGTCGGACAACATCCCCGACGGCTGGCGGGCGGTGGGGCCGTATGCGGCCGAGTTGGCCGCGCTCGATCCGGCCGACCGCCGCGTGCTGGTGGTGGGCAAGCTCTCGATCGGGCTGTACGCCGCCGCGTTCGCGGCCGCGCTGGGTGCCCGCGTCGACTACGTCGACCACGATGTGCGCCGGCTGGCGGCCGCCGAGAAGCTCGGCGCGGTGGTCCACGATCGGGTTAAGCCCGATAAGACCTGGGAGCCTTATCCGGTCACGGTGCACACCTCCGCCGATCCGTCGCTGCTGGCCGCCACGCTGCGAGCGACCTGGCCGGACGGCGTGTGCACCGATACCGGGATCTACTACCAGCCGATCGTCGAGATGCCGCTGCTGCCGATGTACACCCGCGGGGTGCGGTTCGTCACCGGGCGGGTCAACGCACGGTCGGCCATTCCGCGGGTGCTGGAGCTGCTGGCCGGCGGATGCGACCTGTCACCGGCCGTCGACCGGGTGGTGCCCTGGGCCGAAGCACCCTCGATATGGCCGACGATGACCGGCAAGACCGTCTTCACCCGGGCGTAGCGCGGTTGGCGTCGCTCGTCAGGCGTCGAGTGTGCATCCAGGGCGGCGACACGCCGGCGCAGGCCGCCGCCAGCGCACACTCAAAGCCGCCAGCGCACGCTCAACACGGCAGTACGGCGCGCGGCGGCTCAGGCGATGTCGCTGACCAGCACCGCCATCCGGCGCAGCTGCAGACGCACCAGCCGGGGCAGGCCCGTGCCATCGGATCCCGCGGGCAGGATCCGGGGATTGGTGATGTGTACGACGCTGCGGGCAAAGTGCAGGTCAGCCTGCCCGGCGGCCAGCACGTTCTTCACCCAGTCCGTCTTGCCGTGGCCCAGCGCAATCGCCAACACATTGCCGTTGCGATAGGCCGTCACGATGGTCTTGTACGTCTTGCCCGACGTGCGACCGCGATGCTCGATCGTGCCCGTGCCGGGCAGGAAGCGCGCGATCGGCTTCAACGCGGGGTTGACGTATTTGACCTGGAAGTTCTCAAACCACGTCGGATACACCATCGGGATGCCCGGGGCGTTGTTCGGGTGATCCTTTGTGGACATGCCGGCTCCCTTGTGGAACGTCGGTGCGCTGATTATCGGCACTGTACCGGTCGGATATTGATTTGAGTTCCTCTGGGACAATGGACGCTGTGACTGCCACACCCCCCTCTGTGCTGGCCCGCATCGACCTGCGGGGCGCGGAGCTGACCGCTACCCGGCTGCGGGCGGCTTTGCCGCGCGGTGGGGCCGATGTGGAGTCGGTGTTGTCCAAGGTGCGGCCGATCGTGCAGGCCGTCGCCGAGCGCGGGGCCGAGGCGGCGCTGGAATACGGCGAGTCCTTCGACGGCGTACGCCCGGCGGCGGTCCGGGTACCCGGGGCGGCGTTGCAGGCCGCGCTGGACGCGCTGGACGCCGACGTCCGCGACGCGCTGCAGGTGATGATCGAGCGGACTCGCGCCGTACACGCCGATCAGTGCCGGACCGACACCACCACCGTGCTCGGGCCGGGTGCCACCGTCACCGAGCGATGGGTCCCCGTCGAGCGGGTCGGCCTGTACGTGCCCGGCGGCAACGCGGTGTATCCGTCCAGCGTGGTGATGAACGTGGTCCCCGCGCAGGCCGCGGGGGTCGACTCGCTGGTGGTGAGCAGTCCGCCGCAGGCCCGCTTCGAGGGCTTGCCGCACCCGACGATCCTGGCCGCGGCCCGGCTGCTCGGCGTCGACGAGGTGTGGGCCGTCGGCGGGGCGCAGGCGGTGGCGCTGCTGGCCTACGGCGGCGTCGACACCGACGGCACGCAACTGGCGCCGGTCGACCTGATCACCGGGCCCGGCAATGTCTACGTCACGGCTGCCAAGCGGCTCTGCCGCTCGCTGGTCGGCATCGACGCCGAAGCCGGGCCGACCGAGATCGCCATCCTTGCCGACCACACCGCCGACCCGGCGCACGTGGCCGCCGACTTGATCAGCCAGGCCGAACACGACGAGATGGCCGCCAGCGTGCTGGTGACCGCGAGCGAGGACCTGGCCGCGGCCACCGACACCGAGGTCGCCGCGCAGCTGCAGACCACGGTCCACCGCAAGCGGGTGACGACCGCGCTCAGCGGTCCGCAATCGGCGATCATCTTGGTCGACGACCTCGACGCCGGTGTCAAGGTGGTCAACGCCTATGCGGCCGAGCACCTCGAGATCCAGACCGCTGACGCGCCGCAGGTTGCCGGCCGAATACGTTCGGCCGGAGCCATTTTCGTCGGCCCGTACGCACCGGTTAGCCTCGGCGACTACTGCGCCGGGTCCAACCACGTGTTGCCGACCGCGGGCAGCGCCCGGCACTCCAGCGGTCTTTCGGTGCAGACCTTCCTGCGTGGCATCCACGTCGTGGACTACACCGAGGCGGCCCTCAAGGACGTCTCCGGACACGTGGTCACCCTGGCGAAAGCCGAAGATCTGCCCGCCCATGGCGAGGCGGTCCGGCGGAGGTTCGAACGATGACCGCATCCGAACGGCAGGTCACCCTCGACGACCTGCCGCTGCGCGACGACCTGCGCGGCAAATCGCCTTACGGCGCACCGCAATTGGCGATTCCGGTGCGGCTGAACACCAACGAGAACCCGCACCCGCCCAGCCAGGCGTTGGTCGACGATGTGGTCCGGTCCGTGCGGCAGGTCGCCGGCGATTTGCACCGCTATCCCGACCGCGATGCGGTGGCGCTGCGCACCGATCTGGCGAGTTACCTCACCGCGCAGACCGGCACCCTGCTCGGTTTCGAAAACCTTTGGGCCGCCAATGGTTCCAATGAGATCCTGCAGCAGCTGCTGCAGGCGTTCGGCGGCCCGGGGCGCAGCGCGATCGGATTCGTCCCGTCTTACTCGATGCACCCGCTTATTTCCGACAGCACCCGCACCGAGTGGCTCGAGGCCCCGCGCGGTGACGACTTCGACCTCGACATCGACGCGGCCGTCGCTGCCATCACCGAGCGAAAACCGGACGTGGTGTTCGTCACTAGCCCGAACAACCCGACCGGACAAAGCATTCCGCTGCCGGATCTGCGCCGGCTGCTCGACGTGACACCGGGCATTCTGATCGTCGACGAGGCGTACGGCGAGTTCTCGTCGCAACCCAGCGCCGTCGAGCTGATCGAGGAGTACCCGACCCGGCTCGTCGTCAGCCGCACAATGAGCAAGGCGTTCGCGTTCGCCGGCGGCCGGCTGGGGTATCTGGTCGCCACGCCTGCGCTGATCGACGCGATGCTGTTGGTGCGGTTGCCCTATCACCTGTCGTCGGTCACCCAGGCCGCCGCCCGGGCCGCGCTGCGGCACGCCGACGACACCCTGGGCAGCGTGGCCACCTTGATCGCCGAACGCGAGCGAGTCGTGGCGGCCTTGTGCCGCTTGGGCTTTCGGGTGATCCCCAGCGACGCGAACTTCGTGCTGTTCGGCGAATTCGCCGATGCGTCCGCCGCCTGGCAGCGCTACCTGGAGGTTGGCGTGCTGATCCGCGACGTCGGCATTCCCGGCTACCTGCGCACCACCATCGGACTTGCCGACGAGAACGACGCGTTCCTCGAGGCGAGCGCCCAGATCGCCGCCACCGAGCTGGCCCATTCCAGCCCGCTAGGCGCGCTCGCAAGCGCGACGACGCCGCGTGCGGCGGGTCGCGACCAGGTATTAGGAGCCCCGTGATCACCCCCGAAGCAGGAAAAACGACTCGTCGCGCGCGAATTGAGCGCCGCACCAAGGAATCCGACATCGTCGTCGAGCTCGACCTCGATGGCACCGGTCAGGTGCACGTCGACACCGGTGTGCCGTTCTATGACCACATGCTGACCGCGTTGGGCAGTCACGCCAGCTTCGACCTGACTGTGCACACCAAGGGCGACGTGGAAATCGAAGGACACCACACGATCGAGGACACCGCGATCGTGCTGGGCCAGGCCCTCCGGGAGGCCCTTGGCGACAAGAAGGGTATCCGCCGGTTCGGGGATGCCTTCATTCCGATGGACGAGACGCTCGCGCACGCCGCCGTCGACGTGTCCGGCCGGCCGTACTGCGTGCACACCGGGGAACCGGATCACCTGCAGCACACCACCATCGCCGGTAGCTCGGTGCCCTATCACACCGTGATCAACCGGCACGTGTTCGAGTCGCTGGCGGCCAACGCCCGCATCGCCCTGCACGTGCGGGTGCTGTACGGGCGCGACCCGCATCACATCACCGAAGCGCAGTACAAGGCCGTCGCGCGCGCGTTGCGCCAGGCGGTCGAAGCCGACCCCCGTGTGTCGGGTGTACCGTCCACCAAAGGTGTTTTGTGACAACACGATCAGTCGTGGTGCTGGACTACGGTTCAGGCAATCTCCGGTCTGCGCAGCGTGCGCTGGAGCGCGTCGGTGCGACGGTGGAGGTCACCGCCGACGCGCGTGCGGCCGCGGCCGCCGACGGGCTGGTGGTGCCCGGGGTCGGCGCGTACGAGGCGTGCATGACCGGACTGCGCAAGATCGCCGGGGAGCAGATCATCGCCGAACGGGTGGCCGCCGGGCGCCCGGTGCTCGGGGTCTGTGTCGGCATGCAGATCCTGTTCGCACGCGGCGTGGAATTCGGGGTCGAGACGTCGGGGTGTGGGCAGTGGCCCGGATCCGTGACACGACTGGATGCCCCGGTGATCCCGCACATGGGCTGGAATGTTGTCCAATCCGGGTCGGGCAGTCGACTTTTCAAGGGTCTGGATGCGTCCGCCCGGTTCTACTTCGTGCATTCCTACGCTGCGCAGCGGTGGGAAGGCTCGCCGGAGGCCGTGCTGACGTGGGCCACTCATCAGGTGCCGTTTCTGGCGGCGGTCGAGGACGGGCCGCTGGCCGCCACCCAATTCCACCCGGAGAAGAGTGGGGACGCCGGTGCGGCCGTATTGAGCAACTGGGTTGAGGGACTGTAGATGTCATTGATTTTGTTACCCGCCGTCGACGTTGTCGAAGGTCGTGCCGTACGCCTGGTGCAGGGCAAGGCCGGCAGCGAAACCGAGTACGGCTCTGCGCTGGACGCGGCACTGAACTGGCAACGCGACGGCGCCGACTGGATCCATCTGGTGGACTTGGACGCCGCGTTCGGCCGCGGTTCCAACCGCGAATTGCTCGCCGAGGTGGTGGGCAAGCTCGACGTGTTGGTGGAGCTGTCCGGCGGGATTCGCGACGACGATTCGCTGGCGGCGGCGCTGGCCACCGGCTGCGCCAGGGTCAACCTGGGCACCGCGGCGCTGGAGAATCCGCAGTGGTGCGCACGGGCGATCACCGAGCACGGTGAGAAGGTCGCCGTCGGGTTGGACGTCCAGATCGACCCCAGCCATCCAGAAGGCGAGCACCGACTGCGCGGGCGGGGCTGGGAAACCGATGGTGGCGACCTGTGGGATGTACTGGAACGCCTTGACGCCGAGGGATGTTCGCGGTTCGTCGTCACCGACGTCACCAAGGACGGCACGCTGGGCGGCCCCAACCTCGACCTGCTGGCCCGGGTGGCCGAGCGCACCGACGCCCCGGTCATCGCGTCCGGTGGCGTGTCGAGCCTGGACGATCTGCGCGCGATCGCCACTCTGACCGACCGCGGCGTGGAGGGAGCCATCGTGGGCAAGGCGCTCTACGCCGGGCGGTTCACCTTGCCGCAGGCACTGGACGCGGTACGGCAGTAGCACGATGGATCTGCACGCACTGCTGGCCGAGGCGTCGACAATCCTCGACGCGGCAGTGGAGCCGTTCCTGGCCGGCCACCGCGCCGACTCGGCGATTCGCAAGAAGGGCAACGACTTCGCCACCCAGGTTGATCTGGCGATCGAGCGGCAGGTTGTCGCGGCGCTGCAAGCGGCCACCGGAATCGGGGTGCACGGCGAGGAATTCGGTGGCACACCGGTCGATTCACCGTGGGTGTGGGTGCTGGACCCGATCGACGGCACCTTCAACTACGCCGCCGGATCACCGATGGCGGCGATACTGCTGGGCCTGCTGCACGAGGGCGAGCCGGTGGCCGGCCTGACCTGGATACCGTTCACCGACGATCGCTATGCGGCGCTGGCCGAGGGGCCGCTGATGAGAAACGATGTCGCGCAGGCGCCGTTGAACCACACGCCGCTGGCTGACACCCTGATCGGTGTCGGCACATTCAACGCCGACTCTCGGGGACGATTCCCGGGGCGCTACCGACTCGCGGTGCTGGAGAAGCTGAGCCGGGTGTCCTCGCGACTGCGCATGCACGGATCGACCGGCCTTGACCTTGTTTATGTGGCCGACGGAATCCTCTCGTGCGCGGTTCATTTCGGCGGCCAGGTGTGGGATCACGCCGCCGGGGTCGCGCTGGTTCGCGCCGCCGGTGGCACTGTCACCGATCTTCTCGGTCAACCCTGGACCCCCGAGTCTCGCTCTGTGCTGGCCGCCGCCCCCGGTGCGTATGCAGAGATCCTCGAGATTCTGCGCAGTGCGGGCCGACCGGAGGACTACTGAGATGCATTCGGGTACCGACCTTGCCGTGCGGGTGATTCCGTGCCTGGACGTCGACGACGGGCGCGTGGTCAAGGGAGTCAATTTCGAGAACCTGCGCGACGCGGGTGACCCCGTCGAGCTCGCTGCGGCCTATGACGCCGAGGGCGCCGACGAGCTGACCTTTCTGGACGTGACCGCGTCCTCGTCGGGCCGGGCGACGATGCTGGACGTGGTGCGCCACACCGCCGAGCAGGTGTTCATCCCGCTGACCGTCGGCGGCGGTGTGCGCGCCGTGGCCGACGTCGACGTCCTGCTGCGGGCGGGGGCGGACAAGGTCTCGGTGAATACCGCCGCGATCGCGCGCCCGGACCTATTGGCGGAAATGTCAAGGCAATTCGGCTCGCAATGCATCGTGTTGTCCGTCGACGCCCGCACGGTGCCGTCCGGTTCGGCGCCTACGCCATCGGGCTGGGAGGTCACCACGCACGGGGGGCGCCGCGGCACCGGCATCGACGCCGTCGAGTGGGCGGCCCGCGGCGCCGACCTCGGGGTGGGGGAGATCCTGCTCAATTCGATGGACGCCGACGGCACCAAGGCCGGTTTCGATCTGGCGATGTTGCGCGCGGTCCGTGCCGCGGTCACGGTTCCGGTGATCGCCAGCGGCGGCGCCGGCACGGTCGACCACTTCGCACCCGCGGTCCAGGCCGGTGCGGATGCGGTGTTGGCGGCCAGCGTCTTTCACTTCCGCGAGTTGACGATCGGGCAGGTGAAGGCCGCGATGGCCGCGGAAGGGATCACGGTACGATGACACTCGATTCCGGCATCGCCGCGCGCCTCAAGCGCAACGCCGACGGCCTGTTCACCGCCGTCGTGCAGGAGCGGGGCAGCGGCGACGTGCTGATGGTCGCCTGGATGGACGACGAGGCGCTGGCCCGCACCCTGGAAACCCGCGAGGCCACCTACTTTTCGCGATCCCGCGGCGAGCAGTGGATCAAGGGCGCGACGTCGGGGCACACCCAGTATGTGCACTCGGTGCGCCTGGACTGCGACGGTGACACCGTGCTGCTGACCGTCGACCAGGTCGGCGGCGCGTGCCACACCGGAGACCACAGCTGCTTCGATGCCGACGCGCTGCTCGAACCCGAGAATTAGCGCGGCGCCACATCCAGGCTATTGGCTGCTTCGATTGCGGCGCGTGTCCATTCATGACGAAAGACGGCCGGTGAGATGCGATCCCGCCGAATGACTTCGAGGTCAATCGCCTTTCCGGCGGTCACCGCGTTGGGCACCCGGAATGAGTACGCGGGCTCCTCGGTGGCGACGGCAAGGATGGCGTCGTTGTCGGTGAAGTTGTTGGCGCGCATGGCATCCTCGGCCCACTTGAACGGCTTTTGACCGTCGAAGGTTTTGACATACACCACCCACAACCGCGTGCCGCGCGTGTTGTAGAGCGTGGTGAGCGCCCGATTCACCGTGTCGTATTCGATTGGCCCGAGCGCACCCGCTTGGTCGGTGATTTGGCGGGTCAGCTTGATGCCGGGTTTCGCCGAGGCCGGGGCGTGGCCGCTTGACGGCGCGACAGAGTGCGCGCCGCCGTTGCCGGATTGGTGTGAGCCGCCGAACACGCGGACGCCGACGAGTAGCCCAAGGCCGACCAGTGCCAGACCGACGATCACCGCGACCGCTACCGCCGTGCGCCGGGTACTGCGCGCGGGAGCCGTTGCGGCCGACGTGGTTTGGGGACTAGCGATCGCTTCGGTGTCCGCAATCGGGGCCGCTTGAGTCGGGCCGACGGTGTCGGCCGCGGTGCCGAGCTGGCTGCCGAGCGCGGCGGCGAAATCCGTACACGTTGCAAAGCGATCGGCGGGGTTTTTGGCCAAGGCCTTCGCGAGTGCGCCGTCGAGGTCTGCCAAGTCGGGCCGGCGCTCGCTGACCGGCGGTGGCGGCGCCGACAAATGCTGCGTGATGACCACCGCGGGATTGGAATTCTGAAAGGGGGCGGTACCGGTCAACAGGTTGAACGCGGTGCATCCCAGCGCGTACTGGTCGGCACGTCCGTCGATGTCGAGTCCCTGCAGCTGCTCGGGCGCGCAGTAGGCGGTCGTGCCCATCATCATGTTTGTCGCTGTCAGACCGCTGATTTCACCCAGCTCGCGGGCGATGCCGAAATCGGCCAGCAGAATGCGCCGTCGCGGCGCGGCGTCACTGATCAGGATGTTCGCGGGTTTGACGTCGCGGTGCAGCAGGCCGCGCGAATGTGCGTAATCCAGCGCGTCGGCCATGGCGGCGATGATCTCGATGACATCGGCTTTCGGCAACCCCGACGGGTACTGGCGCAGCAGCTGCGCGGCGTCGGTGCCCTCCACGTAATCCATCGAAATCCACAGTTGCCCTTCGTATTCGCCGCGGTCGTGGATGCCGACGATGTGCTCGTTGTACAGGCTTGCGGCGAGATCGGCCTCCCGGTTGAAGCGCTGCCGAAACTCGAGGTTGTCGGTGAGCTCACCGGGCAAGATCTTCAGGGCGTCACGGCGCGGCAACCGCGGATGCTGCGCCAGATACACTTCGCCCATCCCTCCGGCCCCCAGCCGCCGAACGATCCTGAATCCAGCGAACAGCGCGCCTTCGGGTAACCCATCGCTTTGCGGCATGTGAGCATGCTACTGAGGCGATGATTGCGGCGGCCCGCAAATCGCGGCCGTGCGGGCCAGTCTCACGCGGCGCGCCCCGAGGCGGCACCGGACGACGTTTTCGATGAGAATGGCAGGCGATGCGCGAACGGATGTCGTGGAATGTCGTGGTGCCGCTGGTCGCTCTCGTCATGCTGGCACTGACCTGGGGCACGGAGCCGGGGCCCCTGCTTGCGGCGCTCGAGGCGATCGTTCTGATCGGCGCCGTGTTGGCCGCCGTGCACCACGCGGAGCTGGTCGCACACCGGGTCGGTGAGCCGTTCGGATCGCTGGTGCTGGCCACCGCAGTAACCGTCATCGAGCTGGCCCTGATCATCACGCTGATGGCCTCGGGCGGAAACGAGGCGGAGACACTGGCCAGGGACACCGCCTTCGCGGCGCTGATGATCACCACCAACGGCATTGCCGGGTTGTCGCTGCTGCTGGGTTCCCATCGCTACGGCGTGACGTTGTTCAACCCGCAAGGCAGCGGTGCGGCGCTGGCGACGCTCACCACGCTGGCGACGCTGAGCCTGGCGCTCCCCAGCTTCACCACGACTCGTGGTCGTCAGGAGTTCTCGCCCGGGCAGCTGGAATTCGCCGCCGTCACGTCGTTGCTGCTCTATCTGATGTTCGTCTTCACTCAAACCGTGCGACACCGCGACTTCTTTCTGCCGGTTGCGCAGCGAGGTCAGCAGCGCATCTTCGACGACGAAAGCCACGCCGAGCCGCCCAGCACCGCGGCGGCGCTGCGAAGCGGAGGGCTGCTGATCGCCGCGTTGGTCGCGGTGGTGGGGCTGGCCGAACAGGAGTCGCCGGCCGTCGAGAAACTGGTGTCCGTAGCGGGCTTCCCGCACTCCTTCGTGGGTGTGGTGATCGCGGCCCTGGTGCTGCTGCCGGAGACGCTCGCGGCTGTGCGAGCGGCGCGGGCGGGCCGCATCCAGACGAGCCTCAACCTCGCGTACGGCTCGGCGATGGCCAGCATCGGGCTCACCATTCCCGGCATCGCGCTGGCGTCGATCTGGATCAAAGGACCGCTGATTCTCGGGCTGGGCTCGACACAGTTGGTGCTGTTTGCATTGACCGTGGTGATCAGCATGCTCACCGTGATCCCCGGCCGGGCGACCCGGCTGCAGGGCGAGGTACATCTGGTGCTGCTGGCCGTGTTCGTGTTTCTGGCGATCGTCCCGTAACCGCAAGCAGCGCAAGCGATTACGCCGACGAACGTGCCCGCAGGGTCTGCAGTGCCTGGTCGGCGTGGGTGTCCATGCTGAACTCGCTGGAAATCACGTTGAGCACCTTGCGATCGGTGTCGATCACGAACGTCGTGCGCTTGACCGGCATCAACTTGCCGAGCAGACCACGCTTGACGCCGAACTGCGCGGCCACCGTGCCTTCGGTGTCAGACAGCAGCGGGTAGTCGAAGCTTTCCTTGTCGGCGAACTTGGCCTGCTTCTGCACGGCATCGGTGCTGATGCCGACGCGGTTGGCGCCGACCGCCGCGAATTCGGCGGCCAGGTCCCGGAAATGGCAGGCTTCCTTGGTGCACCCAGGAGTCATTGCCGCGGGGTAGAAGAACAGCACCACGGGGCCGTCGGCAAGCAGGGCGCTGAGCTTGCGGGGCGTTCCGGTCTGATCGGGAAGTTCGAAGTCGGCCACCGTGTCACCAGTTTTCATGGGCGTCAGGCTACGCCCGATCGCCCACCAGGTGTTGCCGGGCCGCGAGCGTAACCGCACGGCGGAAAATCGGGCTGAAAGTCGCCGTGGTGTTTCCCCGCAAGCGGGAGGTGCCCCCAGCTCGCGCGAGCCGCCGACCCGGATCTGCGAGGATGGTTTGGTGCACCCACACCTCGCCGACACGACCTCACGGGAGGAATTTCGCCTGCTCGCGGCGGCGCACCGCTTTGTTCCGGTGACCCGGAAGGTCTTGGCTGACAGCGAGACGCCGCTGTCGGCATATCGCAAGCTGGCCGCCAATCGACCCGGCACGTTCTTGCTGGAGTCCGCCGAGAACGGCCGATCGTGGTCGCGATGGTCGTTCATCGGAGCCGGTGCACCCTCAGCGCTGACAGTGCGCGACGGCGAAGCGGTGTGGTTGGGTGCGGTTCCGCAGGACGCGCCGACCGGTGGCGATCCCCTCGAGGCGCTGCAGGCCACCTTGGAGCTGCTGTCCACTCGGCAAACCAGTCAGGCCTCTAGCCAGTCCGAGCCGGGGCTTCCGCCGCTGTCGGGTGGCCTGGTCGGGTTCTTCGCCTACGACATGGTGCGGCGCCTGGAACGCCTGCCGGAAATGGCCGTCGACGACCTGCAGCTACCGGACATGCTGATGCTGCTCGCCACGGATGTCGCGGCGGTCGACCATCACGAGGGCACGATCACGCTGATCGCCAACGCGGTGAACTGGAACGGCACCGACGAGCGGGTCGACGAGGCCTACGACGACGCCGTGGCGCGCCTGGATGTGATGACCGAGGCGCTGGGCCAGCCGCTGCCGTCGACGGTGGCCACCTTCAGCAAGCCCGAGCCCAACTATCGAGCGCAGCGCACGGTCGACGAATACGGGAAGATCGTCGACTATCTCGTCGACCAGATTGCGGCCGGTGAAGCCTTCCAGGTGGTCCCCTCGCAGCGCTTCGAAATGGACACCGACGTCGACCCGATCGACGTCTACCGGATTCTGCGAGTGACCAACCCCAGCCCCTACATGTACTTGCTGCATGTGCCGAATAGTGCTGGTGCGACTGACTTTTCGATCGTCGGATCCAGTCCCGAGGCACTCGTCACCGTCGCCGACGGCCGCGCGACGACGCATCCGATCGCCGGTACCCGGTGGCGCGGACAGAACGAGGAAGAAGATCAGCTGCTGGAAAAGGAGCTGCTGTCCGACGACAAGGAACGCGCCGAGCACTTGATGCTGGTCGACCTCGGCCGCAACGACCTCGGCCGGGTCTGCACGCCCGGCACGGTCCGCGTCGAGGATTACAGCCACATCGAGCGCTACAGCCACGTCATGCACCTGGTCTCCACGGTGACCGGCCTGCTCGGCGAGGGCCGCACCGCCTTGGACGCCGTCACGGCCTGTTTCCCGGCCGGCACGCTGTCCGGAGCGCCCAAGGTGCGGGCCATGGAGCTGATCGAAGAGGTGGAGAAGACACGCCGCGGCGTATACGGCGGCGTGCTCGGGTACCTCGACTTCGCCGGCAACGCGGACTTCGCGATCGCCATTCGCACGGCGCTGATCCGCAATGGCACCGCCTATGTGCAGGCCGGCGGCGGGGTAGTGGCCGACTCCAACGGTCCTTATGAGTACACCGAGGCGAGCAACAAGGCGCGCGCGGTGCTGAATGCCATCGCCGCGGCGCAGACGCTCAGCGCCCCGGATGCCGCCCGCAATGGCTGATGCCCCGCCGGACCGGCGGGCCCGGCTGACGATCGGCATTGCCCAGCTGCTGCTGGTCATCGCCGCGGGCCTGCTGTGGACCGCCTCGCGACTGCCGTGGGTTGTGATCCGGTCGTTCGACGGGCTGGGGCCGCCGAAGGAAGTGATCCTGGCAGGTGCGGCCTGGTCGACGGCCCTGCTGCCGTCGGCGCTGCTGATGCTGGCCACCGCGGTGGCGGCGCTGGCGGTGCGTGGCTGGGCGCTGCGGGCGCTGGCCGGGCTGCTCGCCGTGATCAGCCTGGCGATCGGCTATCTGGGCGTCAGCCTGTGGGTGCTGCCGGATGTGGCGGTGCGAGGATCCGAACTTGCCCACATTTCGCTGCTGACGCTGGTGGGCAGCGAGCGGCGGTACGCCGGCGCCGGGTTCGCGGTGGGTGCGGCGGTGTGCACGTTGATCGCCGCCGTCCTGTTGATGAGGTCGGCGATGACGGCCCGGGGCGGGACGAAAAAATACGCCGCGCCGGCGACCCGCCGCTCAATTGCGAGACGCGAAGGGGCCGACGGGGCGATGCTGGAGGAGCCGGGGGCGCCAGAGATGTCGGAGCGGATGATCTGGGACGCACTCGATGAGGGGCATGACCCGACTGATCGGCCCCGCGAGTCTGACACCGAGGGTCGGTGACGGGTCGCGAGCCGACGGTCGCTACCCTTCATTGACGTCGTCGAAATCGGCTCGGAACCGGTTAGGTGACCGTCTGTATGGCTGTAGAAGGGAAACGACAGGTATGAGTCCGGCGACTGTCCTTGACTCCATCCTTGAGGGAGTCCGGGCCGATGTTGCCGCGCGCGAAGCGCGTATTCCTCTTCCCGAGATCAAAGCGGCCGCCGCCGCAGCGCCCCCGCCTCTGGATGTGATGGCCGCCCTGCGCGAGCCGGGGATCGGCGTCATCGCCGAGGTGAAGCGCGCGAGTCCGTCGGCGGGTTCGTTGGCGCCCATTGTCGATCCGGCGAAGCTGGCTCAGGCCTACGAAGACGGCGGTGCCCGCATTATCAGTGTCTTGACCGAGGAGCGGCGTTTCAACGGCTCGCTCGACGACCTGGATGCGGTTCGGGCCGCGGTGTCGATTCCGGTGTTGCGCAAAGACTTTGTGGTGCAGCCGTATCAGATTCACGAGGCGCGTGCGCACGGCGCCGACATGTTGCTGCTGATCGTCGCCGCCTTGGAGCAGTCGGCGCTGGCGGCAATGCTGGACCGCACCGAATCACTCGGCATGACAGCGCTTGTCGAGGTTCACACCGAAGAAGAGGCGGACCGCGCACTCAAGGCCGGCGCCAACGTGATCGGGGTCAATGCCCGCGATCTCAAGACGCTGGAGGTGGACCGGGATAGCTTTTCGCGGATCGCACCCGGACTGCCCAGCAAGGTGATCAGGATCGCCGAATCCGGTGTGCGGGGTACCGCGGACCTGTTGGCGTACGCCGGTGCCGGCGCTGATGCCGTCCTCGTCGGTGAGGGTCTGGTCAAAAGTGGCGACCCGCGTGCCGCCGTCGCCGATCTGGTGACCGCGGGTACCCATCCGTCCTGTCCGAAACCGGCTCGTTAGTCAGAGCCCCTGCGTTGAAACGTTGAACCCCATGAGCCATCCCCGCGTTGAGCATTGGTGATGGTGGATCTCACTCGCCCCGCCCTTCCGCTTGCGAGCGCGGCCATTTCCGAACCCACCCGACACGACCCTGACTCGGGTGGACATTTCGGTGTGTACGGTGGCCGCTACGTCGCCGAGGCGTTGATGGCGGTGATCGAAGAAGTCACCGCGGCCTACGAGAAGGAACGCGTCAATCCGGACTTCCTGGATCTGCTGGACGACTTGCAGGCCAACTATGCGGGCCGGCCGTCACCCCTCTACGAGGCCACCCGCTTGAGCGAACACGCCAATTCGGCACGCATCTTCCTCAAGCGAGAAGACTTGAACCACACCGGTTCTCACAAGATCAACAACGTGCTCGGCCAGGCGTTGCTGGCCAAGAGGATGGGCAAGAACCGGGTGATCGCCGAGACCGGCGCCGGGCAGCACGGCGTGGCGACGGCCACCGCCTGCGCATTGCTCGGTCTGGAGTGCGTGATCTACATGGGCGCGGTCGATACCGCGCGCCAAGCGCTCAACGTGGCGCGGATGCGGCTGTTGGGCGCCGAGGTCGTCTCGGTCGACACGGGTTCGCAAACGTTGAAAGACGCCATCAACGAGGCGTTCCGGGATTGGGTCACCAATGCCGACAACACCTACTACTGCTTCGGCACGGCGGCGGGCCCGCACCCCTTCCCGACGATGGTCCGCGATTTCCAGCGCATCATCGGGCTGGAGGCGCGCGCGCAGATCCAGGCGCAGGCGGGCCGGTTGCCCGACGCCGTCACGGCCTGCGTCGGCGGCGGGTCCAACGCCATCGGCATCTTCCACGCCTTCATCGACGACCCGGGCGTGCGGCTGATTGGTTACGAGGCAGCGGGCGATGGCGTCGAGACCGGCAGGCACGCGGCGACATTCAGCGGCGGTTCACCGGGGGCCTTTCAGGGGTCGTTCTCCTATCTGCTGCAGGACGAGGACGGCCAGACGATCGAATCCCATTCGATCTCAGCGGGTTTGGACTACCCGGGAGTGGGCCCGGAGCACGCGTGGCTGCGGGAGACCGGGCGCGCCGAATACCGGCCGATCACCGACGCCGAGGCGATGGACGCGTTTCGTCTACTGTGCCGGACCGAGGGCATCATCCCGGCCATCGAATCCGCCCACGCAGTCGCCGGTGCGGTCAAGCTCGGCAATGAATTGGGCAGCGGCGCAGTCATTGTGGTGAATCTGTCGGGCCGCGGTGACAAGGATGTCGAGACGGCCGCGAAATGGTTCGGCCTGATGGACTCCCAGGACAAGTGATGACGGTGGAGCAAAGCCACGCCAGCAGGCTGGCACCGCTTTTCGAGGCGTGTCGGGCCGAAAACCGGGCCGCGCTGATCGGCTACCTGCCCACGGGTTATCCCGACATAGCGACTTCGGTGGACGCGATGACCGCCCTGGTCGAATCGGGTTGTGACCTCGTCGAAGTCGGGGTGCCGTATTCGGATCCCGGCATGGACGGCCCGACGATCGCCCGGGCCACCGAGGCCGCGTTGCGCGGGGGTGTGCGCGTGCGTGACACATTGGCCGCGGTCGAGGCGATCAGCATGGCCGGCGGTCATGCGGTGGTCATGACGTATTGGAACCCGGTGCTGCGCTACAAGGTTGATGCGTTCGCGCGGGACCTCGCATCGGCGGGCGGACATGGGCTCATCACGCCGGACCTGATCCCCGACGAAGCCGAAGAGTGGATGGCCGCGTCCGAGGAGCATCGGCTGGATCGCATCTTCCTGGTGGCGCCCTCGTCGACACCGCAGCGGCTGGTGACCACGGTCGAGGCATCGCGCGGATTCGTCTATGCGGCCTCGACGATGGGCGTGACCGGTGCGCGCGACGCCGTGTCGAACGCCGCCCCCGAATTGGTCCGCAGGGTCAAAGCGGTGTCCGACATCCCCGTTGGCGTCGGCCTCGGCGTGCGATCGCGTGAGCAGGCCGCGCAGATCGGCGGTTACGCCGACGGTGTCATCGTCGGTTCGGCCTTGGTATCGGCACTCGCCGACGGTCTGCCGAGCTTGCGTGCGTTGACCCAGGAATTGGCCGAAGGTGTGCGAGTGTCGACATCATGACGATGTTGCCCACGTATTTCCCCAGCCCACCGCAAGGTGTCTGGCACTTGGGTCCGTTGCCGATTCGCGCGTACGCGCTGTTCATCATCACCGGCATCGTGGTCGCGCTGATTATCGGCGATCGGCGCTGGGCAGCTCGCGGCGGGCAGCGCGGGGTGATTTATGACATCGCGCTGTGGGTGGTGCCGTTCGGGTTGATCGGCGGCCGGCTGTATCACCTGGCCACCGATTGGCGGACGTATTGGGGCCCGGGCGGTGCCGGGTTCGGCGCGGCGTTCCGCATCTGGGACGGCGGGCTGGGCATCTGGGGTGCGGTAACCCTCGGCGTGTTCGGAGCATGGATCGGTTGCCGGCGGCTCGGAATACCGTTGCCCGCCTTCCTCGATTCGGTCGCCCCGGGAATCATCTTGGCGCAGGCCATCGGTCGGCTCGGCAACTACTTCAATCAGGAGCTTTACGGCCGGGAGACCACGCTGCCGTGGGGCCTGGAAATCTTCTATCGCCGCGATCCTTCGGGATACATCGACCCGCACTCACTCGACGGCGTGTCGACGGGGCAGCTCGCGGTCGTGGTTCAACCGACGTTTCTGTACGAATTGTTGTGGAACCTATTGGTTTTCGGCATCCTGATATACATCGACCGGCGTTACGCGATCGGTCACGGACGGCTCTTTGCGGCCTACGTCGCGCTCTACTGTGTCGGGCGCTTCTGCGTCGAGCTGCTGCGTGACGACACCGCCACCCACATCGCCGGTATCCGGATCAACTCGTTTACATCGACTTTCGTGTTCATCAGCGCCATCGTCTACATCGTTCTGGCGCCGAAGGGCCGCGAGGATCCCGAGAGTTTGCGCGGCAAGGAACAGCCGGACGACGCGGAATCCAAAACCGAAGTCGAGCCGACGGAGGAACTCGCCAGTGTCGCCGCGGCTTCGACGGTGGCGGCGACTGCGGCCAGTGCGGACGATGACGCCGGCTCGGCGGGTTCGGCGGAGTCAGTCGAAACGGCGAAGCCCGAAGAGCCCGAAGAGCTCGAAGCGGCCGAGACCGTCGGACCCGAAGCCGAAGCCGAAGAGCCCGAAGTCGAAGAGGCGATTGCTGACGAACCAGAGGCTGAGGCCGAAGTCGCTCAGGCGGTGGCTGAGGAACCAGAGGCTGAGGTCGAAGAGGCGAAGGTCGAAGAGCCCGAAGCGGCCGAGGTAGAGCAGCCGGAGGCGCCGGAAGTCGCTGAGCAAGTAGCCGAGGCAGAGCCCGAGCCGCAAAAGTCGGAAGTCGAAGAGGCAGAGGCCGAGGAGCCGGCGGTCGAAGAGGAAGTAGCCGAGGCAGAGCCGGAAGAGCCCGAAGAGCCGGAAGAGACCGAAGAGGAAGTAGCCGAGGCAGAGCCCGAAGAGCCGGAAGAGCCCGAAGAGCCCGAAGCGCAAGAGCCGGAAGTCGCTGAGGCTGAAGCCTCGGAGCCCGAAGAGCCCGAAGAGCCCGAAGAGCCCGAGGCCGAGGAGCCGGAAGCCGAAGAACCCGAAGCGGAAGAACCGGAAGCCGAAGAACCCGAAGCGGAAAAGTTGGACGCTGATCCCGAAAACGCCGAACCCGAGGCGGAGGCCAGCGAACCCGGAGCGGCTGCCGGAGAAGACGCGGAGGCCGAAGAAGGCGAGCCGGAGTCAACCGCGGCCGTCGACGTGAAGCCCGAGGAACCCGCAGCTGAGCAGCCTGCGTCGGAGACCACGCCCACCGCCGACGACCACCAAACTCGGCGCCGCTGGGCGCTGCGCCGCCGCGACCGGCGTCCCGGCAGCTAGCAAACGACTCGTCGAGGCTGGGGTACACCCAGTTCATCTGGCATGCTGAACACCGTGACCGAACCGTCGTGGAGCACTGCCCCGGACCCCGGCGCACCACCACCGCAGCCGTCGGGATATCCACCGCCATACCCGCAATACCAGCCGTATCCCGGCCCCGTCGGGTACGACCCGTCGGCACCCTACGGCCGTCACCCGGTGACGGGACTGGCGTACTCGGACAAGTCGAAAACCATCGCCGGACTGCTGCAGCTGCTCAGCCTGGTCGGCATCGGCGGCATCGGCCGCTTCTACATCGGCGACATCGGACTGGGTGTCGCGCAACTACTCGTCGGACTGCTCACCTGCGGAGTCGGTCTGATCTGGAGCATCGTCGACGCCGTCCTGATCCTGACCGACAAGGTCAACGATCCGCAGGGCCGACCACTACGCGATGGAACCTGATTCGGCCTCCCGCACGGGAGACCAGCGCCACCGCCACGGCCGCTACATCGCTGCCGGTACCGGAGTCCTGTTCGCCGGCGCGCTCGGCTATGTCGGATCCGTCGACCCGCACAACGCGAATTCGGCGTACCCGCTCTGCCCGTTCAAGTGGCTCACCGGCTGGAACTGCCCCTTCTGCGGCGGGCTTCGCATGACGCATGACCTGCTGCACGGCCATCTGGCGGCCAGCGTCTACGACAACGTTTTCTTGCTCGTCGGCCTCCCGGCCTTGGCCGTATGGCTGCTGGTGCGGTGGCGGCTGGGCCGGCGCGCACTACCGATGACGGCGGTGATCACCATCACGGTCGCGGCGATCGTCTGGACGGTGCTGCGCAATATGCCGGGGTTTCCGCTGGTTCCGACGATGCTCGGCGGGTAGTCGACCGCAAATCGCCGGGCCGCCCGTCGTGGCGATTTTCCGATGGCTCAGCGCGGTTACCTTTGGGTCACCCCGACAGCCGACGGCACGACTAAGCTGATCGGCGTGAGTAGACGCGGGAAGATCGTCTGCACCCTTGGCCCTGCAACCCAATCGGATGAGTTGATTCTGGCGCTGGTCGAAGCCGGAATGGACGTCGCCCGAATGAACTTCAGCCACGGCGACTACGCCGACCACAAAGCCGCATACGAGCGGGTACGTGCCGCCTCGGATGCCACCGGGCGAGCCGTCGGTGTGCTGGCCGACCTGCAGGGCCCGAAGATCAGGCTTGGGCGCTTCGCCACCGGCTCTACCTACTGGGCCGACGGCGAAACGATCCGGATCACCGTCGAAAACTGCGAAGGAACTCACGACCGGGTATCGACCACCTACAAGACGTTGTCCAAGGACGCTGCGGTCGGTGATCGGGTTCTGGTCGATGACGGCAAGGTAGGCCTGATCGTCGAGGCCATCGACGGCGACGATGTCGTCTGCACCGTGGTCGAGGGTGGTCCGGTCAGCAACAACAAGGGCATGTCACTGCCCGGGATGAACGTGTCAGCGCCGGCCTTGTCGGACAAGGACATCGACGATCTCACCTTCGCGCTGGACCTCGGTGTCGACCTGGTCGCGCTGTCGTTCGTGCGCTCGCCGTCGGACGTCGAACTGGTGCACGAGGTCATGGATCGGATCGGTCGGCGGGTGCCGGTGATCGCCAAGCTGGAGAAGCCGGAAGCCGTCGACAATCTCGAAGCGATCGTGCTGGCCTTCGACGCCATCATGGTGGCCCGGGGCGACCTGGGTGTCGAGCTGCCGCTCGAAGAGGTGCCGCTGGTGCAGAAGCGGGCTATCCAAATGGCCCGGGAGAACGCGAAACCGGTCATCGTGGCCACTCAGATGCTCGAATCGATGATCGAGAATTCGCGCCCGACCCGCGCCGAGGCTTCCGATGTCGCCAACGCCGTGCTCGATGGCGCCGATGCGGTGATGTTGTCCGGCGAGACGTCGGTGGGGAAGTACCCGCTGGCAGCCGTCCGGACGATGGCGCGAATCATCTGCGCGGTGGAGGACAATTCGACCGCCGCACCGCCGTTGACCCACGTGCCGCGCACCAAACGCGGGGTGATCTCCTATGCCGCCCGCGACATCGGCGAGCGGCTCGACGCCAAGGCGCTGGTTGCCTTCACCCAGTCCGGCGACACGGTGAAGCGGCTGGCGCGGCTGCACACTCCGTTGCCGCTGCTCGCCTTCACCGCCTGGCCCGAGGTACGCAGCCAGCTGGCCATGACCTGGGGAACCGAGACGTTCATCGTCCCCATCATGGAATCCACCGACGAGATGATCCGCCAGGCCGATAAATCGCTGATCGAGCTGAGCCGTTACAAGCGGGGCGACCTGGTGGTGATCGTCGCCGGTGCCCCACCTGGCACAGTAGGGTCCACCAACCTGATCCATGTCCACCGGATCGGCGAGGACGACCTCTAAGCGCAAGGAGAGCCCGTGCCGGCCGGCCATCAGCCGAATACCGATTGTTCGTCTGATTTTCAAGAACTGCTGGCGGTCCTGGACCTCAATCGCGTGGACGACGACCTGTTCCTCGGGTCGCATCCCAGCAAGAACCCGATGCGGACCTTCGGCGGTCAGCTCATGGCGCAATCGTTCGTCGCCAGTAGCCGTAGCCTGGTCCGCGACGAGCTGCCGCCCAGTGCGCTGTCGGTGCATTTCATCAACGGCGGCGACACCGGCAAGGACATCGAATTCCACGTCTCCCGGCTGCGCGACGAGCGGCGCTTCGCCAACCGGCGTGTCGACGCGGTACAGGACGGGGTGCTGTTGTCCTCGGCGATGATCACCTACATGTCCGGGGGCCCCGGTCTAGAGCATGCCGTCGAACCACCCCACGTCGGCGAGGCAGACGCTCAGCCGCCGCTCGGTGACCTGTTGCGCGGCTACGAGGACACCGTCCCGCACTTCGTCAAGGCGCTACAGCCGATCGAATGGCGCTATACCAACGATCCCGCGTGGGTGATGCGGGACAAGGGTGAGCGGCTGCCCCACAACCGGGTGTGGCTCAAGGCGTTGGGCGTGGTGCCCGACGATCCGGTGCTGCACACCGCGACGATGGTGTACTCCTCGGACACCACGGTGCTGGATTCGGTCATCACCACCCACGGGCTGTCGTGGGGTTTCGACCGCATTTTCGCCGCGTCGGCCAATCATTCGGTGTGGTTTCACCGGCAGGTCGACTTCAACGATTGGGTGCTGTATTCGACATCGTCGCCGGTGGCCGCGGATTCCCGCGGCCTGGGCACCGGCCACTTCTTCGATCGTTTCGGCCAAATCGTCGCCACCGTCGCGCAAGAGGGTGTGCTGAAGTACTTTCCGCCCGCCAACCGATAACGGTTATCGAATAGTTACCCGGCACCCGTTCGATTTCGGTTCTGCGGGACAGTAATCGAGCGTAACGTCGTACGAGCCGGGTATTCGATGGGACAAGCGCCGCGCCCATCGGGAGGTGAAGTATGAACGGCCCGTCGGCAGACCTTCTCCCCAAACTGCGTGCGCGCGAACGTGTTGTGGTTCACGTCGATTCGCTCGCAGCGCGCTGCATCGGCGCCTTGGCTCTGTTGTGCGCCGGGTGCTGGCTGGTCGCCATCGTCGCCCATCACCGCTCTCAGCCCCAATGGCATTACGCCGATCGGCTGGGCTGGTCGCTGACGGTACTGGCCGCGGTGGCGTTGATCGCCCGCGGGATTTTTCTGGGCCGCCCGGTGACGACCATGCACGCGGCAGCGGCCGCGCTGTGCGTGGTGGCGGGCCTGGGCTCACATGTATTGGGGTTCGACCTGAGTGGCGATGTGCTGATCGCCGCCTCGGGACTGGTGTTGATGTGGCCCCTGTCATCGCATCCGCAACCCGAAAATCTGCCCCGGGCATGGGCTTTGGTCAACGCCACCACCGACGACCCGTTGGCACCGTTTGCGATGCAAACGGGCAAGAGTTACCACTTCAGTGCCGCGGGCACCGCGGCGCTGGCCTATCGGACGCGGATGGGATTTGCGGTAGTGGGCGGGGACCCGATCGGTGAGGAGGCCCAATTCCCCGAGCTGATCGCCGATTTCGCCGCGATGTGTCACGCCCACGGCTGGCGCATCGCGGTAGTGGGGTGTAGCGAGCGCCGGCTCGCGCTGTGGAGCGACCGAGCGGTGGTCAAGCAATCGCTGCGAGCGGTGCCGATCGGTCGCGATGTCGTCGTCGACGTGGCCGGTTTCGACATGGTGGGCCGCAAGTTTCGCAACTTGCGTCAGGCGGTGCAGCGCACCCACAACGCCGGTATCACCACGGAAATCGTTGCGGAGCAGGAACTCGACGACAAGCTGCGCGCCGAATTGATCGAGGTGGTGCGCGCATCGCCCAGCGGGGCACACACCGATCGGGGGTTCTACATGAATCTCGACGGCGTGCTGGAGGGCCGATTTCCCGGGATTGCACTGATAATCGCCAGGGACGCCGCCGGGCGGGCGCAGGGCTTTCATCGATACGCGACGGCCGGGGCCGGCAGCGATATCACCATGGATGTGCCGTGGCGTCGCCGCGGCGCACCCAACGGGATCGACGAACGCCTCAGCGTAGACATGATCATGGCCGCTAAAGCGGCCGGTGCACAACGTGTTTCGTTATCGTTTGCGGCGTTTCCGGAGATGTTCGAGGACAAGAATCGGGGCCGACTGGAGCGGTTGTTCTACCGGTTGATCCATCTGCTCGACCCGCTGATCGCCCTCGAGTCGTTGTACCGATACGTGCACAAGTTCCATGCGCTGCACGCCCGACGGTATGCGCTGATATCACTGACACAGCTGGTGCCGCTGGTATTCGTCTTGCTGACACTGGAATTCACGCCACGCCGACGTCACCTCTGAGTACAGGCTCTCAGCCGATGTGCAGCTCGGGACAGCGCACTGCCGCGGGCAGGTGGTGAGTGGCCACCACGACGGTCCGCTCACTGCCCATGAGACGAGACGACGGGGTCAGCAGCTCCATCAAGACCCGTTCCGCGTCGACCGCGTCGAGATGTTCGGTGGGCTCGTCGAGCAACACGATGTGGGCCGGCGACAGCATCGCCCGGGCCAGCAGCAGCCGCCTGCGCTGACCCGCCGAGACCGCGTGCGCACCACCGATCAGCACCGTCGACAGCCCCTCGGGCAGACTTGCGAGCCAGTCGCCGAGGCCAACCGCGTCCAGTGCTGCCGCCAGTTCGTCGTCGCCGCAGTCGCCACGGGCAACCAAGAGGTTGTCTCGAACCGTGGTGGCAAAGATGTGCGCGTCCTCCGCGAAAAAGCAGACAACGCTGGGCAATTCATGCTCGTCGAGCCGACTCAGGTCGGTTCCGTTCAACATTACCTGACCGTGCAATGGCGGCACCAGGCCCGCGAGTGTCATCAGCAGCGTCGTCTTCCCGGCGCCACTGGCGCCGGTGACGGCCAGCCGTGCGCCCGGCTTGAGGTCGACGGTCACCGGGTGTGAGAACGTCCGCGTGTGGCCGGATCGCACGTCGGCCGACAACCTTGCGGTGCCGGCCGGTACTGGCATCGGCGCAGGGGATCCGGATGCGGCCTGCTGGACCGGTGGCGCCAGATCGAGCAGACGTCGCGTGGCGATCCGTGAACGCGTCAGCTGAATAGCGGCCCGCGGCAGGGGAGTCATCGCCTCGAATGCGGACAGCGGCAACAACATCAAGACCGCCAATGTGGTGGGGGCGACCGCGGGTGCGAGCCCGATCCCGGCCACGACCGCGCCGAGCACACTGGCTCCGACCGCGGCCGTCGGCATGGCCTCGGCCAACGCGGCCGGCCTGGCGGCCGCGTCCAGCGCATCACTCCAGCGAAGCTGGCGACGATGCGATTTTGCGATGACCTCGGGCAGGGCGCCGGCGACGCGAAGCTCGGGCGCGTGCTCGAGGGCGATCATCGCCGCCGTGTCGCGCTCGGAATGCTGTTGGCGGGCAACCTCTTCCTGGGTGGCCGCCGCCCTGCCGGCCAGCAGGGGAGCCACCACGCCGGTGATCAGCAGGCATATCGCCAGCATCGTGCCGGCGGCCGGCGAGATGACCGCGACCGCGACCGTTGCCGCCACCGCCAACACCGACGCGACACCGATCGGGATCAGGGCGCGCACCAGGACGTCGGCGAGTTCGTCGACGTCGGCGCCGACGCGCGCGACCAGCTCACCGCTGTGCAGCCGAACGGCCACCGCGGCCGGCCCGTGCGCCAGCCGGTGATAGATCTGCGCTCGCGCGGAACCGGCCGCGCGCAGCGCGGTGTTGTGGGTGGCCAGTCGCTCACAGTAGTGCAGTACGCCCCGCGAGATCGCGAACAAGCGCACCGCGACGACCGCGACCGACAAGTCGAGGATGGGCGGCATCTGCCAGGCCCGCGTGATGAGCCACGCCGATACTCCGGCCAAGGCCAGCGCGCTGCCCAGCGACAGCACTCCCAACGCGATGGCGGCCAGGATGCGGGGCAGCCGCGGCCGCAACAGGCTCGACGCCGCAACGAGCGGATCAGACTCGCGCACAACGCACCTCGCGGTCCGAAACCACTTCGACCAGGTGGTCACCGATCGCCACGACGGGCTGCCGGTGGCCGACGAGCACGACGGTCGCCCCTGCGCGTGCCCGCTCCGCAATGGCCTGCAGCACCCGCTGCTCGGTGTCAGCGTCCAGGTGGGCGGTGGGCTCATCCAGCAACAGCACCGGAGCCGGCGACCCGAACGCGCGGGCCAGGCCCAGCCGCTGGCGCTGTCCCAGCGACAGCCCGGCGCCGTCGCGTCCCAGCGCGGTCTCCAGCCCGTCCGGCAGCTCGGCCAGCACCGCATCGAAACACGCTGCGGCACAGGCGTGTTCGGGGTCATCCAACTCGCCGAACAGGACCAGGTTGTCGCGGACCGTGCCGGGGACCAGCACGGGGCGCTGCGGCAGCCAGGACAATTGTCGCCACCACGCGCTCTGCTCCAACTCCGCGACGTCGATCCCGCCGACCAGGACTCGACCGGATGACGGCATCGTGAGTCCCGCGATCGCCTGCAGCGTGGTGCTCTTGCCGGCGCCGTTGCGGCCGGTCAGCATCGTCACACGGCCCGGCGCGATCACCGCCGTCAACTCGCAGGGCGAATTGCCATCTCGTCCGGCCACACTGAGCTGCTCCAGCCGGATCTCCGTCCCGCTCGCGGCTACCGTTTGATCGCGCCGCGCGGCCACGGTGTGTTCGCCGATGAGCGCGAACGCCTCGTCGGCCGCGGCCCGACCATCTTGAGCGGCATGGAATTCCACGCCGATACGGCGCAGCGGCCAGTACACGTCGGGCGCCAGCAGAAGCACAGTCAAGCCGGTGGTCAGGGTCATCTCGCCGAACACCAGGCGCAGACCGATACCGACCGCGATCAGCGCGACGCCCAAGGTGGCCAGCAACTCGAGCACCAGCGCCGACAGAAATGCGATGCGCAGCGTCGCCATCGCCGAGCGGCGATGAGCCGCAGCGAGTTCAGCGATGCGATGTTCGGGGCCCGAAGCGCGGCCTAATGCGCGCAGCGTGGGGATACCCGCGATCAGATCCAGCAGCCGGCCCTGCAGTGTCGTCATGGCGGCCAGCGCGGTTGCTGATCGCTCCGCTGTCGCGAGCCCGATCAACACCATGAAAATCGGTATCAGCGGCAGCGTGATCACCACGATCACCGTCGATTTCAGGTCGTAGAGGGCGATCACGGCCACGGTCGCCGGAGTCAGGATCGCGGCAAGCAGCAACGTGGGCAGATAGCCGGTGAAATAAGGACGTAAGCCGTCCAGGCCGCGGGTTACCACGACCGCGGCCGCATCCCGCTGCGCGTCGAGTTCGTTGGGTTGCCGGGCGGTGACCGCCGTCAGCACCTGATCGTTGAGATCGGCGATCACCGCGCTGGCGCCGCGCTGGCCCAGGCGCGCCTGCGACCAATGCGCCACCGTGCGGACGACCCACAGCGCCAACAGAATTGACAGCGGTCCCAGCCAGCCCCGCAGATCACGAGCCGAGGGATCGGTGATGATTTTCGCGACGATGCCGGCCAGCACGATCGCCGAGCCGATCGCGCAGCCGGAAATCACCACTCCGCAGCTCACCGTGGCAGCCAGGTAGCGACGCAACGCGGACGATGCCCGCCATAGTCGCGGGTCCAGGGGTGCCCGGGAGTTGCGGGTGCTCAGGACGGGCGCCTTGCCAGGCCGATCGACGGAGGTATCCGGTCAGTCGAGATCCGTTGCCGGAAGACCCAATACGTCCACGCCTGGTACACAACCGTCAGCGGGGCGAAGAATGCGGTCACCCAGGTCATGATCTTGAGCGTGTAGGGCGTCGACGACGCGTTGTAGATCGTCAGGCTCCACTGCTTGTTCAGCGTGGAGGGCACCAAATCGGGATACAGCACGCCGAACAACAGAATCACCACGGCCGCGACGACCAGCGCCGTGCTCGTGAATGCCCAGCCGTCGGAGGCGCGGCGCCACACCAACGCCACGGCGGCAAGCTGTGCGACGACCGCCACGGCCAGCACCAGCCAGGTCCAGGTCTTGCCATGCGCCAGCTGTGTCCAAAGCCCAAAGGCGGCAACCAGTCCCGTAACCGGAAGCGATAGCCGCTGCGCGAATCGGTGCGCGTCGTCGCGGATCGCGCCGGACGTCTTCAACGCGACGAACACCGCGCCGTAGAACAAGAACAGCCCGGCGGTGGCCAGACCGCCCAGCAGCGTGTAGGCGTTGAGCACGTCGCCGATGGAAAGATGAATGTGACCGTTGGCGTCCACCGGCAGGCCGCGCACCAGGATGGCGAACGCCACACCCCACAGCACCGCGGGCAGCCAGGACCCGGCCGCAATGGCGAAATCGGCCAGGGCGCGCCATTTCGTGTCGTCGATCTTGCCGCGCCATTCGATGGCCACCGCTCGCACGATCATGCCGAACAGGATCGCGAGCAACGGTAAATAGAGCGTGGAGAACACGCTCGCGTACCAGCCGGGGAAGGCGGCGAACATCCCGGCGCCGGCGGTGAGTAGCCAGACCTCGTTGCCGTCCCACACCGGGCCGATGGTGTTTAGCGCGGCGCGTCGGTGGTTCTCCCCGTCGCCGGTGCCGGCGCGACCGAACGGTTCCATCAGCATGCCCACGCCGAAGTCGAAGCCCTCTAGGATGAAGAAGCCCAGGAACAGTACGGCGATGATGCCGAACCATAACTCTTGCAGTGCCATTGGTTAATTCCTTCCCGGGTCAGTAGGCGAACGACAGCGGGGCCACTTCGTCGTCGCCGGGTGCCTTCGGCGGTGCGGGTTCCGCATCGTGTTCCATCGGCCCCTCGGCGACGTAGCGCTTCAGCAGCCAGAACCAGATGACCGCGAGCACCGCGTAGACAAGGGTGAATAGCACCAGCGAGGTGACGACCATGCCGGCCGCGTGATCCGATACGCCTTGGCTGACCGTCAGCCGGACCTGCTGGTCGCCGGTCGGATTCGGCACCACAAGCCATGGCTGGCGGCCCATTTCCGTGAACACCCATCCGGCGCTGTTGGCCAGGAACGGAGTCGGGATGGTCAGTAGCGCGAACCAGGAGTACCACGATTGGGTGGGGGTGCGGCCGCCGCGGGTCAGCCACAAGGTGGCGAGCGCGAACAGCACCGGGATCGCCATCAAGCCGATCATCATGCGGAACGACCAATACGTGACGAATAGGTTGGGCCGGTAGTCATTTGGTCCGAACTTGCGTTGAGAGTCTTGCTGTATGTCGCGTACGCCCTGCAACGTCACACCGGTGAATTTGCTCTCGGCGAGGAACGGCAAGACGTAGGGCACCTGGATCACGCGGGTGATGCTGTCGCAGTTGTTGTGCGAACCGACCGTCAGGATAGAGAAGTCCGGATCGGTTTCGGTGTTGCACAACGATTCCGCCGATGCCATTTTCATCGGCTGCTGCTGGAACATCAGCTTGCCCTGCTGGTCGCCGGTGAAGAACAGCCCGACGGTGGCGAACAGTGCCACCCAACACCCGAGGATCGCCGCCGGACGAAACACTTTGCCGAGATCCACGTTCCCTGTCTTCTGCGCGCGAATCAGCCACCAGGCGCTCACCGCGGCGACGAAGGTGGCGGCGGTCAGCAACGAGCCGTTGACCGCGTGTGAAAACGCCGCACGGGCGGTGTTATTGCTGAGGAACGCCCCGATGCTGTCCAACTCGGCGCGCTTGGTCGCCGGGTTGTAGTGCGCACCAACCGGATGCTGCATAAACGAATTCGCCGAGATGATGAAGAACGCGGACACGTTGACGGCGATTGCGACGATCCAGATGCAGGCCAGGTGCACCAGTCGCGGCAATCTGCTCCAGCCGAAGATCCACAAACCCAGGAAGGTGGATTCGAAGAAGAAGGCGGCCAGGCCTTCCATCGCGAGTGGGGCGCCGAAGATGTCGCCGACGAACCGCGAGTATTCGCTCCAGTTCATGCCGAACTGGAACTCCTGCACGATCCCGGTCGCCACCCCGATCGCGAAGTTGATCAGGAGCAGCTTGCCGAAGAACTTGGTCAGGCGGTACCAGGCGGTATTGCCGGTGGCCACCCACACGGTCTGCATGACGGCGACCAAAGGGGCCAGGCCGATCGTGAGCGGCACAAAGACGAAGTGGTAGACGGTGGTGATACCGAACTGCCACCGCGAAATGTCGACGACATTCATCCGTCATCTCCCGTGACTGCAGCGTTCTACGACACAGTGTAGTAGTTAGGCGCTTCCGACGCCATTCCCGAGTTCTTTGGAGGCCTTGCGGATTCCGAAGGACGCGATCACTTCGAACACGCCGATGACGGCCAGCCAAATCCCGACAACGATCGCCAGCGTGATGATCGATGCGATCGGAGATGCCAGCACGACAACACCGGCGATCAGTGTGATGACGCCGACGAAAATCGACCAGCCGCGTCCCGGCAGTGTCGGATGGCTGATCGCGGAAACCGTTGTGGCCACACCACGGAAGATGAATCCGATGCCAATCCAGATGGCCAGCAACAGGACCGCGTACCCCTGGCCGAAGTGGCGAAATGCCAGCACGGCCAGGATCAGCGACGCGGCACCGCTGATGAACAGCAGGATGCGACTGCCCGCCGAAACATGCAGACTGAAAGCGAATACGACTTGTGCGACACCGGTAATCAGCAGATAGACGCCAAAGGCGATCGCGGCGGCCAGGACGGATATCCCCGGCCACGCCAGCACCAGGACACCGACGATCAGCGTCAGGACTCCCGATACCAGCGTGGATTTCCACAGATGCGGCAACATGGTTGGAACAGGGCTGGGCTGCATAGCCTCACTGTGGCACAGCCGCGCGACCGAAAATAGGGGCTTTAGACCGTGGCGCCGTGCGTCGTTCGGGGATTTTCGGCGGCCATGTCACCGGATTCGGCGGCCGCCGGCTTGCGGCCGATCAGGTACCAGGTGTGCATCACGCCTTTGCCTTTGACCTCGATCCGGCCACGCTCGCGCAGCACGAACTCGTCCTTCAGGCGCTCGTACACGTCCTCGGGCACTTGAATCTGTCCCACCGAGTCCGTCGATTCCATCCGGGCCGCGACATTGACCGCGTCGCCCCACACGTCGTAGAAGAAGCGTCGCGACCCCACGACGCCCGCGACCACGGTGCCCGTCGCGAAGCCGACGCGTAGCGGCACCGAAAGTCCTTGTGCATCTTTGATTTTCGCGGCGGCCGCGACCATGTCGAGGGCAAAGTCGGCCAGCGCTTGCACGTGGTCGGGCCGGGGCCGCGGGACTCCGCTGACCACCATGTAGGAGTCTCCGCTGACTTTGATCTTCTCCAGCCCGTGCTTGTCCAGCAGTTCGTCGAAGGCGCCATAGACCCGGTCCAGGAACTTGACGAGGTCGCACGGTGCGGTCGAGCTGGCGCGCTCGGTGAAGCCGACCATGTCGGCGAACAGCACCGAGGCCTCTTCGTATCGGTCGGCGATCACGTCGCGCTCGGGTTCTTTGAGCCGGTCGGCGACGCTGGACGGCAACATGTTGGCCAACAAGGCTTCCGACCGCTCGTACTCCGACTCCATGACGGCTTCGGCGCGCTTGGTGTCGCGCAGCGCGAACCACACCGTCACCACCGCCATTGTGCAGGCCGAGACCGTCGTGATGACAAAGCTCGTCCGCTCGGCCCAGGGCTGCTCGAGCCCGGTCGAGCGGGGGACCAGGAACTGCAGCGCGATCACCAGCCCGGCACCGACGCCTGCCAGCAGCGCGGCCAGGCCGATTCGTTCGATGCCGAGCTGCAGCACCACCAGGCTCGCGTTGGCGATGTAGTAGTACTGGACGCCGGAGCCGGTGCCGACCTCCCAGCAGATGAAGAAGATGACTAGATACGCCGAGACGATGTAGGTCAGCGGCGCAACCAGTTCCCCGAAGCGGTGCAGCCACGGGACGGTGAGGAAGATCATCGCGGCGATCAGCGTGATCAATTGGGTTCGCTGTGCAAAGGACCCGGTCCAGATGCCCAGGATCCCGAAAAGCAGGCTGACGACTACCGCCATCATCGCGTTGATATTGAGCACCCGGGAGCGACGGTCGTGGCTATCCGCGTAGTGGTCTTTGCGGGCGCGATTCTCGGCCCGCACCGCTGCTTTGCAGTCCGGTCGCGCCGAGCCATCTGACGAGTTTGGCGGGGCCCCGCATTTCTTAGGCACCACGCTAAGAGCGTAACCGTTGGCCAGGACATTCCCCAACGCCGCGGTTGGCTAACTGGGGCCGGGACTCCCGGTCGGCGGCGCACCGCGCAAATGGATGTGCGTGTCACGGAGGCGAGTGGTCCGCCGTCCGCCGGATGGGGTGAACCCGGGCAGGTGCTCGACGGGCACCGTTCCGGCATGGGTTCGGACCACGACCGGCATGGCCAGCATCATGGCGAACACCCGCGACTCGCGCTTTGCCTGCTCTCTCGCGATGAACAGCACATCCAGGGGGTACCACAGGCCAACCCACGCCACCACGAGGAACACGCCGTTGCCGAGCAGTTCACCGGCGAGCTCACCCACCATTGGGCGAGTGAAGATGTACGACAGCGCGATGCCCGCAACGAAGAGCACCGAGCCGCTGATGAGCGACCGCATGCCCTGGCGCCAGATCAGGTCATGCTGCCGATCGGCCCGGCGCACTGCCAACGCGCAGTAGCGGCGGACCGACGATTCCAGGGTCGCTGCCAGTTCTTCGGAGCATTCGCCGGTGATATCCAAAACGATGCGCTGAACATTGGAATGTCGTTTCTGGGCCAACATCAGCTCGACGAGTTCGTCCATGCCGCTGTCGATTCGGTGCGCGCCGGATAGCAGGGCCCGCTCGTCGACGGCGAATAGGTCGGCGGGCTCGTCCAGTTCAATGACGATGTCCGACAACGGTTCCTGTCGATCGCGTCGCAGATTCACGCCACCACCTCCCGCACCAGAAGGCACCGCTTGTCACGGCATGCCCGCATAGTACTGAGGTCGGCGTGCGTGGCCCGGTGTTTCACCGAATATATTGGTGTACAAGCAGTCTCAGTTGTCGACTAGTGGCCCGGAAGATGCCTATCCACCCCTCCGCGGAGGGGTGGATAGGACGGAACAACCTAGATGCTGATGCAGGATCCGCCGGGAATGCAGAAGCTTCCGCATCCCGAAGTGGTGAGCGGGGTCAGCACAATAACGACGGCAACGAACAGTTTGCTAAAACGCGACACGACGAACTCCATTCTGGGTGAACGGGGTAAAGCGTGCTTACTGTACGACTGTTGAACAAGCGAAAGACGTTCCGCGAACCAACCGTGTCGTTTCCGGAATTGCGGCGTTATTGCGGTGTTGTCAAAACGCAATAGGCGACTCGTCTGAGACTGAGCTGCCGGGTCAGGCGTGGTGCCCTCGGTGAGATTCGAACTCACACTGCACGGGTTTTGAATCCGTTTCCTCTGCCAGTTGGGATACGAGGGCGTGTCCGGCGTATTAACTTAAGCGGCCTCCCACCATAGAGGATCGGTGCGGTCGTCCGCTCTCACCGCCCCCGATGTCGCTGGTTGTCGCGATCCACGAGACAATGTCCGTCATGACAGGCCCCACGACCGACACCGACGCCGCTGTGCCGCGCCGGGTCCTGATCGCGGAAGACGAAGCGCTGATCCGTATGGACTTGGCCGAGATGCTGCGAGAGGAGGGCTACGACATCGTCGGCGAGGCCGGCGACGGCCAGGAAGCCGTCGAGCTGGCCGAGCTCCATAAGCCCGACCTCGTGATCATGGACGTGAAGATGCCGCGCCGTGACGGCATCGACGCCGCGTCCGAGATAGCCAGTAAACGCATCGCGCCGATCGTGGTGCTGACCGCGTTCAGCCAGCGCGATCTCGTCGAACGGGCGCGCGATGCCGGCGCGATGGCATATCTGGTGAAGCCGTTCACGATCAGCGATCTGATCCCGGCCATCGAGTTGGCCGTCAGCCGATTCGGCGAGATCACCGCGCTGGAACGCGAAGTCGCGACGCTGTCCGACCGCCTGGAGACCCGCAAGGTCGTCGAACGCGCCAAGGGTCTGCTGCAGTCCAAGCAGGGCATGACCGAGCCCGAGGCGTTCAAGTGGATCCAGCGCGCCGCCATGGATCGCCGGACCACGATGAAGCGGGTGGCCGAAGTCGTGCTGGAAACCCTCGGCGGCGAGTCCGACGAGGAGTAGGGCCCGCGCGTCGAGACTGCGCTCAGATCGCGAATTTGGGCGAATCGACGCTCTGGTTGCAGTCTCGGCGGATGGCGAGCCGCCTAGCGGGCGACGATCACCGACGAGCCGTGGCCGAACAGGCCCTGGTTCGCGGTGACGCCGACCGTGGCGTTCTCCACCTGCCGGCCAGTGGCCTGGCCACGCAGCTGCCAGGTCAGCTCGCAGACCTGAGCGATCGCCTGGGCCGGGATGGCCTCACCGAAGCACGCCAGCCCGCCGGACGGGTTGACCGGAACCTTGCCGCCGATGGCGGTGGCGCCGCTGCGCAGCAGCTGCTCGGCCTCACCCTTGGGGCACAATCCCAGGTGCTCGTACCAGTCGAGCTCGAGCGCGGTGGACAGGTCGTAGACCTCGGCCAGGCTCACGTCCTCGGGCCCGATGCCGGCTTCGGCGTAGGCCGCGTCGAGAATCTGATCCTTGAACACCCGCTCGGGCCCGGGCACGACGGCGGTGGAATCCGTTGCGATGTCCGGCAATTCGGGCAAGTGCTGCGGGTACCGGGGAGTGACTGTGCTGACCGCGCGCACGGAGGGCACACCGTCGAGCGAGCCGAGGTGCTTGCGCGCGAAGTCGGCGCTGGCCACGATCAGTGCGGCTGCGCCGTCGGAGGTGGCGCAGATGTCGAGCTGCCGCAACGGGTCACTGACCACCGGGCTGGCCAACACGTCCTCTACCGAAGATTCTTTGCGGTAGCGGGCATTCGGGTTTTGCAGGCCGTGCTGAGAGTTCTTGACCTTCACCTGGGCGAAGTCCTCCGACGTCGCCCCGTACAGATCCATCCGCCGGCGCGCGAGCAGCGCGAAGTACACCGGGTTCATCGCGCCGATCAGGTGAAACCGCTGCCAGTCGGGGTCGTTCTTGCGTTCCCCGCCGACCGGCGCGAACGCGCCTTTCGGCGTGGTGTCGGCACCGATCACCAGCGCGACGTCGCAGAACCCGGCCAGGATGTGGGCGCGGGCGCTCTGCAGCGCCTGCGAGCCGCTGGCGCAGGCGGCGTAGCTGGAGCTGACCGGCACGCCGTTCCAGCCGAGCTTCTGCGCGAACGTCGATCCCGCGATGAAGCCAGGGTAGCCGTTGCGGATGGTGTCGGCGCCGGCGACCAGTTGGATCTGTTGCCAGCCCAGGCCGGCTTCGGCCAGCGCGGCGCGCGCGGCAACGACGCCGTATTCGGTGAAGTCACGACCCCATTTGCCCCAGGGGTGCATCCCGGCGCCGAGGATGTACAGCGGTTCGGGCGTAGTCGTTGTCATATCCGCTGCTCCTCGCCGCTTTTTCCGATCGCACTGCTCTGTTTATCGTCGCCGTCGGAGGCTACCTTCCAGGCGTGCACAATGCGCTCGACACCGTCGTCGTCGGTGAACAGCGGCATGGTGGTCAGTTCCATCTGCATGCCGACCTTCAGGTCGGCGGCCAGCGTGCCCTCGACGACCTTCCCCAGCACGATGATGCCCTCGTCGGCCAGTTCCACCGCCGCGATCGCGAACGGCTCGAACGGATCCGCCGCGGGGTAGGGCGCGGGCGGGGGATAGCGGTTTTCGGTGTAGCTCCACAGCGTTCCCCGGGTCGACAACGCGACGAGCTCCAGGGTGTCGCTGGCGCATGCCGGGTTCGGGCAGTTGTTCTCCCGTGGCGGGAATACGTAGGTGCCGCACGCGGGGCACTTGCTGCCGATCAGATGGGGCTTTCCGGCGTCATCGGTGGCGAACCATCCGTCGATCGCGGGTTCTTGACTGGTGACCTCTGGCACTCGGCCAGACTACCCAGCTCACACACAAAACTGAAACGTGTTGCAGTTCTGCCGCGAGTGACTCGTCATTGCGGATGCCTAGAGTGAGAGCCGTGCCCGTCGCGACCACAATTCCCAGCCAGGAACAGACCAAGCCGACACTGATGTTGCTGGACGGCAATTCGCTGGCCTTCCGGGCGTTCTACGCGCTGCCCGCGGAGAACTTCAAGACCCGCGGCGGCCTAACCACCAACGCGGTCTACGGCTTCACCGCCATGCTGATCAACCTGCTGCGCGACGAGGCCCCGACGCACATCGCCGCGGCGTTCGACGTCTCGCGCCAGACGTTCCGGCTGGAGCGCTACCCCGAGTACAAGGCCGGCCGATCGGAGACGCCCGACGAGTTCCGCGGCCAGATCGACATCACCAAGGAAGTGCTGGGCGCGCTGGGCATCACGGTGCTCGCCGAGCCCGGATTCGAAGCCGACGACCTGATCGCGACACTGGCCACCCAGGCCGAGAACGAGGGCTACCGGGTCCTGGTGGTCACCGGCGACCGTGATTCGTTGCAGCTGGTCAGCGACGACGTCACGGTGCTCTACCCGCGCAAGGGCGTCAGCGAACTCACCCGCTTCACCCCGGAGGCGGTCGTCGAGAAGTACGGGCTGACGCCCGCGCAGTACCCCGACTTCGCCGCGCTGCGTGGCGATCCCAGCGACAACCTGCCCGGCATTCCCGGCGTGGGGGAGAAGACCGCGTCCAAGTGGATCGTCGAGTACGGGTCGCTGCAGGGTCTGGTCGACAACGTCGACTCGGTGCGCGGCAAGGTCGGCGACGCGCTGCGGGCTCACCTGGCCAACGTCATCCGCAACCGCGAGCTCACCGACCTCGTCAAAGACGTGCCTCTGGCGCAAACCCCGGACACGCTGCGGATGCTGCCGTGGGATCGCGACCAGATTCACCGGCTCTTCGACGACCTCGAGTTCCGGGTGCTGCGCGACCGGCTGTTCGAAACCCTGGCCTCGGTGGACCCCGAAGTGGACGAGGGATTCGACGTGCGCGGCGGCGCGCTGGAGGCCGGTCAGCTGGCCGTGTGGCTGGCCGAACACAGCTCCGGCAAGCGATTCGGCCTGGCCGTCGTCGGCACCCACCTGGCCTACGACGCCGACGCCACCGCGCTGGCCATCGTGTCCGCCGACGGCGAGGGCCGCTATATCGACACCTCGACGCTGGATCCCGACGACGAGGCGGCGCTGGCATCCTGGCTGGCCGACCCCGGCCCGCCCAAGGCGCTGCACGAAGCCAAGCTGGCGATGCACGACCTCGCCGGGCGGGGCTGGACGCTGGCCGGCGTCACCTCCGACACCGCGCTGGCGGCCTACCTGGTGCGCCCCGGGCAGCGCAGCTTCGCTCTCGACGACCTTTCGCTGCGCTACCTGCGCCGCGAACTGCGCGCCGAAACCGCAGAGCAGCAACAGCTTTCGCTTCTCGACGATTCCGACGGGGTGGACGACCAGGCGGTGCAGACGCTGATCCTGCGCGCCGTGGCGGTGCTGGACCTGGCCGACGCGTTGGACGAGGAGCTGGCCCGGATCAACTCCACGTCGCTGCTGGGCGGTATGGAGCTGCCGGTGCAGCGGGTGCTCGCGGACCTGGAACATGTCGGCATCGCGGTCGATCTGCCGAAACTGTCGGAGCTGCAAAGCGATTTCGCGGCCCAGATCCGCGACGCGGCCGAGGCGGCCTACGCGGTGATCGGCAAGCAGATCAACCTGGGCTCGCCAAAACAGTTGCAGACGGTGCTATTCGACGAGCTGGGCATGCCGAAGACCAAGCGCACCAAGACCGGCTACACCACCGACGCGGACGCCCTGCAGTCGCTGTTCGACAAGACCGGCCATCCTTTCCTGCAGCATCTGCTGGCCCACCGTGACGCCACCCGGCTCAAGGTCACCGTCGACGGGCTGCTGAATTCGGTGGCCTCCGACGGGCGTATCCACACCACGTTCAACCAGACCATTGCCGCGACGGGCCGATTGTCGTCGACCGAACCGAATCTGCAGAACATTCCGATCCGCACCGAGGCGGGTCGGCGCATCCGCGACGCGTTCGTGGTCGGCTCGGGCGAATCGGGGGCCTACGCCGAGTTGATGACCGCCGACTACAGCCAGATCGAGATGCGGATCATGGCGCATCTGTCCCAGGACGCAGGCCTGATCGAGGCGTTCAACACCGGCGAAGACCTGCACTCATTCGTCGCCTCTCGGGCCTTCGGGGTGCCGATCGAGGAGGTCACCGCCGAGCTGCGCCGCCGGGTCAAGGCGATGTCCTACGGGTTGGCCTACGGACTGAGCGCCTACGGATTGGCCGCCCAGCTCAAGATCTCCACCGAAGAAGCCAAAGAGCAGATGGACCAGTACTTCGCCCGATTCGGCGGCATCCGCGATTACCTGCGCAACGTCGTCGAACAGGCCCGCAAGGACGGCTACACCTCCACGGTGTTCGGCCGCCGGCGCTACCTGCCCGAGCTGGACAGCAGCAACCGCAACGTGCGCGAGGCCGCCGAACGGGCGGCGCTCAACGCGCCGATTCAGGGCAGCGCGGCCGACATCATCAAGATGGCGATGATCGAGGTCGACAAGGCGATCAAAGATGCCGGGCTTAAATCCCGGATGTTGTTGCAGGTACACGACGAGTTGCTGTTCGAAATCGCGCCCGGCGAGCGCGCACAGGTCGAGGAGCTGGCGCGCGACAAGATGGGCTCCGCCTACCCGCTGGACGTGCCGCTCGAGGTTTCCGTCGGCTATGGCCGCTCCTGGGACTCGGCGGCACACTAAGCCGCGCACTAGACGAAGGAGTGGCATGAACGCCGCCTGGATCATCCCGTTCATCGTCCTGGGTGGTGCGCTTCAGACGTGCGGAGCCGCCATGAATGGCCAGCTTTACAAGCACATCATCAACCCGTGGCTCGCGTCCGCGATTTCGTTCGCGGTCATCACCGTTTTCTTCGTCGCCGCGTTCCTGTTGATGCCGAAACCGCTGCCCACCGCCCGCGACGTCGCGTCGATGCCGTGGTGGGCCGTGATCGGTGGCCTGGTCGGAGCGGTCCAGGTCTACGCCGGCCTCACGCTGGTCAACCGGGTCGGAGCCGGCACCTTCATGGCTTTCACGGTCACATCAGCGCTGGTCATGTCGTTGGTTCTCGACCACTTTGGCTGGTTACGGCTGGATCCTCATCCGATCACGCTGCTGCGGGCCCTGGGCGGCGTGCTCATGGTGTGCGGAGTCGTGCTGATCGCCAAGTTCTGACCGGCGAATAGGCGCACTAGCAGTCCCAACCGCAGGCCCTGCCGTTTCGGGGCAGGCATGATGACAACAATCGACCTCAAATTCCGGGTTGCGCGCAGGGTGCCGCGGGTCGAATACTGGGCGTGGCGGACGTGGCGCGCCGGGCGAGTTTGTCCAGCGTGTGACCTGTCGAGTAGCCTTATCAGGTAAATCCCAGTTTTATCCCTACGACCCAACCTGTCCGGAGCACCCCAACAATATGCCGAGTCCCGCCGTCACCTCGCCGCAAGTAGCCGTCAACGACATTGGCTCGAGCGAGGACTTTCTCGCCGCAATAGACAAAACGATCAAGTATTTCAACGATGGCGACATCGTCGAAGGCACGATCGTCAAAGTGGACCGGGACGAGGTGCTCCTCGATATCGGCTACAAGACCGAAGGGGTCATCCCCGCCCGCGAACTCTCCATCAAGCACGATGTCGACCCCAACGAGGTCGTTACCGTCGGTGATGAGGTCGAGGCCCTTGTTCTCACCAAAGAGGACAAAGAAGGGCGTCTGATCCTGTCCAAGAAGCGCGCACAGTACGAGCGCGCCTGGGGCACCATCGAAGCGCTCAAGGAGAAGGACGAGGCCGTCAAGGGCACCGTCATCGAGGTCGTCAAGGGCGGCCTGATCCTCGACATCGGGCTGCGCGGCTTCCTGCCCGCCTCGCTGGTTGAGATGCGCCGGGTGCGCGATCTGCAGCCCTACATCGGCAAGGAGATCGAAGCCAAGATCATCGAGCTGGACAAGAACCGCAACAACGTGGTTCTGTCGCGGCGCGCCTGGCTGGAGCAGACCCAGTCCGAAGTGCGCAGCGAGTTCCTCAACCAGCTGCAGAAGGGCACCATCCGCAAGGGTGTGGTGTCCTCGATCGTCAACTTCGGCGCGTTCGTCGATCTCGGCGGTGTCGACGGTCTGGTGCACGTTTCCGAATTGTCTTGGAAGCACATCGATCACCCGTCCGAGGTGGTCCAGGTTGGCGACGAGGTCACCGTCGAGGTGCTCGACGTCGACATGGATCGCGAGCGGGTCTCGTTGTCGCTCAAGGCGACTCAGGAAGACCCGTGGCGCCACTTCGCCCGCACCCACGCCATCGGTCAGATCGTTCCCGGCAAGGTCACCAAGCTGGTGCCGTTCGGCGCGTTCGTGCGTGTCGAGGAGGGCATCGAGGGTCTGGTGCACATCTCGGAGCTGGCCGAGCGCCACGTCGAGGTGCCCGACCAGGTGGTCGCCGTCGGCGACGACGCGATGGTCAAGGTCATCGACATCGACCTGGAGCGTCGCCGGATCTCGTTGTCGCTCAAGCAGGCCAACGAGGACTACACCGACGAGTTCGACCCCGCCAAGTACGGCATGGCCGACAGCTACGACGAGCAGGGCAACTACATCTTCCCCGAGGGCTTCGACTCCGAAACCAACGAGTGGATGGAAGGTTTCGACACTCAGCGCAACGAGTGGGAGGCCCGCTACGCCGAGGCCGAGCGCCGGCACAAGATGCACACCGCGCAGATGGAGAAGTTCGCCGCTGCCGAAGCCGCCGGGCACACCGACAGCGATCACACGCCGGGCAACGGTGCGTCCTCGCCGAAAGAGGCGGGCGGCTCGCTCGCCAGCGACGCTCAACTGGCCGCGCTGCGCGAAAAGCTCGCCGGCAACGCCTAACCTTCGCCTCGGATGCTGCGCATCGGGTTGACCGGTGGCATCGGCGCCGGGAAATCGGCGCTGTCCGCCACGTTCGCGGAATGCGGTGGGATCGTCGTCGACGGCGACGTCATCTCCCGGGAGGTTGTCCAGCCGGGCACCCCGGGGTTGGCGTCGCTCGTCGAGGCGTTCGGTGAGGACATCCTGCAGCCGGACGGATCACTGGATCGTCCGGCCTTAGCCGCCAAGGCTTTTGCCGACGACGAGGCCCGCCAGAAGCTGAACTCGATCGTTCACCCGTTGGTGGGCAAGCGGCGCGAGGAGATCATCGCGTCGGTCCCGGAGGACTCGGTTGTCGTCGAGGACATTCCGCTGTTGGTGGAATCCGGTATGGCGCCGCTGTTTCCGTTGGTGATCATCGTGCACGCTGATGTGGAACTACGGGTGCGCCGGCTGGTCGAGCAGCGCGGCATGACCGAGGACGATGCCCGCGCCCGGATCGCGGCCCAGGCCAACGACGAGCAGCGTGAAGCCGTCGCCGATATCTGGCTGGATAACTCGGGCAGTCAAGAGGATTTGGTCAAGCGGGCCCGCGAGTTGTGGAACGACCGGATTGTGCCGTTCGCGCACAATCTGGCCGAGCGGCGGTTCGTCCGCGCACCGGCGCGCGTGGTGCCGGCCGATCCGACCTGGCCGGACCAGGCGCGGCGCATCGTCAACCGGCTGTCGGTGTCGTGCGGGCATAAAGCGTTGCGCGTCGACCACATTGGGTCTACCGCGGTACCGGAGT